>JAGWSF010000220.1 GCA_028876385.1 Acidobacteriota bacterium | reverse complement strand
TCCACCTCGGTGGCGGCGCCCACCTTGATCACGGCCACGCCGCCGGACAGCTTGGCCAGCCGCTCCTGCAGCTTCTCGCGGTCGTAGTCGGAGTCGGTGTTGTCGATCTCGGCCTTGATCTGGTTGATGCGGCCCTTGATGTCAGCCTCGTCGCCGGCACCCTCCACCACGGTGGTCTCGTCCTTGGTGACGACCACCTTGCGGGCCCGGCCCAGCAGGTCGAGGGTGGTGTTCTCCAGCTTGAGGCCGACCTCCTCGGTGACGACCTGGCCGCCGGTGAGGATGGCGATGTCCTGGAGCATGGCCTTGCGGCGCTCGCCGAAGCCAGGGGCCTTGATGGCCACGCTCTTGAAGGTGCCCCGGATCTTGTTGACCACCAGAGTGGCCAGGGCTTCGCCCTCGACGTCCTCGGCGATGATCACCAGCGGACGGCCGGACTGCATGACCTTCTCCAGCAGGGGCAGCAGGTCGCGCACGGCCGAGATCTTCGAGCCGACGAGCAGGATGTAGGGGTCCTCGAGGACCGCCTCCATGCGCTCGGGGTCGGTGGCGAAGTAGGGGGCGATGTAACCCTTGTCGAAGCGCATGCCCTCGACCAGCTCGAGGTCCATGCCGAAGGTCTGCGACTCCTCGACGGTGATGACCCCGTCCTTGCCGACCTTGTCGATGGCCTCCGAGATCAGGTCACCGATCTCGGTGTCAGCCGCCGAGATAGACGCGACCTGGGCGATCTGCTCCTTGGTCTCGGTCTCCTTCGAAAGGTTCTTCAGCGAGCCGATAGCCGCCTCGACGGCGGCCTCGATGCCCCGCTTGAGCGACATCGGGTTGGCCCCGGCCGCCACGTTGCGCAGGCCCTCGCGGACCAGCGCCCAGGCCAGCACGGTGGCCGTGGTGGTCCCGTCACCGGCGACGTCGTCGGTCTTCTTGGCGACCTCCTTGACCAGGTCGGCTCCGATCTTCTCGTAAGGATCCTCGAGCTCGATCTCCTTGGCGATGGACACGCCGTCGTTGGTGATCGTGGGGGCACCCCACTTCTTCTCGAGGACCACATTGCGGCCCTTGGGGCCGAGCGTCACCCGTACAGCGTCGGCGAGCTGGTTCATCCCGCTCTCCAAGGCCCGCCGGGCGGTTTCGTCGAAAGCAATCAGCTTGGGCATTTCTCTCTGGTTCCCTCCGTTGGGTTCCGGTTAGCACTCTCACATCCCGAGTGCTAACCAGTAAACCGCCTAGACGCCGCCAATGCAACCGCGGTTGTGTCGTGAGGCCCTTTTCGGGGGGACCGGAGCCGAGGCACGCCGCCGATGACGGCCCCGTCCCGGCTGGTCGACGGGTTCAGCCGCCGGCTACCGCGGGCACGATGGAGAGGGTGGTCCCGTCGGCCACCGGGGTCTCGAGCCCGTCGAGGAACCTGATGTCCTCGTCGGCCACGAAGACGTTCACGAAGCGTCGAAGTTTCCCGGTCTCGTCGAAGAGCCGGTCCTCGAAGCCGGGGTGGGCGGCCTCGAGGGACTTGAGCGCCTCGCCGACGGTCGAGCCGTCCACCGCGACCGTGGACTGACCTCCGGCCAGGGGTCGCAGTTGGGTGGGTATCCGGACGCTGATCGTCATGCTCTACAACTCCGCGGGAAGGTCGACGGCCTCGGCAAAGGCCTCGAGGGTGGGGGCGATGGTCGCGGTGGGCCGGCAGTGCGGGGCCACCGCTTCGATGGTCTTGAGGCCGTTCCCGGTCACCAGGGCGACGACCCGCTCGTCGGGTCTGACCACGCCCGAATCTACGAGCTGGACCAGCGAGGCGATGGTGACCCCCCCGGCGGTTTCGGCGAATATCCCCTCGGTGCGGGCCAGGAGACGGATCCCGGCCACGATCTCGTCGTCGGTGACCGACCCGAAGCCGCCCCCCGAGGCCCGCACGGCTTCGAGCGCGTAGGGGCCGTCGGCGGGGTTGCCGATGGCGAGGGACTTGGCGATGGTGTCGGGCTTGACCGGCTTGACGACGTCGCGCCCAGCGGCGAAGGCGGTGGCCACCGGGGAGCACCCCGTGGCCTGGGCCCCCGATATCCGCACATGAGGTTCCTCGTCGAGCAGGCCGACCGCCCACAGCTCCTTGAAGCCCTTGGCCACCTTGGTCAGCTGGCTCCCCGAGGCGACGGGCACCACGACGTGGTCGGGCGCCTGCCAGCCGAGCTGCTCGGCGGTCTCGAAAGCCAGCGTCTTGGACCCCTCGGCGTAGTAGGTCCGCACGTTGACGTTGACGAAGGCCCACGCCGGGTGCTCACCAGCGAGTTCGGCGCAGAGCCGGTTGACGTCGTCGTAGTTGCCCTCGACGGCCACCAGGCGGCCACCGAAGACGGCGGTGGTCACGACCTTGCCGGCCTCCAGGTCGGCGGGGATGAACACCACCGACTCCATCCCGGCGTGGGCCGCGTGGGCCGCCACCGAGTTGGCCAGATTCCCCGTCGAGGCGCAGGCCGCCACCTTGAAGCCGAGCTCCTGGGCCTTGGTGAGGGCGACCGAGACCACCCGGTCCTTGAACGATCCGGTGGGGTTGAGGGTGTCGTTCTTGATCCAAAGCTCCCGTAGGCCGAGCTCGGCCGCCAGCCGGTCGGCCCGGACCAGCGGGGTGAACCCGGCCCCCAGGCTCACCGCGCCGTCGGCCGCCGCCGGGAGCAGGTCGGCGTACCGCCAGATGGACAGGGGCCCGGCGGCGATGCTCGCCCGCGAAACAGCCGCCCGTATGGCCTCGTAGTCGTAGACCACTTCGAGCGGACCGAAACACCACTCACAGACGTGCAGAGCTTCGGCCGGGTAGGGCCGGCCACATTCCCGGCACCGCAGACCTTCGACGTATGACACTTCGATTTCCTCCTGATGGCCTCATCGAACCGGGCATTGGCACCGAACCGACGTTCCCAAAGGAGTGACGGTGGGTTGCCGCGGCTTCGCAGGGCCCGTCCCTCTGCCGCTCTTGATGATGTCGGCTTCGAGTGTACATCCTCGCCGCCGCGGTGCAGCCCGCTTTCGGGCTGGCGATGTCAGTCGTGGCAGGATTGAGGCCATGCGCCGCTCGTTCAACTCGGCCGACTACCCGGCCGGCCGGGTCCTCGCGGCCAAGCGGGGACGCCGGGTCAGTGTCTGCATCCCGGCCCGCGACGAGGCCGAGACCATCGGCGAGATCGTCACCCGCATCAGGCGGGACCTCGTGGAGGCGGTCCCCGTGGTGGACCAGATCATGGTCATCGACGACGGGTCCACCGACGACACCGCCCGGGTCGCCGCCGCAGCCGGAGCCGAAGTGTGCTCCACCCAGGCGGTCCTGCCCGACTACCCGGCCCACGGCAAGGGCCAAGCCATGTGGAAGGGGGTTCACGTCTGCACCGGGGAGGTGATCGTCTTCTGCGACGGCGACATCCGCGGGTTCACCTCGGCCTTCGTGCTGGGGCTGGCCGGCCCGCTCCTCGCCCGCGACGACGTGGTGTTCACCAAGGGCTCGTACGAGCGCAACGGAGGGCGCACCACCGAACTGGTCGCCCGGCCGCTCATCTCCCTCTTTTTTCCTCATCTGGCCGACCTGGACCAGCCGCTGTCGGGCGAATGCGCCTCCTACCGCCACATCCTCGAGTCGTTGCCCTTCGCCGGGGGCTACAGCGTCGACCTCGGCCTGCTGATAGATGTGACCGCCCGGTTCGGCAACGCCGGGCTGGTGCAGTGCGATCTCGGCGAACGGGTCCACCGCAACCGTCCGCTCGCCGAGCTCGGTCCGCAGTCCCTGTCCATCATGCAGCTGGCCGTCGAGCGGGCCGGGCTGGCCGGCGAGGACTTCCCCTGGGCGGCCCGCCTGGTCCGGCCGGGCGCCGAGACGGTGGCGGTCCGCTACCTCGAGCTACCACCGCTCGTCGAGGTGCCGGCCCACCGCAAGACGGCCTGAGCGCCGCCCCGGGCCCCTCGGGGCGACGTCGCTGTCGCTCGGGGCCCGGCTCGATCAGCGCGCTACGGCGAGCACCTGAGCGGTGATGCGTTGGAGCACGCCGAGCGGGTCGCTCCAGGCGGCTTCCTCCCCGGCGAAGCCAACCAAAGTCTGGTACTCGATGTCCGGATCGCCCTCGACGTCGCCGGCGATGACGACCACGGGCACCCCGAGCTCGGCGCCGAGTTCGGCTACGCCGCCGACCGATTTACCCTCGAAGGACTGGTCGTCGAGCAGGCCCTCGCCGGTGATCACGAGATCGGCCCCTTCGATGCGCGACGGCAGGTCGATCCGGTCGGAGACGACCTCGAACCCGCTCATGAGGACCCCCCCGACCGCCGCCAGACCACCGGCCAGACCGCCCGCCGCCCCGGCTCCGTCCATCCCGGTGACGTCGACCCGGTATCGCTGGAGGTACAGCTGGGCCAATCGCTCGAGGCGCCGACCCAGCATCTCCACCTGGGCGGGCGTCGCCCCCTTCTGAGGGGCGAACACCGCCGCGGCGTCCAAGAAGCGGGTCCGTACATCGCAGGCGACCTCGATACGCACCCCCGACAGGCGGCTGTGGGGTTCGAGGACCTGCAGGGCGTCCCAGCCGCCGTCGGTCGACGCCGATCCGCCCATACCCACCAGCAGGCGCCGGGCTCCGGCCTTCACCGCGGCGGCCATCAGCTCGCCCACCCCGGCGGTTCCCGCCCGCATCGGGTCGTTGGCCTCCTGGCCCCCGGCCAGGACCAGGCCCGACGCCATGGCCATCTCGATGGCCGCGGTGGCGCCCCCGTCGAGCTCGAACCAGGCCGACTCGACCGGCTCGCCGAGCGGCCCGCGCACCGTCACCGGCCGGGGTCTCCCACCGAGAACGGAGCAGAAGCCCTCGCCGCCGTCGGACAGCGGAGCGAGATCGACCGACCAGCCGAGACGGCGCGCTTGGTCGCCTATGGCGGCGGCCACCTCGCCCGCGGACGCGCTGCCCCGGAACTTGTCGGGGGCTACCACGACCCTGGGCATGCCTCCATGCTGGGTATGGTCGGGCCAACCATGCAAGCCAGGTCCAAACTGCTAGTCGTATCCAACCGGGGTCCCATCAACTTCGTCCGCGCCGACGACGGCTCCGTGCAGGCCAGGAGGGGGGCGGGGGGCCTGATCGTCACCCTCGGTCCCGGGGCCCAGCGCGACGGGGCACTATGGCTCGCCGCGGCCACCACCGCCGCCGAACGGGAGGGCGGGTCCGAGGGACCGGTGTCGAGCGGCGGGTTCAACTACCTGCCGGTGGCCATCGAACCCGACGACTACCGCGCCTACTACGACGTGGTGGCCAACCAGACCCTGTGGTTCTGCCTCCACGGGTTGTGGGATCACCCGCGCCGACCCCGATTCGACCGCCACTGGTGGGAGGCGTGGGGCCGCTACCGCGCCGCCAACGAAGCGTTCGCCATGGCTGTGTGCGAGGCGGCCGGCCCCGACGCCGCGGTGCTGGTCCAGGATTATCAGCTGGCTCTGGTCCCGGCCCTGGTCAAGGCCCGACGCCCCGACATCGGACTCTCGACGTTCCTGCACACCCCGTGGTGCTCGCCCCAGGAGCTGCGCACGCTGCCCGACGAGGTGCGCGTCGAGGTCCTGTCGGGACTGGCCGGCGGCGGGCCGGTGGGATTCCACACGTCGCGCTGGGCCGAGGCCTTCGCCGCCTGCTGCCACGAGGAGCTCGGCCACCCCGTCGAGACCTTCGTCGCTCCCGCCGGCACCGACCGGGACGACCTGACGGGCGTCGCCGGGTCCGACGCCTGCGGCCGGGCCCTCCAGGAACTCGACGAGGTGGTCGGCGACCGCCAGTTGATCGTCCGGGTGGACCGCATCGAGCCCTCCAAGAACGTCCTGCGGGGCTTCTGGGCCTTCGACGAGCTGCTCGAGAGCCGCCCGGATCTGCGCGGCCGCGTGGTGTTCGCCGCCATGGTCTACCCGTCCCGGGTCGGCCTGTCGGAGTATCAGGCCTACGGCCAGGAGGTGCTCTCACTCGCCGATCGGGTCAACGAGAAATGGGCGACCCCGGGCTGGACGCCCGTACTCGTCGACCCCGCCGATGACTACCCGCGCTCGGTCGCCGCGCTGCGCCGCTACGACGTCCTGCTCGTCAACCCGGTCCGCGACGGCATGAACCTGGTGGCCAAGGAAGGGCCGTTGGTGAACCAGCGCGACGGCACCCTCGTGTTGAGCCACGAGGCCGGGGCCTGGGCCGAGCTGTCCGAGCACGCCTTCGGGGTCAACCCTTTCGACGTGACCCACACCGCGGCCGCCCTGGAGCAGGCTCTAGAAGCCCCCGCCGATGACCGCCGACGCCGAGCGGCCGGCCTGAAGGTCGCAGCCGGCGCAATCACGCCCCTGGACTGGTTCGACCGGCTACTGGAGCAGGCCCGCCGGGCCCACCCCGCCGGCGAAAGCGCCGGCTGAGCGGGCGGGGCCGGGACGGCCGAGCGGGCGGTCCCGGGACTGAGTGGGCGGGGCCGGGGCTGAGTGGGCGGGTCGAGGCAGCCTCGGTCGAGGCACCTCGGTTGAGTCAGCTACCGGCCAGCTGCCGGAGCACGTCGATGATCCCGGACGGGCCCTCCACGGTCAGGTCGGCCGCCTCGAGCACCGCGGGAGGGGTCTCGTCCCCGCCAGCGGCGATCGACAGGGTCGCAACGCCGGCGGCGCGCAGCTGGGCGAGGACGGCGTAGGCGGGAAGGTCGCCCAGGTCGTCCCCGGCGAAGGCCACGGCCACCAGTCCCGCCGCGCTCTGGCGTAGCACCGTGCCCTTGTCGGTCCGCACCGGGGGTCGCAACTCCACCGACATCTTGGCGTCGTGGGCGACCAGCCCGGACCGACCGGCCAAGCCGGCCGCCAGCCGGGCGACCTGGGCCTCACGACCGGGATCGGTTCGATAGTGCAGGGTTACGGTCAGGCCTTTGCGCTCCACCGCCCCCGGCCCCAGCTCGGCTTCGGCCTCGGTCGCGGCCGAATCGACCGCCGCCCGCCACGCCGCCGCCGCGGGGTCGGTCTCCACACCTCCCGAGGCGTTGGCCCGCTCCAGTCCGTAGAGCCCGTGGAAGACCGTCGCCCCCGAACCGCCCAGGTGCTCGGCGAGGAAAGCTACGGGGCGGCCTGACACGACGGCGACCGTCCCCCATCGAGAGGCCAGGTCCGACAGGACCCCCACGGCGGCACGATGGGGCCGCGCCGCGGCCGGGTCATCGACGATAGGGGCGAGGGTCCCGTCGAAATCGACGAAGACGCCGGCCTTCCGGGGGTCCCGGCCGGCGACGGCCAGCCATTCGGCGACCAGACGGTTCAGCTAGTCGCCGCCAGGTCGGGGCCGATCACCAGCACCAGGTTGGCCGCGGCCCGGTCGGCGGTGGGGATCGGGGCGCTCGCCGGCGGGGGAACCGTCGGGTACACCGCGCTGGCCGTCAGACCGACCGACGTGGCCAGCTTCTGAGCTTCGGCCTGGTAACCGGGGGTCAGCACGTAGATGATCGACGCCGGCACGGTCACGGTGGCGTCGTCGGGCGGCTCGGTGATGTAGCCGAACTGGGTCTTGATCTTCTGCGTCCACTGGCTGGCCAGAAGACCGGTCTTCAAGCCGTTCAGCACCTGGACCTTGACCTGCGAAGCGGGCAGCAGGGCGGTCGTCGTGGTGGACGTGGCCAGCGTGGAGGTGGTGGTGCTGCCGTGGTGGGTGGCGGTACCGGTGGTCGACGTGGCGGTCGGGGTGGGGCCGTGGGTCTTGGCCAGGACGATCACGCCGACGATCACCAGCACCGCGATCAGGCCCAGGGCCCGACCCCACTGCACGCCGCTGTCGGGTCGGCCCCGGCCCGGGGCGGGACGGTTCATCAGAATTTCCTGCCGCCGGCGGGGCGACCCTCGAAGCGGGCCCGTCGGCGCCGGTCCCGCTCGCGCCGGAGCCGGCGGATGAGCAGCGGGGCGGCGCTCTGGGCGTCAGGTGAATCGATCAGTCCGGCGAGGATCTCGCGGTAGCGGCTCGCCGACAGACCCAGTCGGGCCCGGATCGCGGCCTCCTTGGGGCCCGGCACGGTCCACCAGGAACCCTCGAAATCGAGGATCGCCCGCTCCCGTTCGGATAGTCCCATCCGCCCGAGCCTGCCATCCCGGCCTGGGCGGATCAAGCATTCTCCTGTCGCGGCGGTGCGAGGTGGCCCTGGTAAGGGCTCCCCGAGCCGCCAAACTGGTGCGGTGACAAGCGGCACTGTCGACCTCAACGCCGATCTCGGTGAGGGCGGCCCGTCCGACGACGACCTTCTGCAGGTGGTGAGTAGCGCATCTGTGGCATGTGCCTATCACGCCGGCGACCCCTCCACCATGGTGGCCACCGCGGCCAAGGCCTCCCGAATGGGCGTGACCGTCGGCGCCCACCCGTCCTACGCCGACCGGGAGGGGTTCGGGCGCCGGCCCGTAGAGGTCCCGGAAGATCGCCTCTTCGCCGAAATCGTCTACCAGGTGGGGGCCATGGGGGCGGCGGCGCGGGCGGCGGGGAGCCGGCTGCGGTTCGTCAAGCCCCACGGGTCGCTCTACAACGCGGCGGTCACCGACGCGGCGGTGGCCGCCCCGGTCGTGCGGGCGGTGGCCGCTCTCGGGCTGGCCCTCCTCTGCCCGGACGGATCGCAGATGCAGCGACTGGCGTCGGAGGCCGGCCTTCGGTGCTACCGCGAGGTCTTCGCCGACCGGGCCTACCTCCGAGACGGAACGCTGGCCCCCCGAGGCACACCCGGTTCGGTCATCGATGATCCGCAGGTGGTAGCCCGCCGCGCCGTGCAAATGGTCCTAGAAGGACGAATCATCGCCATCGACGGCGGCGAGATCAGGGTGGCCGCCGACTCCATCTGCATTCACGGTGACCAGCCGGGTGCAGCCGGCCTGGCTCGGGCGGTGCGTTCGGGTCTGGAGGCGGCCGGGGTCGCCATCGCCCCGTTCGTCGCCCCGGTATAAGGGACCTGGTGAGCTCCGAGCCGGTCCGGGTCCGCCCCGTCGGGGAGCGGGCCGCGCTGGTGGAGTTGGCGTCGCCGGGCGACGTCCATCGCCTGTGGAGGGCGTTGCGGGCCCGGCCGGTGGACGGTGTCGAAGAGGTCGTGGCCGGGGCGTCCTCGCTGCTGCTGCGGCTCGACCCGGCCGGACCGCTGGTACCGGTGGACCTCTCGATGGTGGCCCAGGCCCTGCCCGAGCTGGGGGAAATCGACACGACCCGGCCCCGGTCGGTGACCATCCCCGTGTTTTACGACGGGCCTGACCTCGAGGCGGTGGCCGAGATGTGCGGCCTGAGCCGGCGGGAGGTGGTCGCCCGCCACAGCGCCACGGAGTACACGGTCGCTTTCCTCGGCTTCTCCCCCGGCTTCGCCTACCTGGCCGGAGGACCCGGCGCCCTTTCGGTCCCCCGGCTGGCCACGCCGCGGCCGTCGGTCCCGGCCGGATCGGTCGGCCTGGCCGACGAGATGGCCGCCGTCTATCCCCAGTCCACTCCGGGCGGGTGGCGGATAATCGGCCGCACCGGGACGGTGATGTTCGACTCTGCCCGCAACCCGCCGGCGCTGCTGTCCCCTGGCGACCGGGTCCGCTTCGAGCCTGCGACGGGCGATGTGGCCACTCGTGCCGGCCGACTGTCTCACCCCCTGACCCCGCCGGCGCCGGGTCAGCCGGCCATCCTGGTCGTCGAACGCGGGCCGCACCTGACGGTTCAGGACCTGGGGCGGCCGGGGTGGGCCCACGTGGGGGTTCCCGCCGCCGGGGCCGCCGACCGCGGGGCGGCCCGAGCCGCCAATCAGCTCGTAGGCAATCCCGACGGGGCGGCGGTGATGGAAGCTCTCACCGGACCGGTGCGCTTGCGGATGCGGGCCGACCGGTTGATCGCCGTCACCGGCGCCGACGCACCGGTAACCGTGGACGGGCTTCCGGCCCGCCGCCACACCGCCCTCGCCCTGCGTTCGGGATCCGAGCTCGTCATCGGCCGCTGCCACTCGGGGCTCCGCATCTATCTGGCCGTCTCCGGTGGCTTCGACCTACCTGTGGTTCTGGGGAGCCGATCCACCGACACCCTCTCGGGTCTGGGCCCTTCAGCGCTCTGCGACGGCGATCTCGTGGCCATCGGTCCCGACCAACCCACCCGGATCGGTCAGCTGGGCTCCGACCGGGTCGGTGCCGTCCCGCCCGGGTCCGGTCCCGCGATCCGCGGCGAGGGCGGGAGGGACATCCCGGCTCCTCGGGCGACCGGCGGGCCACGGCGGGAACGGCCGGACGTGCTCGAGATCCAGGCCCGCTGGGGCCCCCGCGACGACCGCCTGGGTCCGAGAGGCCAGCTGGCCCTGGCCGCAACGGAGTGGTCGGTCAGCCCGTTGAGCGACCGGGTCGGGGTGCGCCTGGAGGGACCTCCCTTGTCCTTGGTCCACCCGGGCGGCGTCCCCTCCGAGGGGATGGTCGCCGGCGCGGTGCAGGTACCTCCGGCGGGACATCCGATAATCCTCATGCGCAACCATCCGCCCACCGGGGGCTACCCGGTCGTGGCCGTCGTC
>JAGWSF010000219.1 GCA_028876385.1 Acidobacteriota bacterium | reverse complement strand
CTACCCCCTCGGCCAGAAAGTCACCAACGCCGAGCTCGCCGCCCTGCCCATACGACCCCACGACTGGCACGGCGAGTGGAACTACAGCATCCTCCCCGGAGCCCCCTAACCGCTCAACTAATCGCCGCACGCTCCCTTAACGGGGGTTTTCAAGGACTCCGTTCCCGGCTCGCACCGGGTCAGCCGGCTTAACGTCGAGGGGGACGGCCAAGGCGATCTGGCGGGGCACGGCGGCGAGCAGCGCGCGGTATTCGTGTACCAGATCGACTCGTACCGTTACTGGGAACGGGAGCTGAGCCGGGACGACTTCGTATACGGACAGTTCGGCGAGAACTTCACGGTGGCGGGGCTCGGCGACGACAAAGTGTGCATCGGCGATCGCTACCAGATTGGCAGCGCCACCTTCGAGGTAACCCAACCGAGGGTCACCTGCTACCGCGTCGGGATTCGCATGAACGATCCCCGGATGGCCGCCTTGCTCGTCTCTCACCACCGTCCCGGCTTCTATTTCCGGGTGCTCGAAGAGGGTGAGGTGCAGGCGGGCGACGAGATCATCAAGGTCATGTCGGGACCTGAGCAGATGACCGTGTCCGAGGTCGACGCCTTGCTCTATCTTCCGGGCCACACCCGTCAAGGCCTGATTCGAGCGCTGCGGATTCCCTCCCTCAGCCCGGGATGGCAGGGGTCGTTCCGAGCCCTGCTGGACGAAGAACCGGTCGGTGGTAACGACGGCCTAGGGGCGAGCAGTCCGCCTCCCGCCTGGCCCGGCTTCCGTCAGGTGACAGTCACAGCCGTCACCCGCGAGAGCGACTCCGCCGTGTCGATCCGCCTCGAAGACCCCGATGGAGGTCCACTCCCCTCGGCTCGCCCAGGTCAATACATCACTCTGCGAGTCCAGCCCGATCGGCAGCCCCGGGCGCTGCTGCGCAACTATTCGCTCTCGGGTCCACCCGGGACGGGCTACTACCGCATCACCGTCAAGCAGGAACCGGGTGGCGCGGTGAGCAGCTACCTCGGTACTGGTCTTTCGGTGGGCGACCAACTCGACGTGGCCGCACCACGCGGCGCGTTCATCCTCGAGCACAAAGAAGTGCCGGTGCTGCTGATCAGTGCCGGGATCGGGGCGACCCCAGTTCTGGCCATGCTTCAGGCGCTGGCCCAGGAGCACTCCAAGCGGAAGATCTGGTGGCTCTTTGGCGGACGTAACGGTCGCGAGCACCCCTTCGCAGCCGAGGCGGGCGCCCTCCTCGCCGACGTGGCGAACGCCCGGGCCCACGTGTACTACAGCCAGCCAGGTCCGGAGGACCTCGAGGGCCGGGACTTCGACCGCGCGGGCCGGCTCACCGCGTCGGTCCTCGCCGAGCTGCAGCCACCCTCCGACGCCGAGGCCTACCTGTGTGGGCCGATACCGTTCATGGACGAGATGAGCGCCGGGCTAACCGCCCTGGGGTTCGATCCGGCCCGCATCCACACTGAGGTGTTCGGGCCGGAACCGGGCCAGACGCCAGGCATCTCAGCTACGTCGGGGCGGCTCCCCCATCCACCAGCCGGTGCACCTGGAACCGGTCCGACGGTCGGCTTCGCCCGCAGCGATCTCACCATCCCGTGGAACCCCGACTACGGCACCCTCCTCGAGCTCGCCGAGTCATGCGACGTACCGGTCCGGTGGTCATGTCGCACCGGGGTCTGCCAGACCTGCGAAACGACGATCATCGCCGGGGATGTCGACTACAGCCCCGACCCCGTTCAACCTCCGACTCAGGGCAGCGTGTTCATCTGCTGCTCGACACCGTCTGACGACATCGTGCTCGACCTGTGACCGTCCCATCCCATCTTCCGCTGATTTGTACAACGGGCAAACCGCCGCCGGCGAGACTCTTCAACAGCTGGCTTACTTGGTCTATTTGACTGGATCCTTCGACATGGCACCCAACCTCACTTCTCGCGAAACGTCCACGATGAAACCGAGGATGTCCGGCGCTTCCTGAGGGATCAGAATGGGGAACGTTCCCGCTCGCTGGTGTCGGAGGGGGTTACTTGTCCACCTGCGACACGCGCCGCCGTCTTCGACCTGGCAACTTGATGGCGAGAGATACGAAAGGATTCCGAACGATCCTTGCGTACTGTCCCACGATACGCAAGGATGCCCCTTACGAAAGGATCGCTGTTCTTCCTTTTGTATAGATACAGGAACGAAAGGAATCGGCCGACGCCCGAGTTCATCGATCGCGTATGGGAAGGCAGTGGCTACGGTGCCCGCCGGGACCGCCGCCCGTTCCGCTATCAAGCGTTCGTCCCGGATCCCATCCGCGATTGGGACGGGCCCCTTGCCGGCCGCGCCGCCGAGGCCGTCGCTGCCGCGACAGCCGCCGTTCGAGACCTCCAATCGGCGGGAGCCGCCCACGATCTCGAGACGCTGGCGGCCCCACTCCTGCGCTCAGAGGCGCTCGGGTCGTCTTTCATAGAAGGCTTGCGGGCGTCGAACAAGCGCCTCGCCCTCGCCGCCTACGAACCACTCGCCGCCGATGTGACAGCGAGAGCCGTGCTCGGCAACGTGCGCGCAATGGAGCAGGCAGTCGACCTCGGTACCGCTAGAAAGCGCTTCCGCGTCGACGATCTCCTTGACATCCACCGCACGCTCCTCGAAGGAACCTCCGAAGAGCGATATGCGGGTGTCGTTCGCAGCGACCAGAATTGGATCGGTGGACGAGGGCTGAGTCCCATCGACGCCACCTTCGTCCCCCCTCCTGAGAGCCGCGTCGGCGATCTCCTCGAAGATCTCGTCGCGTTCGTGAACCTCGACGATCTGCCAGCCATCGCCCAAGCCGCGGTGGCTCACGCCCAGTTCGAGATCATCCACCCTTTCGGCGACGGCAACGGACGCACCGGACGCTGCCTCATCCACGTCATTCTCCGCCGGCGCGGCCTCACGCCTTTCCTCGTACCACCCGTCAGCGTCGTGCTCGCCACCAACGCCCGCCGGTACATCACAGGCCTGGTCGACTTCCGCGAGGGACGCACCGACGACTGGATCGGCATCTTCGCCGACGCCACCGCGGCAGCCGCGGCAGCGGCCACCCGACTTCGGACCCAGATCGACTCGTTGCTCGACGACCTGATCGACCGGGCCGGACCTCCCCGGGCGGACTCGGTCGCCCGCAAAATCATCCGTGGCCTCCCAGCTCAGCCGGTCGTAAACGCCGACACCGCGGCAGCGCGCCACGACGTCACCCCCACCGCAGCACGAGCTGCCCTCAACCGTCTCCAAGAGACCGGAGTACTAGTGCCGACCCGTGTCGGTCGCCGTCGAGACCGGGAGTGGATCAGCGACGAACTGTTCCACCTCCTCGACGCTTTCGAGCACGACATCGGCCAAACCCAGGGCGACGACCCACACCGGCCTGCGCCATCACCAACTCGTCCTCCTCGACATCAGGGCTGATCGATTCCGCCCGCCTGGGCCGGACCCGCTCGCCGGGAGGGCCTGTGCGCAGGAACTCGCCGCTGCGGTGCGGCTCTCCGGCGCCGGACACGGTCCGCTCCAGGACCGTGGCACAGCTCAACCGGGAGAAGGAGGCGCTCCTTCAAGCAGCGTCGGTCGACTACCGCACTGGCCTGGCCAACGCCGCGGCCTTCGACGCCGCGCACGAGCAGCTGCATTCCCGCATGAGACGGTCGGGTGACCCGTACTCGGTGCTGCTGGTTGACATCGACCATTTTCACGGGTTCAACCACCTCTACCACTATCTGGAGGGCAACCGGGTCCTCTCCCAGGTGTCCGCCGTCCTTAGATCCACCGTCCGCGACGGCGACCGGGTGTTCCGGTGGGGCGGCGAGGAGTTCGCCGTGCTCCTACCCGCCACCCGGCTGGCCGCAGCGGCCGTTGTAGCCGAACGGCTCAGGGCGGCGGTACAGGCCATGGGGGTCGAGCATGCGGGCAACCCACCCGGTGTGGTCACCGTAACGGTCGGTGTCGCCGAGGCCACGGGTAGTGACGTCTGCGCCGACGACGTCTTCGAGGCGGTCAGCGCCCTACAAGCGGCTGGTAAGGACGCCGGACGGAACCGGATCGTGACACCGGCCGATCCGCCCGACTCGTAGGCCATCATGAGACCACTGGACACATGGTGACTGTTTCCCTCTGAGCACAGGTGTCCGTGGCACAGCTGACCGCCGACGTTCCGGAACGTGTCAAGCCAGCCCAGGCGCCAGGGGACCGGGCACTCCGCTCACGTGGAACCTCGCAGCGTCAGCGCCGGCCTCTGGGCACGAGGTGGAGGTCAGTCCCATCTCCAGCCCCCCATGCCTCCCACCCAGCCCTAGCCCGTGGCGGGCTGGGTGGCCCCCGCCCCCGGAAGTCGCAGCGGCTCGCGTCAGGTTCCAACCACATCCGGCCGAGGCTTCCCATCTGGTACGCCATGTCGGTAACCATGGCGGCGGTCGCGGAGGACTGATCGTCGGCAGATGCCCGGACCGCCGGCGGCGCCGACTCCTCGAACAGGTCGAAGTCGTAGTGGAGAGAGTTCATGGCGGAACTCCTCGTCGGGTGAAGACCGGATGTCCTACCCGAGTGGCTGCCGCCCGGCTATCCCGTCTCGGTTTCCGGCTCCGCCGCCTCGCGGAGCAGCCGGGCGATCGCGGCTGCGATGTCGGCCGGAGGGGCGGCCGCATCCCACCGGCCGAGTGATACCAGCACCTCGGGCAGCCGCTGCTCGAAGTAGCCGGCGAGCACCTGCCGGTCGGTGACCACCAGCGGATCGTGCGGGCATTCGGCGACGCCGCCGAGCGCCGCCACCATCGGCAGCAGGGCGTCCTCGGAGCGCAGTCGGTACCGCAAGACGGCCAAGGCGAGGCCTTCCTCGATCCGCCGGCCACCCTTCAACTCGATCGCCCGGATGTCCTCGAAGTCGCGGATCTGCCGCCGTTTGGCGATCGCCGCCAGTTTCATGGCCATCAGGTCGCCGAGCCCGGCGACGGCCACGCCGGCGGTGACCGTGGTCGGCTCCGTGAGTCTGTTGGCCGGCGCCGACGTGAACTCGACCTTCGTCGATTCGAGTGTGATCTCGATGTTGCGGTCCCGGACTTCCCGCTCCAGAAGGAACGGCAGGTTGGAGCGCTCCAAGGTCTCCACCAGGTGGTCGGTGTCGATCGGCTCACTGGTGAAAAAGTCGAGATCGCGGCTCACGCGATGGTGCAGATGCACCGCGATCGCGGTGCCGCCGGCGAGATATGAACCTTCCGGCAGGTAGGGCAGCAGCCTGGCCCAGGCCGCCCGGGTTGAGGCTGGAATCACCGCCTCCTGATCGGCGGTGAAGCCGTGGCCGGTCGTCTCGGCGTCGGCCGGGTCAGCCACGGGCCCGGACCGGCGGGTCGGCGGTGGACAGCGCGTGGCGGACGGCGTCGGGGGGCAGGTTGCCGAGAAACGCCAAGCCTTCAGGCCGATGCCGTCCCTCGTTGATGATCCGCCGGGCCGTGTAGACGGGGTGTCGGGCGACGTCGAGTCCGGTCGTGTCGCCGGTCCAGAACACGTTGGCGAGCCGAGCGGGAACCCGTCTCGGTGTCCCCTTCGCCGGGGCGGCCGGCAGGATCGCGCCGGCGAGCTGCGGCGCCACCTTCGTCCACACTGGCGAGCCCCACGAGATCTTGTAGACGGGCTGCAGTCGAACGCGACCGTCGAAGATGGTGGTGTCGTCGACAGTCACATATCCGGCCTGCTGCAGCCGGGCGAGGGCGTGGGATGCGCCGGTCGGGGAGACTCTGGCCGCGGATGCGACCTGCCGGGCGGAGACGAGGCCACGCGGCCGTCGGGACAGTGCGACGAGCACCTGTGTCTCGGTCCGCGTGAGCCCCTCGACCCGGGGGATGATCCCGAAGCGGTTGATAGCGGCCTGCCGGGTCTCCTCGTGGACAAGGATCCGGCTGCCGTTGCGGGACACACCCGGCTGGGAGGCCAAGAACCGGTGCAGCCGCGGCAGCGAGACACCGAGTTCGGCGGCAACCTTCGGGGCCGGGATGGTGTCCATAGTGTTATCATACTGTCCGGTTCCGCTGCGTCATGGAAGGGTTGAGCCGGCCGCCTTCGAGGGACAACCACGCCGAGCGAGACAGCCTGCTCCAGGCCCTGGAACTCCTTCCGGCCAAGCAGCGAGCGGTCGTGGTCCTGCGCTACTGGGCGGACCCGAGCGAGGCGCGCACGGCCGAAGTGTTGGGGATCTCGGTGGGCCGCTTCGGCGGACGGTGGGCGCGACGGAGCGGCCGCCCACCGCCCCGCCGCTCTGGTTCTCGTCGCTGGTGTCGAGCTTGTGCTCACCCTGGAATGGGGAACGTTCCCGCTCGCTGGTGTCGGAGGGGGGACTTGAACCCCCATGTCCTTGCGGACACTAGCCCCTCAAGCTATAGGGGTGAGAAGTTCGCTACCTGCCGTGACCAGGACTTTTGTTCGGAAATGGCCCTTGACCAGGGAGAACACTGCCAGCGACTCGTCACGCTGGGTCACACCGTCTGAACCCACGTTCCGATCGATTGTGCAACGCGTGTGCAACGCGAATCGGAAACCGGGATAGCGAAATGTCCTTCTCCGATCCACAGGCCGGCTCACAGTCAAGGGTTGGTTACCCTCGGCGCATGTCCGAGTCCGTCAAAGCCAGCTTCGGATTGGTTGTCCGATTTGACCTGATCAAGGGTCATGAGCGCGCTTTCGATGAGCTCGTCACCGAGACCGTGCGAGAAATCCGGGAATCAGAGCCGGGGACCCTGGAGTACATCATCCACCTTGACCCATCGCTACCCGGAGTCCGAGTGTTTCTACGAGCTCCACCAAGTCGGGGCCGCCTTTCAGCCCAGCCGCACGTTCACCGGTTATTGCGGAACCGGGCCGAGCACCTGAGAACTGATCCCGAGGTCTGGCGGGTTAAGCCTGCCGCCCTTTCTTGTTGCCGCAATGGAGCCCGACCAGGATGGCCGGGAAGACGCCGAAGGTGAGCCCGGCGAGCGCAGTGAACCAGAAGCCGCAATGGAGCCCGACCAGCATGGCCGGGAAGGCCCGTAGAGGTTGACCTGTGCGTGGTACCGCAATGCGAGGCGCAACGGAGCCCGACCAGGATGGCCGGGAAGACCCCAGAAGATGTCGGCCAGGAAAGGCCGGTAAGTGGTGCCGCAATGGAGCCCGACCAGGATGGCCGGGAAGACCCCTAGCCCCGGCGCTGGGCCTATTGGGCAAACAGCTGCCGCCACAATGGAGCCCGACCAGGATGGCCGGGAAGACGTGGCAGGACTCGGGCGCGGCGTGGTCGTGGGCGCAGTGGCCGCAATGGAGCCCGACCAGGATGGCCGGGAAGACGCGCGGTCCGGGCCCGGCGGGTGCACAAACAGCAGTTGCCGCAATGGAGCCCGACCAGGATGGCCGGGAAGACTCTCGCACAGGGTGTCGCCCTGTGGAAGATCGGCCAGCCGCAATTGAGCCCGACCAGGATGGCCGGGAAGACGCTACGGATATCCACATCGTCAAGCACGAAAGCGTTGGCCGCAATGGAGCCCGACCAGGATGGCCGGGAAGACTAGTTACGCAGACGAACCCAGTCAACGGTAGAAAAGCCGCAATGGAGCCCGACCAGGATGGCCGGGAAGACCAT
>JAGWSF010000025.1 GCA_028876385.1 Acidobacteriota bacterium | reverse complement strand
GGTAGCGGTGTCGTCTGACCTGCGGTTTTTCTGGTGGAGGCGATGGGAATCGAACCCACGAACCTCTTGCATGCCATGCAAGCGCTCTACCAACTGAGCTACGCCCCCAGAAGGTCCGCCGACTCTAGCAGCCGGAGTGCTCGGTGAGAAAGCCGGGTTGGCGGGGGCGTCCCGCCGGCCGGGCTCGGGCTAATCGACGGTGGGGCAGGGGGGCCGCCCGGTAGCCTGGAAGGTCATGGTAGAGCACTACGACCCCCAGGCCGTCGAGGCCAAATGGCAGCGGCGATGGGAGGCCGACGGGGCCTACCAGGTGGACAATGACGACCGTCGTCCCCCCTTCTACGTCCTGTGCATGTACCCCTACCCGAGCGGGCCCGCCCATCAGGGGCACGTGCGCAACTACACCTTCGGCGACCTGCTGGTCCGCCAGCGGACCATGCAGGGCTACGCCGTCCTGAGCCCCATCGGCTTCGACAGCTTCGGCCTGCCCGCCGAGAACGCCGCCATCCGCACCGGGGTGCACCCCCGGGAGTTCACCGACGCCCGGATCCAGGAGCTCAAGTCGAGCCTGAAGCGGCTGGGCGCGAGCTACGACTGGCGGCGGGAGATACGCAGCCACGACCCCGAGTACATGCGCTGGAACCAGGTCATCTTCCAGCGCTTCCTCGACGCCGGGCTGGCCTACCGCAAGAACGCCCCGGTCAACTGGTGCCCCGGCTGCCAGACCGTCCTGGCCAACGAGCAGGTGCTGGCCGACGGCACCTGCGAGCGCAGCGGCGACCTGGTCGAAAAGCGCGACCTCGAGCAGTGGTTCTTCCGCATCACCGCCTACGCCGACGAGCTGCTCGAGGCCCTCGAGGGGCTGGACTGGCCCGACCGGGTGAAGGTCATGCAGCGCAACTGGATCGGCCGCTCCGAGGGCGCCGAGTTCGACCTGGCCGTCGAGGGGCGAGACGGGGAGCCCGGCATCCGGGTGTTCACCACCCGGCCCGACACCGCCTTCGGGATGACCTTCGTGGTCCTGGCCCCCGAACACCCCCTGGTCCCCGCGCTCACGAGCCCCGAGCAGCGGGCCGCGGTCGAGGAGTTCGTGGCCCGGGTGCGCACCGAGTCCGACATCGAACGCCAGTCGAGCGACGGCCCCCTGGACAAGCGGGGGGTGTTCACCGGCTCCTACGCCCTCAACCCGTTCAACGGGGCCCGGGTGCCGATCTTCCTCGCCGACTACGTGCTCATGACCTACGGCACCGGCGCCATCATGGCCGTCCCCGCCGAGGACCAGCGCGACTGGGACTTCGCCCGGGCCTACGACCTGCCCATCGTGCGCACCGTGGCGCCCCCCGACGGCTGGGAGGGGGAGGCCTACACCGGGGAGGGACCCCGGATCAACAGCGAGTGGCTCAACGGCCTGACCGACACCGCCGAGGCCAAGGCCAAGGCCATCGACTGGCTGGAGAGCCGCGACGTCGGGCGGCGCACGGTCAACTACCGCCTGCGGGACTGGCTGCTGTCACGCCAGCGCTACTGGGGCTGCCCGATCCCGGTCATCCACTGCCCGACCGACGGGATCGTCAAGGTCCCCGAGGAGCAGCTGCCGGTGCTGCTGCCCGACGACGTCGAGTTCCTGCCCACCGGGGACTCGCCGCTGCGCCACCACCCCGGCTTCTTGAACGTCACCTGCCCCCGCTGTGGGGGTCCGGCCGAGCGCGAGACCGACACCATGGACACCTTCGTCGACTCGTCGTGGTACTTCCTGCGCTTCTGCGACCCCTGGGACCGGTCGCGCCCGGTGAGCCTCGACGCGGCCCGGCGGTGGATGCCGGTCGACCAGTACATAGGCGGCATCGAGCACGCCATCCTCCACCTGCTCTACGCCCGCTTCTACACCCGGGCCCTCGCCGACCAGGGGCTCGCCCCGGCGGAGATCCGAGAGCCGTTCGGGCGGCTGTTCACCCAGGGCATGATCACCATGGACGGCTCGAAGATGTCCAAGTCCAAGGGCAACCTGATATCCCCGGAGCAGTACTTCGAGACCGTCGGCGCCGACTCCCTGCGCCTGTTCCACCTCTTCGTCGGGCCGCCCGGTGACGACTTCGACTGGAGCGCCCAGACCGACCAGATGATCGAGGGTTGCCACCGCTTCCTCGGCCGCCTGTGGCGCCTGGCCGCGGGAGCGGTCTTCGAGTCTGGGGGTGGGGCGACCGTATCGCAGCGGGCCGCCGAGCCGGTGGACACCGACATGGACAAAGAGACGCACCGGTTGATGGACCGGGTCGACTCCGACTACTCCCGCTGGTCGTACAACACGGCGGTGGCGGCGTGCATGGAGTTCCTCAACACCCTCTACAAGTACGTGCAGGGGCCGGCCGGCGGTCGCGCCGAGACGGTGGACTTCGCCGTCGACACCCTTTTGCTGCTGCTGGCCCCGATGGCCCCCCATATCACCGCCGAGCTGTGGGAGATGCGCCACCCCGAGGCGCCCCCGCTGCACGCCCAGGCCTGGCCGGCGGCCGACCCGGCCATGCTCGTAATCGAGACCGTGACCATGGTCGCCCAGGTGAACGGCAAGGTGCGAGACCGCCTGGAGGTGCCGGTGGACATCACCGCCGAGCAGGCCGAGGCTCTGGTCCTGGCTTCGCCCCGGGTGGTCGAGGCGCTCGGAGGGGTGACGCCGAAGAAGGTGATCTCCCGGCCGCCCCGCCTGGTCAACGTGGTGGTCTGAGCGAGCGCCGCCCCGCCCTACTACTCGCCTCTCAAGAAGCGCTCCAGCTCAGCGGCGATCTCGTCGCCCGAGGGCAGGTCGCCGAACTCGCCGACCTCCGACGACATCTCGCTGTCGTGCTG
>JAGWSF010000218.1 GCA_028876385.1 Acidobacteriota bacterium | reverse complement strand
GTCCCGGCCCCGGCCGGCGTCCCGGCCCCGGCCGGCGTCCCGGCCCCGGCCGGCGTCCTGGCCCCGGCCGGCGTCCCGGCCCGGCCCGGGCCCTCCTCAGGCGTGGTCCTGCGGGTCGGGCGGGAACTGTCGGGCGCCCCAGCTGGCCATCTGTTCGTAGGTCTGCCAGCGCAGGTCGGCGGTCTGCTGGGCCACCCGGAGCAGGCGGGTCGCCGTCGGCGGATCCTGTTCGGCGAGCTGCCCGAAGCGTCCTTCCGCCTCCCGGTACTCCGCAAGGGTCAGTCGAGGCCGGGGCGAGTCGAGCAGGAACGGGTTGGCCCCCCTGCGCCGGGCGACCGGGTCGTAGCGGATCAACGGCCAGTGGCCGCTGGCGGTGGCCCGGTACTGCTGGTCGAGGGCGTGTCGGAGGTCGTAGCCGTGGGATATGCATTGGCTGTAGGCGATCACCAAAGAAGGGCCTTCGTAGGCTTCGGCCTCGCGCAGAGCGGTCAGGGTCTGTTGGGGGTCGGCGCCCATGGCGACCCGGGCCACGTAGACGTTGGCCAGGGCGATGGCCTGCAGCGCCAGATCCTTGGTGGGCATGGTCTTGCCCCCCGACGCGAACTTGGCCACCGCCCCGAGCGGGGTCGCCTTGGACATCTGGCCGCCGGTATTCGAGTAGCCCTCGGTGTCGAGGACCAGCACGTTGACGTTGCGTCCACTGGCCAGAACGTGATCGAGGCCACCCGAGCCGATGTCGTAGGCCCATCCGTCCCCGCCGATGATCCAGACACTGCGGTGCAGCAGATGATCGACCACGCTGCGCAGATCATCGATGCCGGGGCCGCTCAGCTCCTCGAGCCGCTCGGTGAGCCGGGCCAGGCGGTCCCGCTGATCCCGCCGCTCCGATTCGGACCGCTGCGGGGCCTCGAGGATCTGCTCCACCAGGTCGGCCCCGACGTCGTCTCTGACCTCGAGGAGGCGGCGCCGGGCGATCTCGGCCTGACGGTCGGCGGCCAGGCGCAGGCCCAGACCGAACTCGGCGTTGTCCTCGAACAAGGAGTTGGACCAGGCCGGCCCTCGCCCGTCGGGACCAGTGGTCCACGGTGTGGTCGGCAGGTTGCCCCCGTAGATGGAGGAGCACCCTGTGGCATTGGCCACCACCAGGTGGTCACCGAACAGCTGGGAGACCAGCTTTATGTACGGCGTCTCCCCGCAACCGGCGCAGGCACCGGGGAACTCGAACAGAGGGTCGAGGTACTGGGCCCCCCGGACCGTTCCGAAATCGACACGGGAACGCTCGGCCGGGGCCAGTTTCTCGAAGAAAGCGATGTTGGCCCGCTCCCCGTCGAGGATTGATTCCCGGTCGCCGAGATTGATGGCCTTGATCTCGGCGGACCCCGCCTCGGTGATCGGGCAACTCTCGACGCACAGACCGCAGCCTGTGCAGTCCTCCAGATAGACCTGCAGGGTGAAGCGCGATCCTGGCAGGCCCGGCCCTTTGAGCGGCGCCGACCGGAAGCCGGCCGGCGCCTGGCCCAGCGCGTCAATGTCGTAGAAGCGTGAACGGATGACGCTGTGCGGGCAGACGAGACTGCAGTTGCCGCACTGGATGCACAGCTCCGGGTCCCAGACCGCGACCCGGTCGGAGATATTCCGTTTCTCGTACCTGGCGGTCCCGCTCGGGTAGGTGCCGTCGGCGGGAAGGGCGCTGACCGGCAGCTCGTCGCCCCGTCCGGCCATCATCACGGCGGTGACGCGCGCCACGAAGTCGGGCGCATCGGCGGGTACCACCGGGTGCAAACCTCGCTTCGACGTGACGCGACCGGGGAGCGGTACAAGATGCAGGCCGTTCAGCGCCCGATCGACCGCCAGCATGTTCCTCGCCACCACGTCGGGGCCGCGTTTGCGGTAGGTATCGGTGACGGACGCTTTGATCCTGGCCACTGCCTCGTCGCGGGGCAGCACCTCGGACAGAGCGAAGAAGCAGGTCTGCAGCACCGTGTTGGTCCGGCCCCGGAGACCGGCCTCACCGGCGATGCGGTCGGCGTCCACGGTATAGACGACCAGCTGCTTCTCCAGGATCCGCTCCTGGGTGGGACGGGACAGGGACCCCCACACTTGCTCCGGAGCCAGTCGGGTGTTCAGCAGGAGTGTCGCGCCCCGGCCGGCGCGCTCGAGCACCTCCGGGCGCTCCAGGAACGCCGCCTGGTGGCAGCCCACGAAGCCGGCGTCGGAAACCAGATAGGGGGCGCGGATCGCGTCAGGCCCGAAGCGCAGGTGGGAAACGGTCTGTGAACCGGACTTCTTGGAGTCGTAGACGAAGTAACCCTGGGCGTGGAGCCCGGTCGCGCCGAGGATCTTGATGGTGTTCTTGTTGGCCCCCACGGTGCCGTCCGACCCGAGTCCGAAGAACACGGCCCGCCGGGTGCCGGTCGGCTCGATGTCGAGGGCGGCGTCGTAGGAGATGCTGCTGTGCGAGACGTCGTCGTCCACCCCAACCGTGAATCGGCGCCTGGGTCGGTCGCCCCGTAGCTCGGCGAAGACCCCCGCGGCCATACCCGGGGTGAACTCCTTGGACGACAGCCCGTACCGTCCGCCGATGACGACGGGCAGGCGGTCGCGCTCGCCGTCGGCGTACGCGTCGCTCAACGCGGCCAGCACATCCAGCAGGAGCGGCTCGCCGTACGACCCCGGCTCCTTGGTGCGGTCCAGTACCGCCACCGCTTTCACTGTCGGCGGTAGGGCGTCGAGAAGCTGGCGCGCCGGGAAGGGCCGGTAGAGCCGGACCTGGGCGACCCCCACCCGCTCCCCCCGACCGCACAGATAGCGGGTCGTCTCGGCCAGGGTCTGGCCCGCTGAGCCCATCACCACCACCACCCGCTCGGCTTCGGGGTCGCCGGTGTAGTCGACGACCCGGTAGGCCCGCCCGGTCCGCTCGGCGAGGAGCTCCATCATCGCCGTGACGGTCCCCGGCAGCCGGGCGTAGTACGGGTTCACCGCTTCGCGGGCCTGGAAGAAGGTGTCGGGGTTGTGGGCCGTGCCCCGCACGAACGGATTCTGAGGTGACATGGCCCGCTGACGATGCTGACGGATGAGGTCTTCGGGTACGAGGTGGGCGAGGTCCCCGTCGTCGAGGTGCTCCAGGGAGTTCAGCTCGTGTGAGGTGCGGAACCCGTCGAAGAAGTGCAGGAATGGAATCCGGGCGCGCAGGGTGGCGGCGTGGGCGACGAGCGCCAGGTCGTGGGCCTCCTGGACCGAGGCCGACGCGAGCAGGGCGAACCCCGTCTGGCGGACGGCCATGACGTCGGAGTGATCCCCGAATATCGACAGGGCCTGTGTGGCCACCGAGCGAGCCGCCACGTGGAACACCACCGGCGTCAGCTCGCCGGCCATCTTGTACATGTTCGGGATCATCAGCAGCAGGCCCTGCGAGGCCGTGAAGGTGGTTCCCAGCGCGCCGCCCTGCAGGGCCCCGTGCAGGGCGCCGGCAGCACCCGCCTCGCTCTGCATCTCGATGACCTCGGGCACCGCACCCCACAGGTTCGGGCGGCCCTGAGCCGACCATTCGTCGGCCAGTTCGGCCATGGGCGACGACGGGGTGATGGGGTAGATGCTGCAGACCTCGCTCAGCCGGTAGGCGACCGACGCGGCGGCGTGGTTGCCGTCGACAGTTATGCGCATCAAAGCCCTCCTCGGGGGTCGGGGCCGGCGTGAAACGCCCACGGCGGGTCCGCCTGGCCCTCGGCGACCATGTCGATGGCGTGGACCGGGCACTGCTCGGCGCAGGTGCGGCAGCCGGTGCAGCGGTCGTAATCGAAGCGGTAACGCCGGCCCGGGCCGAGCTTGATCACGGCGTCCTCGGGGCAGGCGCCGAGGCACCCGTCACACTCACAGCAGTTCCCGCAGGACAGGCACCGGCCGCCTTCGTAGCGGGCGTCGTCGGGCCCGAGCGTGCCCACCACCTCGGAGAAGTCGGCCAGTCGCTGCTCGGGTTCGAGCTCGGCGGCGCGGCGGATGGCGGCGTCTCCGAAGTACCACAGGTTCAAAGAGGCGAAGCCGGCCCGCGGCCGGTCGATCCCGGGCCGGCGGCCGTCGGAGCGCAGCCACGAGTCGATCTCGCCAGCCGCCCGCCGGCCGTGGCCCACCGCAACGGTCACGGTACGCTCGGCGGGAACCATGTCGCCCCCGGCGAAGACACCGGGCGCCCCGGTCATGAGCGAATCCGACACGCGCACGGTGCCTCGGCTGTCGACCTCCACGCCGGGGACCGAGCGCAGGAACCCGGTGTCGCTCTCCTGCCCGACGGCGAGGATGAGGCTGGACGCGTCGAGGGTCTCGAAGCGGCCCGTGGGCCGGGGCCGCCCCGACTCGTCCAACTCCATGATCTCCACCCGCAACTGGCCGCCCTCGAAGGCGCTGACCGTCCGCAGCCAGTTGAGACGGACGCCTTCCCGTTCGGCCTCGCGGGTCTCCTCCTCGTGGGCCGGCATCTGGTCGCGGGTACGGCGGTACACCACCACGGCCTCCGCGGCGCCGAGGCGCCGGGCCGTGCGGGCCGCGTCCAGGGCGGTGTTGCCCCCGCCGTAGACCGCCACCCTCCGGCCGATCTCGGGGGGCTGCCCAGACGCCACGTCCCGGAGGAACGTGACCGCGTCGATCATGGTTCCGGCGTCCATGGCCGGTATGTCGATCCGTTTCGACAGGTGGGCGCCGACCGCGACGAACACGGCGTCGAATCGGCCCTCCGCGCGCTCGGCCTCCAGGTTGCTGACGCGGTGGTCGCCGACGAACACCGCGCCGAGCGCCTCCAGCCGGTCGACCTCACCTTGGAGGACGTCCCTCGGCAGGCGGTAGGCCGGGATCCCGTAGCGCATCATTCCCCCGGGCGCAGGGCCGGCGTCACGCACCTCGACCTCGTGGCCGCGGCGCAGCAGGTGGTAGGCCGCCGACAGCCCGGCCGGCCCGGCTCCGACGACGAGAACCCGCTGCCGGGTGGGGACCGGGGCCGGATCGAACCGCCAGCCGCGCTCTAGAGCCAGATCGCCGAGGAAGCGTTCCACGGCGTGGATGGACACCGCCGCGTCGAGGTGACGCCGGTTACAGCTGCTCTCGCAGGGGTGGTAGCAAACCCGGCCGTGAATGGCCGGGAAAGGGTTGTCCGCAGTGAGGGTTCGCCACGCCTGCTCGTAGTGTCCGGCCTGAACCTCGGCCAGGTAACCCTGTATGTTCTCCCCGGTCGGGCAGGCCTCATTGCAGGGCGGCAGGAGATCCACGTACACCGGCCGGCTGCTGCGGGTGGGCCCGGACCGGGGGCGACCCTCGAGCAGATTGGGCAGACGGGTCAGGTCCTCTGGTGAGGTCGGCGGCCGGTCCGAGGCGGAACCTCCCGGGGACTGCGCACGGGGTGAGGGTGGGGTCACGCCTTCCGACGGTACGATCCGCCGGTCCCGCCGCCCACGGCCATTGGTCCCAAAACGCGAGCACCGGCCGGGTGCTCTCAGCCGGCCCGGGGATCCGGGGTTCTCAGTAGCTGAACTGGGCGACGAGGTTGCGCAGTTCGGCTGCCGTCTGAGCCAACGACGCCGCGGCGCTGAGGCTGGTGTTCGTGCCGACCGTGGTCTTGGCCGCCGAGTCGGCGACGGCGGTGATGCTGGCGGCGATCTCGTGGGTCCCGCTGGCCGCCTCGACGACGTTCCTGCCGATCTCGGAGCTCGTGGCCGTCTGCTCCTCGACCGCCGCCGCGATGGCGGCCTGGGACTCGCTGATCTTTTCGATGATGTCGCTGATGCGTTCGATGGAGTTGGCCGTCTCCGCGGCGTCGACGCGTACCGCCTCGATCCTGGTGGTGATGTCCTTGGCCGCGTGGGCGGCCTGGTCGGCGAGCTCCCTGACCTCGTTGGCGACGATGGAGAATCCCTTCCCGGCCTCGCCGGCCCGGGCCGCCTCGATGGTCGCGTTGAGGGCGAGCAGGTTCGTCTGGTCGGCGATGTCGGTGATGGCCTTGACGGTCTCGCCGATCTGGGTGGACGACGAGCCGAGCCGCTCCACGGTCTGGTTGGTGACCCGGGCCAGCGCCACGGCCTCGGCCGCCACCTCCGCGGCCTGGGCCGCGGTGCGGGATATCTCGTGGATGGACGCCGACATCTGCTCGGTGCCGGCGGCGACGGTCTGCACGTGGTTGGAGACCTGGGCGGCAGCTGCGGACACCGAGCTGGCCTGCTGCGCCGTCTGCTCGGCGTGGCCGGCCATCTCCTGGGAAGCGGCCGACAGCTGCTCGGAGGCCCCGGCCAGGGTGTCGGAGTGGGTGGCGATGCTCGCCATGGCCGTCCGGAGGCGCTCCACCACCTGGTTCAGCGCCCGGGACATGGCGCCCGTCTCGTCGCTCGAGTCGATGGCCGAGGACCTGGTGAGGTCACCATGGGACACCCCGTCGAGCATGTCCATCGTTTCGCCCAAGGGTCGGGTCACCGAACGGGTTATGAGCACCGCCAGGCCTACCGCCAAGGCCACGGCCACACCGGCGATCAGCAGGAGGACCATGCGTGACGAGTTGGCCGTGCTGTGCGAGTTGTTGTCGGCCGCCGCGGCTTCCTTTACTGCGGTGGCCACGATGGCGCTCAGAGGAGTCGACACGGTGTGGAAGGCCAGGTTGCCGACGGCCTGGTTGGCCCGGGCGGTCTGCCCCGCCCGGAACGCCTGGGCGGCTTGGTCGGCGGTGGCCACGTACTGGTCGAAAGCCTGGTTGGCGGCGCCCAGCTGGGACTTCTGTGACGCGGCCAGCGGCATCGCGGCAAGAGACGCCGAACCCTGCCGGTAGGCCGCGACATCGCTGGTCAGTTGCGTCTGGTCGCCGCTGGCATCCTGGTGGGAGGCGTAGTCGTAGGCCACCGAGTTGGCGTCGACGGCCACGGCCAGGGCGCTCGCCGACAGGCTCTGGGTCTGCTCCACCTGTTGGACGAAGCGGTTGGACCTCTGGGCCCCCGCCGACCAGGAGCTGTCGGCGACGAGCCCCAGGATCACCACCACGACCAGGAGCGCGGTGAGGGTCGCAAATGCCGCCCCCAGCCGCACCGAGAGTCTCAGATTCCGAATGTTCATGTCCTGCCCTCGCCTGGGATAACTGGATGCTCAACACGAGCCGGTGGCCGCTCGACGCCCTCGGCGGGCGTCTCGACCAGGTCGCTTAAGTACTCGGAGTCCGATTGGCACGCATTGATTAGTTGTGTGGGGACAGAGGGGGAATGGGCGCGAATGCACTACGGGCCGGTCCGGTCCGACCACTCAGAGTGGCGGCGGCGCGGCGGTGGGCCGGGTCGATCTGGTGTTCGCGTTCGGGCCGCCTGTGATCGGGCCGCTTGCGGTGGGGCCGCTTGCGGTGGGGCCGCCTGTGGTCGGGCCGCTTGCGGTGGGGCCGCATGCGGTCGGGCCGCCTGCGGTCGCCCCGTCCCACTGCCGGACCGGCGTGCCGGATGAGTGGTTTCGGCCGTCGCGTCCGTTTTACCGGCCGGGCTGTGGGGTACCTTGATGGTGCTGTCGAATCTGCCCCTTTCGACAGCAATCGCCGGGAGCCGCTCCCGTGTCCCCGCCCCTTCGACCGGGAGCGGCCTCGGCATCCCCCCACCGCGAACTCGGATCTGGGCCGTACCCTTTCTCCCACCATGACCCAGCCCGCCCGTCGTCCCGGCCCGCTCGCGGCCGGCGATCCGTTCGGCGCGGCTCGGGCCACGGGTGGCCCCCCGAGGCGCTACCTGATCCTCGCGGTGTGCTGCATGAGCCTGCTCATAGTGGGCCTGGACAACACGATCGTCAATGTGGCGCTCCCCTCTATCCGTTCCGATCTGCACACCTCGGTGTCGGGCCTGCAATGGACCGTCGACGCCTACACCCTGGTGCTCGCCAGCCTGCTGATGCTGTCGGGTTCCACCGCCGATCGGGTCGGCCGGAAGCTGACGTTCCAGGTCGGCCTGGTCCTGTTCAGCCTCGGTTCCTTCCTGTGCGGTGTGGCCCCGTCGGTCGGCGCCCTCGTCGCCTTCAGGATCGTTCAGGCCGTCGGTGGGTCCATGCTCAACCCGGTGGCCATGTCCATCATCACCAACACCTTCACCGACCGGCGGGAGCGGGCCCAGGCCATCGGCGTCTGGGGCGCCGTCGTCGGCTTGAGCATGGCCCTCGGGCCGGTCGTCGGCGGAGCCCTCGTGACGTCGGCGGGCTGGCGCTTCATCTTCTGGATCAACGTGCCCATAGGGCTCCTGGCCTGTGCGCTCACCGCTCGTTTCGTGCCCGAGTCACGGGCCCCCCGGGCTCGGCGCTTCGATCCGGTGGCCCAGGCCCTGCTCGTGGTGATCCTGGCCAGCGTCACCTTCGGGATCATCGAAGGGCCGCGCCATGGCTACTCGTCGCCGCTCATCCTGGGCACCTTCGCCGCCGCCGGGGTAGCTCTCGCCGTCTTCGTGCCCTACGAGAGGCGTCGCTTGGAGCCTCTGATCGATCTCCGCTTCTTCGGCAGCGCACCGTTCAGCGGGGCGACGGTGGTCGCAGTAGCCGCCTTCGCCGCCCTGGGCGGCTTCTTGTTCATGAACACCCTTTACCTCCAGGAGTCTCGGGGGCTGTCGGCCCTGGGCGCCGGCCTCGACACGTTGCCGATGGCCGGTATGACGGTGCTCCTGGCCCCGGTGTCGGGCATGGTCGTCGGCCGTAGGGGGGCCCGGCCATCCCTGGTGGTCGCCGGGTTGTTCCTGACCGCCAGCGCACTGGTCCTCACACAGGTGAGTCGCACCACACCGTTCGCCTGGCTGTTCGTCGCCTACGCCCTGTTCGGCATCGGCTTCGGGGTGGTCAACGCCCCCATCACCAACACCGCGGTGTCAGGGATGCCCGACAGTCAGGCGGGGGTTGCGGCCGCGGTCGCGTCCACCAGCCGCCAGGTCGGCCAGACCATCGGGGTGGCCGTCCTCGGCGCGCTGGCCACCGCCGGGCTGCACGGCTCGCTGGCCTCCGGCCTGCCCGCCGCCACCCATGCCGGGTGGTGGATCATCGTCGGGTGCGGGGTCACGGTCCTCACCGTCGGCCTCCTCACGACGACGCGCTGGGCGACGGCCACCGCCGAACGGGTCGCCTCCCTCTTGAGGGACGCCCCGGACCCGGCCCGCCCCGAGGGGCGGCCCCGGGTCGGGCCGCCTCGCCCGGCCCGTTCAGGCCCGGGTTAGCCCGACCGAAGGGTCGACACCGGGTTCTTCGTCGCAGCTCGCCGGGCCCCAGGAGTCCAGAGCCAGATAGCCGGCGTTGGGCAGGTGGGGGGCCGGTCCGCTCAGTCGGATCCGACCCCGGCGGCCCAGGTCGTCGAGCCCGGCCTGGAGGGACATTCCGTGGCCGACCACCACCAGGGTGGCGCGGTCTGTGAGCCGCCCGGCGATGAACTCGGCCACCCGGCGCCCTGCCTCGGCCAGAGTCTCCCCGCCGCCTCGGCGCAGTTCCCTCGCTTGGCCGCCACCACCGAACCACGCCCGGTACTCGCCGGGGAAACGGGCCCGCACCTCGTTCCGGGTCAGCCCCTCCCAGCGCCCCACGTCGACCTCGCGCAAGACCCGTTCGACCCTGCCTGAGGCGCCGATGGCGCGACCCACCACCTCGGCCGTCTGGCGGGCCCGGAGCTGATCACTGGACCACAACTGCACCGGTGCCGAGGCGGAGATGGTCAGCTGCGAGGCCAGCTCCTCGGCCAACGCTTCGGCCTGGTCCCGACCCACCCGGTCGAGGGGCACGTCAGCCCAGCCCTGGAAGCGACCCTCGGCGTTCCAGGCGGTGCGGCCGTGGCGGGCTACGACCAGCACCGCCCTAGTACATCATCCGGTGGTCGAGGTAGTGCTTGAACTCGATGAGGTTGCCCGACGGGTCCTGCAGGACGAACGTCAGGTGCTCCTCGACCTGGCCCTCGAACCGGGTCTGACAACCGGAGAACATCGTCATGGCCCGGGTCTCGGCGCAGCGCCGGACGGCGTCGAAATCCGCCCGGTCCCGGAAGGTGACCCCGAAGTGGCGGGGGTACATCTGAGGGTCGCGGTCCCAGCGGTCCGAGAGATGACAAACGACCTGGTCGCCGAAGAAGTCGAGGGTGATGCGATCGTCATACCGGCGGGCCAGGTGGCAACCCAGCTTGGTCACGTAGAAGTCCTGGGCCTCGTCGAGGTCGCGGGCGGGCACGGCCAGGTGAAACACGTTGCGAGCCTCACGCACGGCTTCGTTCCCGCTCGAACAGGGTCAGGGTGTCGGAGCGCAGACCGAGGCGCAGCGTCTCGAGGCCGACCACGTCGGTGGGGGCCACGTTCCCCAGGTTCACGTTGGGGCCGACCAGTTCGATGAAGCGGGTCTGGAGACCCTTGGTCGGGGCCTCGAAGAGGATCCGGTCGAGGTCGGTGCCGCTGCCCAGGAGGGCTTCGACCAGATCCTCCCGGGGGGTGCCGTCGGGCCGGCAGATGCCGCTGCGGCCGCTCTCGCGGGCCTCGGTGATGATCTTGTGGGCCCCGGCCGCGAGGTCGGTCTCGATGGCCTCCACCAGTTGCCCGGCGGTGAGCGCCGCCGCCCGCCCGGCGTCTTTGAAACCGACCTCGGAGAAGACGGTGAACTCCTCGGCGCAGCGCCGGATGTAGGCGGCCTTGTCCGCCGACCCCATCTCCACCGTTCCGTTGGAGACCTCGATGTAGCGGCAGTCGCACAGCCGGCACAGCGTCAGGAAGGATTCGAAGCGGTCCTGGTAGACGAACTTCTCGAACAGCGTGCCGCCGAAGTACCAGCCGATGTCGAACGATCTGAGGACGTCGAACTTGCGCTCGATGTCGGGGGTGACCAGCGCCGTTCCCCAGCCGAACTTGACCACGTCGATGTAGGCAGCGCCCGATGCGATCCCGTCGGCGAAAGCGCGTTGAGGTATCCCGTTGTCGATGACCATGGTGAAGCCGCTCTGTCGGGGCTTGGCGCTTCGTTCGGGGAGGTCGAGGAAGATGGAGTCCATCGGATGCATTCCTTTGCTGTTCGGGGGCTCAGTGGGTGGGGGGTTGGGTTGAGAGGGTGGCCAGTGACGGCACCAGGGCGCGCTTGACCTTGCCGGTCGGACCGGCGGGCAGTGACCGGGCGACGAGCACCTCGGCGGGGTGCTTGAAGCGGCTCAGGTGGGACCGGCACCGCTCGAGAAGGTCGGCGGCGAGGGTGTCGGCGTCGATGTCGGCGTCGGGCGCGGGGAGCACGTAGGCCACCGGCTCCTCGCCGACGGTGGGGTGGGGCCGGGCCACCACCACGGCCGCCGCCACCCGGCAGTCGCCGAGGAGCACGTCTTCGACTTCGCGGGGCTGAACCTTCTCGCCACCCCGGTTGATCACGTCGCCGTCGCGTCCGACGAGGTGGACGTAGCCGGCGTCGTCGACGCGTCCGAGGTCGCCGGTGTCCAGCCACCCGTCGGGGCCGCCGGCCGGCCGGCTGGTCCAGTGGTGGTCCTCGAAGCTCCAGTACACGGGCGTCACCCGTTCCCCCCGAATCTGCACCCGGTCGCCGACGACCCGCAGCTCGACGTCGACCGGTCGTCCGACCGAACCCGGGCGGACGTCGCCCAGGGGATTGGCGGTGATCTGGCTGGCCGCCTCGGTCATCCCGTAGGTCTCGACCACTGCGATCCCCGTCGCCGCCTCGAAACGCTCCCGCACCGCCTCCGGGAGAGGAGCTGATGCCGACCGGGCCAGGCGCACCCTGCCGGCGTGGGGCGACGGCCGGGTGACCGATCCCAGGATGGACAGGATGGCCGGGACGAGGTTCAGCCACGTCGCCCCCCGGCGCTGCACCGTCGACCAGAACGAGCGCCGGGAGAAGTGGTCGTCGACGATGATGGTGCTGCCCGCCACCAGCGCCGACAGCACCCCGACCACCAGCCCGTTGATGTGGAACAGCGGCAGAGGCGAGTATCCCCGCTCCCCGGCGTCGAGGCCGAGCTCCCGGGCCACGCCTTGGGCGGTGAGCAGCAGCTGAGCTTCGGTCAGGGGCACGATCTTCGGTGCCCCGGTCGTGCCCGAGCTGGCCATGAGCGCCGAGACGCCGTCGGGCCGGTCGGGCAGGACGGCTCCGGGGCGCCTGCTCCCGCCCCGCCGGGTCAGTTCCCGCCGGCCGGCCGTCCACGCCTCGATGTCCCCCGGATGGGTCATGTCGGGACCGATCACCAGCGACCTCAGGCCGAGAGCGGCGACCCTGGCCTCGATGTCGGGTCCGGGCGAGCCGGGATCGAGCGGAGCGACCACCACGCCGGCGGCCAGGGCGGCGCAGAAGTTGGTGGCCATGGCGACCGGATCGGCCAGGGCCAGGCCGACGGGGCCCTCCAGCCCGCTATCCGCCCAGCGCTCCGCTTGGTCGGCCACCTCCGCCCAGGTCACCCCTTCGCCGCTGGCTCCTTCGATGATGGCGAGGCGGTCGGACCGGCCGCTGGTGTCGAGCGGGGCGTGGTCCTCCGGCGGGACGTGCTCTTCCAGCTGGCCGGGCCCCTCTTGGGGGCCGTGCCCCTCCATCGGCGCGTGCCTTTGCAGACGGCGGTGCTTTTCCAGCAGGTCGGTGACGGTCAACATGTTGCGAGCGCCTTTCTGGTCGAGTGCCGCTTCACCTCGGCCCGCCACGGGCGCCCGGCCAGGCCGAGCGACAGCGGCGTGTGGCGCACCGCCACCGACACGGCCGTGGCCACCCCGACGGTGATCAGGTAGCCGAGGACGGTCGCCGCAAGCGGCGGGATCCGCTGGCCGACGTTGCCGAAACCGGCGTAGTCGGTGAGGAAGGCCAGCACCAGCGGGTGGGCCAGGTACACCCCGAAGGAGGCGTCCGACAGGAGCTCGACCAGGCCCTGGTGGCGCCGACCCCCGCCGGCCCACCGGGACCCGGCGATGTAGACGGCGATGAGCGCGGCGGCGCAGCTGAGGACCATACCCGGCTGGGTGACCTGGTCGGCGGTCCGGGGGGGCATGGACCGCAGCTGAACGGCGTAGACCGCCACCGCGCCGATGGCGAAGGCCGCGGCGAGGCGCAGCAGCAGGCGCCCGTGGGTGTCCACGAAGCGTTGGATACGGGCCAGGTGGACCGCCGCGTAGCAGCCGCCGAGCACGTACATGGCGTAGGTGGGGAGCAGCTCGTAGGCGTGGTCCCAGAACCACCGGCCGGTGCCCCCGGGCGACGGCACGTAGGCGACGAGCCCGAGCCATGTCAGGTTGAGGGCGCTGACCGCGACCAGCCACACCAGCGCTCGGTCGGCGCTGCGCCTCACGAAGCGCAGGATGAGAGGGAAGGCCAGGTAGAGCTGCACGGTCACCAGCAGGAAGTACAGGTGGTATTCGGCTCCGCCGTTGAGGAGGTCCCACCCGAAGGCGGTCAGCGACGGCGGCTGCCGGGCCGGCCCCAGCACCGAGTAGGCGTAGTAGATGCCCGACCAGACCAGGTAGGGCACGACCACGAAGGTCACCCGGCGCCGCCAGAAGGACCGGAGCCGCAGCGGTCGGCGCCACGTCGAGTACACCAGCACGAAGCCGGTGAGGGCGAAGAACACCTCCCGCCCGTACTGCAGGAGCATCATCAGGGCCGCCACGCCCCGATTGTCGGGCTGTTCGGTGAAGGCCAGCACGTGGACCGCGATCACCGCGCCGAAGGTGAGCAGGCGGACCACGTCGAGTTGGAAGAGGTGGCCGCGCTCGACGGCCGGGCGGGATTCGACCGCCGGTAGGGCCGTAGCCGTCGTGGGCGCCATGGGGTTCGATGTTTCCTCTTGAAGCTGAAAGCGGGGCCGACAGTGGCTGAGAGGTTCCTGAGAGATTTAGCTACCCCGCCCGCCCAGCGCTCAACCGCCGCAACGGCCCCGGGTTTGTGCGCCGGGCGCCCCGGGTACGCCTGTCACATGGCCAGCTCGACCAGGATGGTGCCCGTCTCCCCTTCACAACTGGTGGAGACCGTCGCCGATTACCTCCCCGAACCGCTCCGGCATCTACCCGACCGCCTCCCCGACCGCCTCCCCGACCGGGCCGAGTTCACGGCCGGTGTCAACGACGTCGCCGGCCTGCTGCGGGGGCTGCCGGACATGGCGACCTCGGCGGCCGAGGACCTGTCCGGGCGTTTCCGGGGGTTCCCTGAGGTGGCGACCGCGGCGGTGGATGATCTGTCGGGGAGAATGCGGGGCCTGCCGGACATGGCCAGCTAGGCGGTGGACGACCTCGGCTCCCGGGCCGCCCGTCTGGGCCGGCGGGTGGGCCGCCCCGGAACCGCCCCACGCCGGGGCCGCCGTCGGCCCACCTGGATGGTGGCCGTGGTCGCAGTGGTGGCCGGCCTCGGGATTCTGGCCGTGGTCCGCTCCCGTCGCCGGACCGGCGGAGGCGGCTTTGCCGCCGATCCCGACCACTCCTCCGACCCGGCCGAGGAAGCAGCCTCAACTGGAGGGCGAGGCCCGGTCGTCACCGACGGCGCCGTCGATGGCCGGGTGCCCAGCCCTTAGCGTTTGGGGGGCAGGGGGATGAAGCCGGAGGTCCGTCGCATGTACTCCCGGTATCCCGGGCGGCGCTCGGCGAGGCTCTTCTCCAACAGCCCCTTACCGCTCTTGTAGTAGAGGAAGTAGAGCATGGCGACGGGCGAGAGGATGGTCGTGACCCCCGGCCAGCGGTCCGCGGCGAACAGGTACAGGCCGAACCACACGCAGGCATCGCCGAAGTAGTTGGGGTGGCGGGTGTAGCGCCACAACCCGCGGTCCATCACGGTGCCCCGGTTGGCGGGGTCGTTGCGGAAGCGGGACATCTGGGCGTCGCCGACGGCCTCGAAGAACAGACCCACCCCCCACAGGGCCACCCCCACATAGGCGAGGGGCCCCGGGCCGCCCCGCTCGTACATGGCCATCTGCACCGGGAGGGACACGAACCAGGAAATCAGGGCCTGGGGTACGAAGACCACCCGGAGGGCGTACCAGCTGTGCGATCCCCGGGCCCGCTGGAACATCTCTGCGTAGCGGGGATCCTCGTCGCCGCCGCGGCTGCGCCACGCGATGTAGATGGCCAGTCGCATGCCCCACAGCACGGTCATCACCAGTACCAGCACGCGTCGGCCGGCACTCCCCCCGGTCACCTGGAGCGACCATGCGAAGCTGGTCGCCGCTACCACCGCGAACGACGCTCCCCAGGTGACATCCACCACGTTCCACCGGCCCACCGCGCGGGCCACGACGAAGGTCAACAGGAACAGCGCCAGTTCCGCCCCCGCGCTCACCGCCAGACCGGTCAGGAACCAGTGGGACGCAAACCCGCTCACGTGGCTCTCAGGGCCGGGACCGGGCTCGGCGCGCCCCGGTGTCCCACCTGGTCCCACCCGACGCGGGTGGCCTCCATGCCGCTGACGCCCCGAGGCCCGGGACGCACTGAGAGGATCTGGTCGACCCCCATCCGCCCGTCCTCGAAGGCCAGGGCCCCGCCGGCCAGGTAGAGCCGCCACACCCGGGTCTGCTCTTCTCCGATGAGGCTGACGACCTCGGCGGGGCGCCGCTCGAGCACCTCGTACCAGGCTTTGATGGTCCGGGCGTAGTGCTCCCTGAGGACGTGCACATCGCGTACCTCGAATCCCCCGGCGGCGATCAACGACAGGGTGTCGGGGAGCGGCCGCATGTGCATGTCGGGCGCAACGTAGCGCTCTATGAAAGGGCCGCCTCCGGGGTGGCGACCGCCGCGGCTCATCACCTGGAGGAGGAATCGGCCCGCCGGCCGGAGGCTGCGGTACAGCCCGGCCACGAAAGCCGGGTACCCCTCATCACCGACGTGCTCTCCCATCTCGATGGCGCAGACCGCGTCGAAGTGGCCGTCGGCCCCGTCCAGCACATCCCGGTAGTCGGCCAGGCGCAGGTCCACCAGGTGGCCGATCCCCTCGGCGCGGACCCGTTCGCCGACGTGGGCGTGCTGCTCCCCGGCGATGGTGACCGCGGTGACCGCCGCCCCGTACTCCCGGGCGGCGTGCACGGTGAGGGCCCCCCAGCCGCAGCCGATGTCGAGCAGACGGCTGCCGGGGCGCAGATCGAGCTTCCGGCATATCAGGTCGAGCTTGTCCCGCTGGGCGTCGGCCACGCCGTAGCCCGGGTCGTCCGAGGTCCAGTACCCGCAGGAGTAGGCCATGGTCGGATCGAGAAGCAGGCGGTAGAAGTCGTTGGAGAGGTCGTAGTGGTGGTGGATCACCTGGGCGTCGCGGGCGCGGCTGTGGCGTCGGCCCTCCGGCCGGGCCTCGGTCGCGGGGACCGGCGGCCTGACGCCGAGGGCGCCGAGCGACGCCAGGAGCTTGAAGCCGGTCCTGGCCGACCGGGCGGTGATCCTCGGCGCTCGGCCGTCGAGGGCGGCGATGACCCGGCGCAGCCCGTTCTCGAGGTCCCCCTCGACGTCGAGCTCACCGCTCACGTAGGCGCGCGCCGCACCGAGCTCGCCGGGAGCCCACAGCAGGTGGCGCAGCGCCGCCGATGACCGCAGGGTGACGGCGACCCCGTCGCCCGGCCCGGCCACGCTGCCGTCCCACATGCGGATGCGGATCGGCAGGCTCGTCCCGAAGAGATCGTCGAGGTACTGCGCCACCCGGTCGGCGGTCGAGCTCACAGCTCACCGCCGTTGATCAGGACCATCTGCGCCACGTCGAGGTATCCGGACCGGAATCCGGCCTCGGAGTAGGCGAGATAGAACTCCCACATGCGGCGGAACACCGCCCCGAAGCCGAGGTCGGCCACCTCCGACTGACGCTCCACGAAGCGCAGCCGCCACCGCCGGAGGGTCTCGGCGTAGGACGCCCCGAAATGGAGACGCTCGACGGCGCGCAGGCTGGTGTGATCGGCCAGCGTCTGCTCGATGGCCTCCATGGACGGGATGATCCCGCCGGGGAAGACGTACTTGTGAATCCACGTCCACGAGTTGCGGGCCGCGGTGAGGCCCTCGTGGCGCATGAGGATGGACTGCAGGGCGATCCGGCCGCCGGGGACGAGGCGTTCCTCCAGGGTGCGGAAGTAGGTGGGCCACCACCTTTCCCCTACCGCCTCGATCATCTCGACGCTGACCACGGCGTCGTAGCGCCCGCTGGAGCGACGGTAGTCCTCGATCTTCACCTCGACGGACTCGCCGAGGCCCTGCTCGGCCAGCCGCTTGCGGGCCAGGTCGGCCTGTTCCTGGGAGAGGGTGAGGGTGGTGACCGAAGCACCCCGCCGGGCCGCCCGGATGGCCAGCTCGCCCCACCCCGTCCCGATCTCGAGCACCCGCGACCCGGGGCCGACCCGGGCCAGGTCGAGCAGGTGGTCGATCTTGCGGTGCTGGGCCCTCTCCAGGGTCTCGTCGAGCTGGTCGAACAGCGCCGACGAGTAGGTCATGGAGCGGTCCAGGAACAGCGCGAACAGGTCGTTGGACAGGTCGTAGTGGGCGGCGATGTTGCGCCGGGAGCCGGTCAGGTCATTGTCCTCCTCGGCCGGCGGGCGGGGCTCGTAGAAGCGTCGGATCCACTGCAGGCGGGGAGGGACAAGGCTCCTCAGGTTGCGGGCCATGGGCTCCAGGAGGCGCGCCAGGTCACCCGGGCTCTCCCAGTCCCCGGCCATGTAGGCCTCGCCGAAGCCGATCTTGCCGTAACGGCCGACCCTGGCGAAGAAGGCGTCGGGTCGGACGATACGCATCACCGGGGCGCCGGTCGGGCCGAACGCCTGGCCTCCCGGCAGCTCGATGCGCACACCGGCCCGCCGGGCCGTACGGCGCAGCAGCACCCGGGCGACCGCAGCCCGCACCGGCGCCGGCGCCGGTTCCCCCATGGCCGGCCAACGCTCGATCTCGGTCGTTCCGGCGGGCGCGGAACGCGCCGGTCTGTCGACGACGGTCACCTCGGCTGGACCTCCAGTCCCTTGCGCCACAATTTCATCCCTTGATACTGGACCAGAGCCCGGGCCCGGAGAGGGGCCAGCGGGTAGCGGGCGACCTCGTGCAGTAGCCGCCCGGTACTGGCCTCCACCCGTCGGCCGGTGAGCCACGCCCGGAAGGGCCGGTCGCCGGGCCTCTCGAGAGTCACCCGGACCGACACCGACTCACCGGGGTCGCTTACGTCGATTCGGTAGCTGCCGTCCACGGGATAGAACGGCGACACGTACATCGCTTTGGCCACGCTGTGCTCCTCGGGATCGTTCGCAGGTAGTACGTAGGCGTGGCGCCCCCCGTATGTGTTGTGCACCTCGGCGACGTGAGCGAGCAGGTCGCCGCTCCCGTCGTAGCACCAGTAGACGCTTATGGGGTTGAAGACGTGGCCCATGACCCGCAGGTTGGTGAGCGCGGTGATGCGCGCCGGCCGGATCCCGGACCGGTCGAGCTCGGCCCGGACGTCGAGGTGGTCGGCGGCCACGTACCGGGCCAGCGGGCGGAGCGGACGGGGAACCACCGGTGGCCGGTCCAGATCGAACAGCCACATGTAGCTGCCGTACCGGAAGGTGTTGGTGATGGGGCTGTTGCGGACGTGGCCGATGCTCACGTCGTAGAGCACCGATGGGGTCGGGTCCGACTCTCCGCTGACGGTCACCAGTCGACTCCGAACCGGGCCGCGGCCCGAACTCCGGCCCGGCAGCCGTCCTCGTGGAAGCCCCAGCCGTGGTAGGCGCCGGCGAAGGCGGTGGTGTCGGTGTCGAGCTCGCCGAGGCGACCCTGGGCGCGGACCGACTCGGGGGTGTACACAGGGTGCTCATACGTCATCCGGGCGATGACCCGGCTCTGGTCGAGGCGGTCGGTGGCGTTCAGGGTGACCACGTAGGGCTGGTCGGTCGGGAGGTGCTGGAGCCGGTTCATGTCGTAGGACACGAGCACACCGGCGGTGGCGGGCCCGCCGCCCGGGTGGCAGGCGGGTAGCAGGTAGTTCCAGCTGGCCCGGGCCGAACGGTGGCGGGGCAGCACCCCGGGGTCCTGGTGGAGCACCGTCTCGTTGCGGCTGTAGGCGAAGGCGCCGAGCACCTGCTTCTCGAGGGGTGTGGCGTCCGACAGCAACTCGAGCGCCGTCCCCGGGTGGGTCGCCACGACGGCCCGCTCGAAGGGCTCGCTCCCCGTGGCCGAGCTGATCTCGACCCCCGAGCCGTCGGCTCGTCGGGCCAGGCCCACCACGGGGCTCGACAGGCGCACGTCGCCGAGGCGGGCGGCGATGGCGTCGACGTAGGTCCTCGACCCACCGGCGACGGTGTACCACTGGTGCGAGCCCTTGACCGACAGCATGCCGTGATTGTCGAGGAAGGAAAAAAGGTAACGGGCCGGATACAGCAACGCGGTCTCCGGCGCGGCCGACCAGACGGCGGAAACGACCGGCACCATGTAATGGCTCACGAAGTATTGGGAGTACCCACCTGCGGCGAGGAAATCCCCCAGGGTCTCCTCCGAGGGGTCGCCCGCCTCGGACAGGACCGAACGGGCGTGACGGTGGAAGCGGCGGACCTCCGCCAGCATGCGCAGGAACGCCGGTCGCACCAGCGAGCGGGGCTGGGCGAACACGCCGCGCAGGCCGAGGGCACCGGCGTATTCGAGGCCGCACCCCTCGCAGCGCACCGACATGCTCATCGACGTCGGCGCCGTCTCCACGCCGAGCTCGGCGAAGAGGCGTATGAGGTTCGGATACGTGACCCGATTGTGCACGATGAAGCCGCTGTCGACCCTGATGGCGGCCGGCCCGGAAGCGGGCACGTCGTGGGTGTGGGCGTGACCGCCGAGGCGGCCGTCGGCCTCGAAGAGGGTCACGTCGTAGCGCCGCTGCAGTAGGAACGCGGCGGTCAGGCCGGAGATGCCCGAGCCGATGACGGCCACCCGCTGGCGGGTCACAGGCTCTCCAGCGACGACAGGAGGGAGACCGCGGTGGCGGCGTCGGGGGCCCAACCGTCGGCCCCCAACTCGCGGGCGGCTTCCTCGCTGTGCACCGCCGGGCCGCCGAGGAACACCGGCACCCCGGGCAGGCGCCGGTGCAGGGCCGTCACGGCCCGGGCGGCGTTGGCCGCGGCGGGGGCCGTGCTGGCGCTCAGCCCCACGGCCAGAAGCCCGTCGATGCCGGCGGCGGTGGCCACCAGAGCGTCGAGGGGGACGTCGGCGCCCAACTGGTTCACCGAGAAGCCGGCGCCTCTCAACTGGTCACCGACCATCATCAGCGGGATGGTGTGGGTGTCGCCTTCGGCCCCGGCCAGCAGCACCGTTCCGGCCCGGTGGCGTCCCCGGCGGGCGAAGAGGGGACCGAGGCGCCCGATCAGACCGAGGGCGAGGGCGGTGGCCCGGTGCTCGTCGGCGATGGAGATCTCGCCTCTGGCCCAACTGTCCCCTATATGCCGCAGGCAGGGTGACAGAACCTCCAAGTGGACGTCGCTGGGACTGCCGGCCAGCAGGGCGTTCTCGACGATCAGCCAGGCGCCGGCGGCGTCGCCGGCGAGGAGGCGGTCGAGCATCAGGTCGACCGTCGGGGTGGAGGCGTCCGACCCGGGACCCGGGGCGGCGGCCTGCGAGGCTCCGTTGACCGGTCGGCTCCGCTTGGTGCGAGCCGCTTTGGCCAGGTCGCAGGGGTGGACGTACCAGCGCCCGTTTCGGTACTCGGCCGGAAGCCGCCCGATGCGCACGTACCGGTAGGCGGTCATGTAGTGCACGCCGAGGGCCGAAGCGGCCTGCTCGAGGGTGAGCGGCCCCCCTCCGTCCTCCGGTGCTTCCATCGCGATCATTTTAGTGCTAAATTCACCGTCCGGTATGGCGGGTTCGCGTAAAGCTCCCCATGGGTCCACCGCGGTGGTGTGGTTCCGACGGGACCTGAGAGTCGCCGACCACCCGGCGCTGGCGCGGGCCCTGGGCGAGTACGACCGGGTCGTCCCGCTGTTCGTCTGGGATCCCCGCCTACTGGGGGCGTCGGGTGCCAATCGTCTGGCCTTCCTGTCGGGTTGTGTCCGCGAACTCGATCGGTCGATCGACGGACGACTGGTGATACGGAGCGGACCGCCCGAAGGGATCGTCGCCGACGTGGCCGGTGCGGTGGGCGCCGCCGCCGTACTGGTCACCTCTGATTCGGGTCCCTACGGGAGAGGCCGCGACGAGCGGGTGGCGACTGCGCTCGGGGAGAGCTGTCCTCTGCTGCGCGTGGGCTCGTCCTACGCGGTCGAGCCGGGGACCCTCCACACCGCAGCAGGTTCCCCGTTCCAGGTCTTCTCCCCCTTCGCCCGGGCCTGGCGCGAGCACGGATGGGACGCCCCGGCCGACGTGCCGCCCCTCGGTGGGCTGGACCGCGCCGGCCTGGCCAACGAAGGTGACATCCCACCGGCCGAGACCGAGGCCCGGCTGCCCCAACCAGGGGAGGCGGCCGCCCACCAGCGCCTCGACGCCTTCCTCGCCCAGCACGTCGACGGCTACCGGGTCGAGCGGGATCGGCCCGACCTCGACTACACGTCGCGCCTGTCGCCGTACCTCAGGTTCGGGTGCCTGCACCCCCGCCAGATCCTCTCCCGCCTCGAGCCCGGTCGGGCCGGCCACGACACCTTCGCTTCGGAGCTGTGCTGGCGGGAGTTCTACGCCGATGTCCTGCACCATCGGCCCGACTCGGCCCGCACGCACTACCGGTCCGACTGGCGGAGCTTCGAGGTCGACACCGGTAGCGGCGCCGACGAGCGATTCCGGGCCTGGACCGAGGGACGCACCGGGTACCCCATCGTCGACGCGGGGATGCGCCAGCTGCTCGCCGAAGGGTGGATGCACAATCGGGTCCGCATGATCGTGGCCTCGTTCCTCGTGAAGGACCTCCACCTCGACTGGACGAGGGGGGCCAGATGGTTCATGCGTCACCTGGTGGACGGCGACCTGGCCTCCAACCAGCTCAACTGGCAGTGGGTGGCCGGCTCGGGCACCGACGCCGCTCCCTTCTTCCGGGTCTTCAACCCCACCACCCAGGGCCGCAAATTCGACCCTGACGGGGAGTACGTGCGGCGCTGGGTACCCGAGTTGCGATCCGTCGCTCTCGATGTCGTCCACGAGCCGTGGAAGCGAGCGGACACCCTCTTCGACGGGTCGGACTATCCGCCTCCGCTGGTGGACCACGGCGTCGAGCGCGACGAGGCGCTGGCCCGGTTCGGGCGCCTGGGCCGATGAAGCCGTCGGCCGTCGGACGGCCTGGCTTAACCTCACGTCCATGGGCGCGCTCGACGGTCTCAAGGTGCTCGAGGCGGGTCTGCTGGTCCAAGGCCCCCAAGCCGCCGCCACGTTGCGGGACTGGGGGGCGCAGGTCATCAAGTTGGAGTTACCCGATTTCGGGGATCAGGCCCGGTGGATACTGAGACCGGACGGAGACCCCCGTCCTCCCTATTTCATCGCATCCAACCGGGGCAAGCGGTCGGTGACGGCCGATCTCCGTCGGCCCGGCGGCCGCGACATATTCCTCCGCCTGGCGGAGTGGGCCGATGTGGTTATCACTAATTTCACGCCGGGGACCATGGCCAGTTGGGGCCTCGGATACGACGACGTTTCGGCTCGCAACCCGGCGATCATCTACGCCGCCGGGTCCACCTTCGGTCCTATCGGTCCCGATGCCGGCCGGGAGGGCGCCGACCTGGCCGCTCAGGCCGCCGGCGGTCTGATTGCCACCACCGGTGCCGAGGGCAGCGACCCCACCCCGGTGGGGGCCACCATCGCCGACCACATCGCGTCACAGAATCTCGTAGCCGGAATTCTGGCGGCACTGCTGGCAAGGGGCCGGACCGGCCGTGGGCAGATGGTCGAGACCTCGCTGCTCGGAGGCCAGATATGGGCCCAGGCCAGCGAGTACACCTCATACCTCCTCACCGGGCGGGTGCCGGGACGGGCCAATCACGGCAACCCGCTGATTGCTGGCATCTACAGCATCTTCCCTACCGCTGACGGGTGGATCGCGGTCGTCGGTGTGGTGGGGCAGGCCCGCGTCGCTTTCTTCGAGGTGATCGGACGTCCCGATCTGGCCGATTCCTTCGCCTCTCGCCTTTACCACGATGCCGAGAAGGACCGGCTCTTCTCCGAGCTGGCGCCGGTATTCCGCCAGCAGAGCACCGACCACTGGTGCGAGCTTCTGGGCCGGGCCGGGATCCGGCACGCCCCCGTCCGGGATTACGCCCAGGTGGCCGACGACGAGGCGGTTTGGTCCAACGGCTATCTGATCAGGGCGGCCGACGTCGGGGGTGACCAGGACGTGGTCGGGACGCCGGTCCGCTTCAGTGCCACACCGGCCCAGGCCGCGCCCAGCGCTCCCGAGTTGGGCCAGCACACCGAGGAGGTGCTGGTCGAAATGGGCTACAGCTGGGACCAGATCGAACAGTTTCGCCTGACGGGTGCTATCTGAGCGCCTTACGCCCGCCGCTACCGCCTGGGCGATTTCTGGCAATCGGTCCGCCAAACTTGGCACCGAAAACACCAATGGCGCTCCCGAAGGAGCGCCATTGGCGGAGCGGCCCAAGCGGCGGATCTCGGAACCGCTCTCCTGGAGTAGGTGGCGGGTTCCCACTCCAGGTGCTTCACCATACTCTGACCGGCCTCTGGTAAGGCAAGCCAGGGCAGGCATTTCGATTTCACCCCGTCGAACTTCCTGTTTCGCCGTATGTTAACACCCGAGACTTGGGCTCTGCCATGCGGAGCGGAGGCCGTACCGAATCCGCCCGCGATCAACACTTATGTGTCAATAGGTGCAACTGACCGTTGCATCGATAGGTAACAAGAAAGTATGAAAGGCAGTACGGGTGCCATTGTGCACTAGGCGGCTTTTGGTGTTGGCTCGCGGACGTGTTCTCGATCATTCCGGAGTACCAGCGCGCCGTTTTCTTCCGTTTCGGCCGGGTCGTGGGCGAGGCTCGAGGCCCGGGAGTGGTCTTCAAGCTGCCCATCGTCCATCGAGTAGTGCGGGTCAACCTGCGCGTCGAGGTGGTGGACATCCCCTCACAGTCGGTCATCACCCAGGACAACGTGACCATCGCCGTCGATGCCGTCGTCTACTTCCAGGTGGTGGACCCGATCCGGGCCGTCATCGGCGTCGACAACTTCCGCTTCGCCAGTCAGCGGATCGCCATGACCAGCCTCCGCTCCATCATCGGCCGCTACGAGCTCGACTCCCTCCTCGCCCACCGGGAGGACGTCAACTCCGAGTTGAGGGCGACCATCGCCCGCAGCACCGCCGAATGGGGGGTGGAGGTCCGCCAGGTGGAGATCCGGGATGTGACCCTTCCTCCCGAGCTGTTGCGAGCCATGGCCCGTCAGGCCGAGGCCGAACGGGAGCGGCGGGCCAAGGTGATCGCCGCCACTGGCGAGCTGCAGGCCAGCGAGGAGCTCTCGGCGGCCGCCGACAAGCTGGCCATGAGCCCCGGTGCGCTGCAGCTGCGGACCCTCCAGACCCTGGCCGAGGTGGCGACGGAGAAGAACTCCACGCTGATCTTCCCCATCCCGGTGGAACTGCTGAGCCTCTTCCAGGCCAACAAGCCGGCCGCCGCCGCCCAAGACGAGCCTCCGAGCGGCGCATCCTGAGATGCTCGGCTACACTTGACTTTTTCTGCGAGCGTAGTTCAGAGGCAGAACATCAGCTTCCCAAGCTGAGAACGCGGGTTCGATTCCCGTCGCTCGCTCTCGAGGAAAGTCCAGGTTATGGCCTAGTTCTGGCTCGCTGGCCAGGCCGGTGAAACGGCACGAAATCGTTTTGGGCCACAGTTGGGCCACAACGAAGTGGCCCGAGCACCGGGCGCGAGCGGTCATGACGGGTGCTGATTGGTGATCGAGGGGACCCTCCGGTCACGCCGGGAAATTTTTCGAACTTCCTTTTGATTTTGGGCCTTTCGCCTCGCCGTTATATAGGTGGAGGGCCGCCCATGACCGATCGAGCCCACGAAATGCCGAGATTGTTCGCGACAGATCCGGCCTTGCCGACCGGCCTTGCGAGCGGTGAACCGTCGTGGCGTACCCGTAGCTCAGCCGATCAGCGGAGGCCTCCTCGCCGGCGAGAGTGACGGCCCGCCCGTTCTGGGTGCGAACCACGAGCGCTCCGGCGGTGGGGTCGACGGCCTCGATGACGTCGCGCTCGGAGGTGACCAGGGAGCCGTTGGGTCCGGGGGCCAGGGTGACGACCTGGTCGCCGGCCCGGTAGGCCAGCCCGCCGAGGCAGCCCACCTCCGGCCCGTGCAGCCGGCCGGTCTGTTCCATCCAGGACCGGGCTGATTGGTTGAGGGCGGCGACGTTGGCGCGCCGCCAGGCGTACATCGACGCTTGTTGGCCGGATTTGATATCGGCCGCCCAGGCGTCCACGGCAGCTTGTACGGCGGCGTCCCGGTCGGCGACAGGGTGGACGCGTCCCTTTTCCTCGTACCAGGCCACGGCCCGGCCGACATCCCCGTCCCGCAGCTGGCCGAGTATCTGGCGTTCCTCGAGGTCGTGCTGGCGGCGGTTGTCGAGTAGGCGGTGAACGGCGTCGGGGTGGCGGTTGACGAGAGCTTGGAAGGCCCCGCCGGGGCCGACCGCAGCCAGCTGGCGGTGATCGCCGACCAGCACTAGCTTGGCCCGGGCCGCCTCGACGTGGGCGGCCAGTCGGGCCAGGGCGATGTCGTCGGTCATGCCGACCTCGTCGCAGACGACCATGCTGTGGTCGTCGAGGACCAGCCGCCCGCGGTCGAGCCGCCAGATCAGACTGGCCAAGGTGCGCGACTCGTCGATGTCGGCTTCGGTCCCCAGGTTGCGCGCCGCCTGGCCGGACGTGTCAGTACCCAGCATCCGATATCCGGCGTCACCGAACGCGGCGGCCACCGCTCGCAGCATCGTCGTCTTGCCGGCGCCGGCCACCCCCACCACCAGCTCGCCTCCCCGCCCCGAAGTGCAGATGGCTTCGACAGCCCGTCTCTGCTCTCCAGACAGACGCCCGCCGTCCAACCCGACTTCCACGGCGGCGACGGCGCGCTGCACGCCGGCCGAATCCACCGCGGGGGCGTCGCCACGGCCGATCTGGCGGGCCAGGCAGTCGGCGATGGCCACCTCCCGGGCTACCACCGAGGCCAGGGTGTAGGGCCGTTCCCGGGCGCCGGGCACCCCGATCAGCGGCACCGCCTCGGGGTCGGCCAGGACCCGGTCGGCCAGGGCTTCCACCAGGCGGGGATCTTGGCCGTAGAGGTGGGGGCGACAGCGACGATGACGTCGCGGCGGAAGAACACCTTGTGGCGGGCCAGGTCGCTGTCGGCTCCGAGAACCTCCGACACCAACCGGCGGACCTCCTTGACACCCATCCTCGGCTGGAACGGGACGGTCGCCGCGGCGGCGTCGATCGAATCGACCAGGCGGCGCACCGGCCAGCCGATGCGGCCAGCTCGGCCTGCCAGCGCTCCACTAGCTGCGCCTCCACCCCTTCGGCCGGCTTGGCCTTGCGGGTGGCCCGAGCGGCCACCGCCCGGGCCCGATAGCTGCTGTCGCCTCGCCGCTCGCACTCGGCGGTGATCTCGGCGGCCCGCTTGGAGTGGACCTCGATCACCTCGTCGGGAACGCCGGCGATCCGCCAGTGCCCCAACCGGCCCGACGGGCCCCCGTCGGCCTCGATCGCGTACCCCAAGTCGACTGCCACCCGGGCGGCGGCGGCCCGGCCGATCATGGTCGCCGCGTGCAGATGCTCCCGCCACAGCGCCGTGTCCGGGGCCTTCCACCCGCCCCGCTCGTCGGACATCTCCACCACGTTCGCCAACAGCACATGGTCATGGGGACACGGATCCCCGGCCCGGGAGGTGGCGTGCGGGTATGGGCGTAAACCAGCCCCGAAGTCGGTGTGACGACCTGGGCTCGGGCCCGGCGGCCGCCCATCAGTTGGGTGACCCGGTCCAGATAGGCCAAGGTGGCGTCCCGCTCGGCGTCCATGATCAGATGCATGTGCTCGGCCCGGCCGATCACCCCTAACTCGGCCACCGACTTGTGAGCCGATATGACCAGTTCCATGCCCGGCCGCTGGGTCGACACCAGCCGCTCCCCCGTCGCGGGATGGCGGGCTCCGCCCGGCCCGTAGATCGCTTCGTAGGCCTCCGCTGTGACCGGCCCTTCCAGGCCGAGGGCCCCCGCACCGCTGCCACCCCACACCAAGGGCGTCTCACCTCGAGACGCGCAATAGGCCAGAGCCCGGCCCGGAAAGTCGTCGCCACGTTAGAGCACCGTCGCCCGGTGGTACTCCACCGACTCCCGGCCCATCATCCGCATCCACGCCACGGCCCTCACCTCCCCGGCGGCGTTCCCCACTCCTGGCAACGGGACGTTGCAATCGTGTTCCAAAAAGGTTGTATCTGGTTCGGTTATATCAGTGGGAATGGTGCTCGTAAAGGGCTATTTAGTGAAGGGGCAGTAGTGGTGAGCAACGGTCAAATAGGGGAATGTGTGATAGTGGAGGAAGCGAGGTAGGGCAGAAGTAAGCGTAACTGTAAGGTTTTTTTAGTCAGGGTGGTCGTGAATGGTCATCATCAGTCGGGTACGGTATCGAACGGGCTCTTACAGTCACGAGCGTATTCATTTGAACGAATACGTGTGAGCTGGTCCATGACGTTGGTCGGCTAATAGTGGGCCGGTTATTCCGGAGTTCTCCTGCGAGACGGTCACAGGCTCCAGCTATGCTCTGTAGCGCGTCGGCGACCCGCTCCGGTCGCCCAACCATTCGCAAGGCTGCCGTGACGCCCGAACCTTCGGGCTGAGCTGGCGCCGGCCTACTCGTGAGTTGGGTCCAGGATCGGACAAGGAGCAAGCACATGACCCGCCGCAGGACTTCAGGCAGCGTTCGCCGTCGTAGCTCGGGGGCGTGGCAAGCCCGGGTGCGCGATCCGATCACGGGCCGTCTCGCCAGTCTCGGTACCTTCAAGAGCAAGGCCGAGGCGGATCGCGCGGTAGCTCTCGCGGTGTCGGCTCAGACCCGCGGAGCATGGGTTGATCCGGCCCTCGCCACGATCACGCTCGCCACGTACGCGCAGAGGTGGTTCGAGGAGCGTCCCACGCTGCGACCGCGAACCGTGGAACTCTACGAAGGGCTTCTCCGCTTGCACATACTTCCGAGCCTTGGTCGGATCGAGCTTGGGCGCCTGAGCACTTCCCTAGTCCGGCGCTGGCACGCAAACCTCCTGGCGGGCGAGAAGCCCGGCGCCTCCACCGTTGCGAAGGCGTACCGGCTCCTTCACGCCATTCTGGACACCGCGATCGCAGACGGCCTCATCGCCACGAACCCGTGCGCCATCAAGGGAGCGGGCGTGGAACGGGCGAAGGAGCGGCCCGTCATCACCGTGGCCCAGGTGTGGGCCCTGGCCGAGGCGATCGAACCGCGCTTCAAGCTCATGGTGCTCTTGGCCGGGTTCATGGGGCTGCGGAAGGGCGAGCTGTTCGGCCTGACCCGCGAGCGGGTCGATCTGATGCACCGGACGATCCTGATCGTCGAGCAGCGGCAGCAGCTTCGGGACGGCACCGTGTTGACGGGACCGCCGAAGACCGAAGCCGGCGTCAGGACGCTCGCCATCCCGGAGTCGCTGTTGGCTGAGGTGGAATCCCACCTCGAGCGCTTTGTGCCCACCGCCCCAGAGAGCCTCCTCTTCTACGGCGAGAAGGGTGGGCCGCTTCGGGTCCATGTCTTCCAGGGGAAGTGGGACGTGGCCCGGAGCTCGGTCGATCTGGAGCATCTGCACTTCCATGATCTGCGCCACGTGGCGAATACCCTCACTGCTGCATCTGGTGCGAGTACCAAGGAGTTGATGTACCGAATGGGCCACGCCTCCCCGGCCGCCGCGCTGCGCTATCAGCACGCCACCCGGGACCGGGACGCGGCCATTGCCGCCGCTCTCTCAGACCTTGTCGCCGACCCCAAGGCTCCCGTCCTAGAAATCAGAACCGCACCACGAGCGGCCGATGGCTGACGAGCCGGAGCCGGGCAGCGGAGGCTCCGGCCGGCGAAAGGTGTGGCGGTACCGCAGGCTGATCACCGAGCACGCCTTCGACAAGCTCCGTCAGATCGATTGCACCTTCGCCGAGTTCGAAGCGGCCTGTGAGACGGGCGAGGTCATCGAGGAACGGGAGCAGGCGAGCGGCGTGGTCGAGCTGGTCCTGGTCATAGAATGGCTCCGTCCGCTCCATGCCGTGGTCGATGTCGATGAGCAGCGCCGCGAGGAGCGGGTCGTGACCGTGTACGAACCCGACCCGGACCGCTGGTCCCCCGACTACCGAAGGAGGCGGTGATGCGCTGCGAACGATGTGACCAAGCCGACCGTCTCCCGGTACGCCGGGCCAAGGTCGCAGAGAAGCAAGGCCGGGTGGCCGTGGTCCTCGGGGTGCCCATGGAGGAGTGTCCCGCGTGCGGCGAGCGATGGCTGGACTGGGACGTGGCCCGGCGCCTCGACGATCTACTGACCGAGCTGCTGGCAGCCGGCGCCGAGGTGGCCACCCGCCACTTCGACGGCACCTCCGAAGCTGCCTGATTCCCGACCCGGTGGGCAGCCCGGACGATGTCCGTTTCGGGCCACGTTCGGGCCACAACGAGTGGCCCGCGACGGTTGCGAGCGGTCACCAACGGTCACTAAAAATGGCCTCTGAACAGGACTTATGCCAAATAGGACCTGGTCAGAAAATCGGCCCGATCAGCTTCCGAAGCTGAGAACGCGGGTTCGATTCCCGTCGCTCGCTCTCCGCGAAACCCCTGGTAGAGGGCCACTTGTCGGTCTCCCGAACAGGAGCGAAGGCGCCTCGATGAGGCCCTCATGGCACATTTATGGCACATCCGAATAGCCATGGCTCATCGGCTGGTGTCATGGCACGCGCCCTAGCGTCTAGCCGTCACGATGAGTTGGTCGTGGAGCAGGTGGGCCTCGGCCTCCTGGCTGCACCTTGACACCTACGAGGGTCCAGTACCGGCCGACACGACGGTCGGTGAACGCGGCGATCCGTTCGGCGACGACTTCACGATCCTCGGGTGGCTTGGAGCTGAGGGCCTCGAGGCGTTCCACGACCGCCAGGGCCTCGGCGGACGCGGGGTCCACCCCCCCTCGAGCGGCAGGGCCGGCGATCTCGCCGACAGCCTTGCCGATCTCGAACTGGGCGACGTCGGGCTCGGGCCCCTCTGAACGGGCGCGTTCGGCCATCCGGTGGCTGGTGGCTATGAAGTCGGGATCGCGGAGCAGGCCCGCGAGTTCAACCCAGGCGTCCAGCTGCTCGGT
>JAGWSF010000217.1 GCA_028876385.1 Acidobacteriota bacterium | reverse complement strand
GCCGCGGCGCGGGGGGCCGAGGGGGCTGGCGGGCCCGACACCCCCGTCGGGCGGTTGCTCCTCGCCACCGACGTGCCGGCGGTCGTGGACGCCGACGGGATCACCGCCCTTGGCAGCATCGCCGCCGTCCGGGCCGTCACCTCCCGGCGCGGCGCGCCCATCGTGCTCACCCCCCACGAAGGTGAGTACGCCAAGCTGACCGGCCATCCCCCGGCTGACGACCGTATCGCCGATGTGCGGGCCACGGCGGTACAGACTGGGGCGGTGGTACTGCTCAAAGGCTCGGCGACGGTCCTGTCCGATCCGGCGGGACGGGTGATGGTGGCCACCGCGGGACGCCCCAATCTGGCCACCGCCGGCAGCGGGGACTCCCTGACGGGCATCATCGCGGCGTTCCTGGCCCGGGGGGTCGAACCCCTCGAGGCGGCGGCCCTGGCCGCTCACGCCCACGGCCGGGCGGCGGGCCTGGGCCGACCGGAGGGGCTCATCGCCTCTGACCTGCCCGAACTGGTGGCCGACTACCTGTCGGCTGTGGCGGGAACCCCGCTGGCGGCCACCAGTTGAACGTGTCGCCGGCGACTTCGTCCTCAGGGAGGTCCCTCGATAGGGCCACCGGGTCGGACCGGCGGGCCGCACGGGCCGGGAGATGAGCGCCGTGTCGGACCGGTACGGGCCCCCCGGCGGGCACCCCGCGGCGGGCCCGGCGACGCGCCCCGCTGACAGCTACCGGGCCCGCCCCGCCTGGGCCGAGGTCGACCTGGCCGCCGTCACCCACAACGCCGCGGTGCTGGCGGCGCGGGCCGCCCCCGCCCGCTTGTGCGCGGTGGTCAAAGCCGGAGGTTACGGCCACGGGGCGGTTCAGGTCGCCCGGGCCGCTCTGGCCGGTGGGGCGACCTGGCTGGCCGTGGCGTTGGTCGAGGAGGGACGGGAACTGCGTGCCGCGGGGATCGCCGCCCCCATCCTGATCCTGTCGGAGCCGCCGACCGACGCCATGGTCGAGGTGGTCGAGGCCGCCCTGACCCCGACGGTGTACACCCCGGCCGGGTTGGCCGCCCTGCGCCGGGCCGTCGCCGAGCACCTTGGCCGCCGACCCTCACCCGATCCCGCCCGGTGGCCCTCACCGGTGCATGTCAAGGTGGACACAGGCATGCACCGTGTCGGCGCCTCACCGCTCGACGCCCTGGGCCTGGCCGCCGAGGTGGCTGCCGACCCGGACCTGGAGCTGGAGGGGTTCTGGACCCACCTGGCGGTCTCCGACGAGGTCGACCACCCGTTCAACGCCGTCCAGTTCGAGCGCTTCGAGCGCGCCCTTTCCGACCTGGCCGGTGGCGGGGTGCGCCCGGCCATCCGCCACGCGTCCAACTCGGGGGGCGCGCTCTGGCATCCCCAGGGCCGCTACGACATGGTCCGCTGCGGCATCACCCTCTACGGCCTGTCCCCGTCGGCGGCGAGGCCCGAACCCGCCGACCTGCGCCCGGCCATGTCGCTCAAGGCCCGGGTGTCGTACGCCAAGACGGTGGCGGCCGGTGAGTGCCTCTCCTACGGTCTGCGCTACCGCGTGGCCGAGGACTCGGTGGTGGCGACGGTCCCGCTCGGATACGCCGACGGCATCCCCCGACGCCTCGCGGCAGCCGGCGGGGAGGTTCTCATCGGGGGCCGCCGCCGCCCCGTGGCCGGGACCGTGACCATGGATCAGATCCTGGTCGACTGCGGACCCGGAGCCGACGTGAAGAGCGGCGACGAAGTGGTGCTCATAGGAAGGCAGGGCTCGCAGAGCATCAGCGCCTGGGAGTGGGCCGAGCGGACCGACACCATCGCCTACGAGGTGGTCTGCGGTATCAGCGGGCGCGTGCCGCGGGTGTACATCGACGGTTCGTGGCCCGCCTCCGGCGGGCCGGCCGGTCGCGCTCGACCGTGACCGGGGGCGCCCGGTGATCACCGACGTGGCCGGCGTCCGGGTCGGTCACTGGACCGACCCGGAGGCTCGCACGGGGTGCACCGCGGTGCTCCTCCCGGCGGCCACGGTGGCCTCCGGTGAGGTCCGTGGGGGGGCACCGGGGAGCCGGGAGTGGGCACTGCTCGACCCCCGCCGCAGCGTCGACCGGGTCAACGCGGTGGTCCTGACCGGTGGCTCGGCGTTCGGGCTGGCGGCCTGCGACGGGGTGGTCCGCTGGTGCGAGGAGCGGGGCATCGGCTGGCCCACGGCGGCTGGCCCCGTGCCCATCGTGGTGGGCCTGGTCATCTTCGATCTGGGGGTCGGCGACCCCGCCGTCCGGCCCGGTCCGGCCGAAGGCTACGCGGCCTGCGTCGCGGCGGCCGACCGGGGGGTGCCGCTACAGGGATTGGTGGGCGCCGGGACCGGGGCGACGGTCGGCAAATGGCGGGCGGGCCGTCCCGCCCGTGCCGGTGGCGTCGGCTCGGCCACGCTGACCGCGGAGGGGGTCACCGTCTCCGCCTTGGTCGTCGTCAACGCCGTCGGCGACCTGATCGGGTCGCCCGGTGAACCGCCGCGGCTTTTGGATCCCACCGGCGCGGGGCTGCCGTCGGGAGAGGCGACGACCATCGGCATCGTGGTGACCGACGCCCGGCTCGACAAGGTCCAGTGCCGGTTGGCCGCTGAGTCGGCCCACGACGGCCTGGCCCGGGTCCTGGATCCGGTCCACACCGCAGCCGACGGAGACGCTTTCGTGGTGGCCGCCACCGGAGCCGTCGAGGTCGCCCCCCACACCGTGCGAACGCTGGCTGCGCACGCCGTCTCCCGGGCCGTGATAGACGCCATCGGTTGAGGCCTCCCGCCTCCCGCCGCCCGCCACCTGGGGCGGGGCGGGGCGCGGCCGGAGCAGACCCCTAGGCGCCGGGGGTCACCGGGTGCGGACCACCAGCGTGCCGGCCATCTTGTCGTGGAGGGTCTGGTTCTGGCGGTCCCAGAGCGGCCACAGGATGTCGAGCAGCCCGGGGATGAAGAAGAGCAGGATCAGGATGGTCTCCGACAGCCAGCGCACCACGGCCTTGCCGGCGGTGACCGGCCCCCCGGTGTTGGCGTCGATGACCCGGGTGCCGACCGCCATGTTGCCGACGGTTTGGCCTCGCCGGCTGATCATGAGGGTCAGGTAGAGGACGTTGAGGACCAGCACCAGGACGGTGCCGGGGCCCCGGCCCCCGATCAGGTCGAGGATCAGGTCGGGGACGAGCAGGACGAGGTTGTCGACGAGGGTGGCTCCGGCCCGCTGCCACCATCCGGTCGCCATGCCGAACTGGGTCCAGCCCTTGGCCCCCTCGTAGCCGCCGCCCGGGTAGCCGCCGCCTGGGTAGCCGCCGCCCGGATAACCGGGGTAACCGCCTCCCGGGCCGCCGGGGTAGCCGCCGGGATATCCACCGCCCGGGTAGCCGCCGTAGCCGTCGCCGGGGGGTGGGGGTGGCGGATAACCGCCGGAGGGCGGCGGGGGAGGCGGATAGCCGCCGGGCGGCGGGGGAGGCGGATAGCCGCCGGAGGGATGCTGCGGATAGCTCTCGCCTGGTGGCCCCGGAGGCGGAGGAGGACGGTTCCAGGGCTCGTCCGGAGGGGTGGCGCTCACCAGCCGCACAGTATCAACTGCCGGGCGCGGACCCCGGTCCATACCGGCTCCCCGAGGAGAATGACAGGCTCCCCAAGTAGAATGACAGGTCGTGTCGCAATTGGTCGAGCTGCGGGAGGAGGCGGCGGGTTGCACCCGTTGCCCGCTGGCGGCGGCCCGCACCCACGTCGTCTTCGGGGAGGGCGATCCCCATGCCGGGCTGATGATCGTGGGGGAGGGTCCCGGGCGCGAGGAGGACCGCCTCGGCCGTCCTTTCGTAGGACGGTCCGGGCAGCTGCTCGATCGGTTGCTGCTGGAGGAGACGGCGCTCGCCAGACAGGACGTCTACATCGCCAACGTGGTCAAGTGCCGCCCTCCCAACAACCGTGATCCGCTCCCCGACGAGATCGCCGCCTGCCGCCCCTATCTCGACCACCAGGTTGCCTTGATCCAGCCGGCGGTGGTGCTGACGTTGGGGAACTTCGCGTCTCGCACCCTTCTCGGAACTGCCGAGGGCATCACCCGGTTGCGCGGCCGCACCCACGCCTGGCCGGCCGGCCCGGGCCCGGTCGTGGTTCCCACCTTCCATCCCGCCGCAGCCCTGCGTGGCGGCGGGGAGGTGTTGGCCAAGATGAGGGCCGATTTCGTCCGGGCCCGCCAGACCCTCGACGCCACCCGGGCGGCGGGAAGCCGGTGAACCGGGTGGTCCACTGCGCCGACGCGGCCGCCACCGGGGCCGCGGCGGCGAGTCTGGCATCGATGCTCAGGCCCGGTGACCTGATACTGCTTCAGGGCGATCTCGGGGCGGGGAAGACCACCTTCACCCAAGGCCTGGCCCGTGCCCTCGGGGTCGAGTCGCCGGTGACCAGCCCCACCTTCGTGCTGATGAACGTGTACCCGACCCGAGCCGGCTTCGACCTGGTGCACGTCGACGTGTACCGGCTGGACCGCCTTTCGGAGGTCGCCGATCTGGCTCTGCCCGAGATGCTCGAGGACGGTGCGGTGGCGGTGGTCGAATGGGGCGACCGGGTGACCGCGGCCGTGCCCGGCGATCACCTGATGATCCGGATCACGCCCGGGGAGCAGCCCGGTCGCACCCTCACCTTGGAACCCTTCGGCGAGTCGTGGGCGCGACGCCTGGCCGAGGTGCCGGCTTGAGGGTCCTCGCCATCGATACGGCCACTTCCCAGGTCAGCGTCGCCGTGGCCGTCGACGGGGAGGTGGTTGGCCAGGTGGCGTTGCGGGCCGGGCGTCGCCACGGTGAGACGCTGGCTCCCGCCATCAAGGCGCTGGTCGCGCTGAGCGGAGTGGAGCTGTCCTCGATCGGGCGGATCGCGGTGGACGTGGGGCCGGGCCTCTTCACCGGCTTGCGGGTCGGCCTGGCCACGGCCAAGGCTCTCGGCGCCGCGCTGGACGTTCCGGTGGCGACGTGCACCTCGCTCGACCTGCTCGCCCACCCGCTACGTTGGGAGGGACGCCCGGTGGCCTCGGTGGTGGACGCCCGGCGGGGAGAGGTCTTCTGGGCGTTGTACCAGCCCGCTCAGGAAGCGATGGTTGCGTGCAGCGAAGCGGTGGCGCAGTCTCCCGATGAAGTTGCAGTGAGACTGTCGGTCGTGCCGGGCGTCCTGCTGGCCGGTGACGGTGCCCGGCGCTATTTCGGATCGGGACCGTTCGAGTTGGCCCCCCCGTCGTTCGACCATCCGTCGGCCGCGGCGCTCGCTGGGTGGGCCCCCGACCTGATGGCCGTGGCCGCCGAGCGGGTGGTTGCGGTGTATCTGCGCGGGGCCGACGTGCGTATCGGTTGGGAGCAGAGATGATCTCGCCTGCCGGGCCCGAGGTCCCGGTCGGCCCGGTCCATCTGGTTCCCATGCGTAGACGTCACCTGAGATCGGTGCTGAAGATCGAGCATCAGGTGTACCCCCGGCCGTGGTCCCTGTCGCTGTTCCTCGGCGAGCTCGCGTTGCGCAACAGCCGCCACTACGTGGTGGCCCGGGTGAACGGGGCAGTGGTCGGTTACGCCGGCCTCATGCTGAGCTTGGACGAAGCCCATGTGACGACCATCGCAGTGGACCCGGCCTGGCAGAAGCACGGGATCGGAAGTCGCCTCATGATCAATCTGAATAATGCCGCCCTGGCCCGGGGCGCACAGCACATGACACTCGAGGTGCGGGTCTCGAACACCGCGGCGCAGCAGATGTACGCCCGGTTCGGATTCGAGACCGAGGGCGTCCGCAAGAACTACTACGCCGAGAGCGGGGAGGACGCCCTGATCATGTGGGTCCACCACATCGGGGACGACCACCACCTCCGCCGGATCGCCACCATCGAGGCGGGCATCGGCGGCGAGACCGTCGACGAGACTGGGGAGCGGGCTTGACGACGGTGCTGGCCATAGAGACGTCCTGCGACGAGACCGCGGCGGCGGTCGTGGTCGACGGGAGGGACGTGCGCAGTTCCGTGGTGTCGAGTCAGATAGACCTGCACGCCGCGTTCGGGGGGGTCGTGCCCGAAGTGGCCGGCCGGGCCCACGTCGATCTCCTGACGCCCGTGGTGTCAGAGGCGTTGGCGCAGGCGGGGGTCGTCCCCGCCGATCTGGACGCGGTGGGAGCGACCATCGGTCCGGGGTTGATCGGGTCCCTCCTGGTGGGCGTCAGCGCGGCCAAGGCTTACTCTCTGGCCTGGGGTATCCCCTTCGTCGGGGTCAACCACATGGAGGGCCACCTCCACGCCGCGTTCCTCGAGGACCCCGACATGGCGCTTCCCGCCGCGGTGCTGCTCGTCTCGGGTGGTCACACCATGCTCATCCACATGACCGGTGCGGGGCGTTACCGCCTTCTCGGCCAGACCATCGACGACGCCGCAGGAGAGGCCTTCGACAAGGTCGCCCGGTTCCTCGGCCTCGGCTACCCGGGCGGTCCGGTCATCGACCGCCTGGCCGCAACAGGCGACGCGTCCCACGTGGCCTTTCCCAGAGGACTGAGAGGGCAGGGCTTCGACTTCTCCTTCAGCGGGCTGAAGACCAGTGTCATCAACTACGTGCGCAAACATCCCGACGTCGCCGTCGAAGACGTGGCGGCCAGCTTCCAGGCGGCCGTGGTGGACGTGCTCGTGGAAAAGTTGCGCGCCGCGGCGGCCGCCCTGGATGCCCGCTCCCTCTGCATCGGGGGAGGCGTGGCGGCCAACTCGGCCCTGCGGGCGGCGGTGGTGGCGGCCGCGTCCGCCGACGGGCGGTCGGCGTTCATCCCGAGCCGGGCCATGTGCACCGATAACGCGGCGATGGTCGGTGCGACGGCGTGGTACCGCTTGCGGACCGACGGGCCGACGCCCCTGGACGCCCCCGCCGATCCCAACCTGAAGCTGCACTTCGAGCCGGCCTGACGGCCCGGTCGGGACCGGTGCGCTAGTCGGCGATCAGCGCCCGGGATCGGGGTCCCCGGGAAGGCCGGAGGTCACCTAGCGCATCTTCGTGTTGAAGTAGCGCGGCAGGACCGCTATCGTTAGCACTCGCAAGGTGAGAGTGCTAACTGCCAACGGAGGCGCACTGAAATGAGTCTGCAGCCGCTCGACGATCGTATCGTCGTCCGCCCGAGCGAGGCCGAGGAGCGGACCGCTTCTGGTCTCGTCATCCCCGACACGGCCAAGGAGAAGCCCCAGCAGGGCGAAGTTCTGGCCGTGGGCCCCGGTCGTCGGGCCGAGAACACCGGTGAACTGATCCCGCTTGACATCGCAGTGGGCGACAAGGTCGTCTACTCGAAGTACGGCGGGACCGAGATCACCATCGACGGTGAGGACCTGCTGATCCTCACCAGCCGTGACGTACTGGCGAAGGTGAAGTAAGAGTGCCCAAGCAGCTCAAGTTCGACGACAAGGCTCGTCGGGGGCTGGAGGCGGGCGTCAACCAGCTGGCTGACACCGTCAAGGTCACCCTCGGCCCCAAGGGCCGCAACGTGGTGATCGAGAAGAAGTTCGGCGCTCCGACCATCACCAACGACGGGGTGACCATCGCCCGCGAGGTCGAGCTGGAGGACCCCTTCGAGAACATGGGGGCCCAGCTGGTCAAGGAGGTCGCCACCAAGACCAACGATGTCGCCGGTGACGGCACCACCACCGCCACGGTGCTGGCCCAGGCGCTCATCACCGAAGGACTGCGCAACGTCGCCGCCGGGGCCAGCCCCGGATCGCTCAAGAAGGGCATGGACAAGGCG
>JAGWSF010000216.1 GCA_028876385.1 Acidobacteriota bacterium | reverse complement strand
GTCGGCCAGCAGACGGTCGCCGGCGGCGTGGCCGCGGGAGTCGTTGATGAGCTTGAAGCCGTCGAGATCGAGCAGGAGGAGGGTGACCGTGGACGAGGACCGCTGGGACCGGCGCAGGGCGTGCTCGAGGCGGTCCCTGAGGAGGGCCCGGTTGGCCAGACCGGTGAGGTCGTCGTGGAAGGCCTTCTTGGCCAGCCACAGGGCGTGGCGGTCCTGCTCGATGGCGAGGGTGAGGACGTGGGCCAGCTCGTTGACGAACATCTCGTCGCTAGCCGCGAAGCAGCCGGGCTCGCGGCTGTGCACGCTGATAATGCCGAACGGGTTGGCGGCGCTGCCGATCCGGGCCGCCACCGACGAGCGGATGCCCTGGGACACGAGCAGCTGGGCGGGGGTGAAGCGGGTCTCGTCGGCGTAGTCGTGGACGACGATGTTGCCCTCCGGGTCGGAGAGCATGTAGTGAGCCTGGGAGTCGGGGGCGATGGGGATCGGCTGGCGCGACGAGGAGGGCCAGCCGACCTCGGCCCGCAGCTCCATCAGCTCATCCCCGCACAGCTCGAAGATGGTGGCGATGGGCGCCTGGAGGGTGGTGGCGGCCAGGTTGGCCGTCACCCTCAGCATGTCGGGCACCGGGGCCCCTTCCACCGCCCGCCGGCCGAGCTCGGCCAGGGCCCGCTGACGCTTCCACGCCCGGGCCACGGCGGCCTGCTCCTCGGTGAGGGTGGCGAGGGCGGCCTCCAGCTTGGCGTGGAGGGTGGCCGTGTCCCGGGTGGTCATGTCGAGGGACCGCTCGAGGAGGTACCGGTCCCGCTCGGCATCAGCCAGGCCGGTCTGGACGGATTTGAGGAAATGACTCCAGCCCTCCTCGTCGGGAGGGTCGGCGGCACTCAGGCCCGCCCGTCTGAGCAGGCGCTCGATCTGGCGGGCGGCGCGGCCGGAGTCGGGAGGCATCGCTACCGTTCGCTGATGGTGGTGATGGTCATGGTCTGGTTGTGCAGCTCGCACCTGCCGGCCAGTCCGGGGGCCAGCTCGCCGTAGGAGTAGAAGCCGGTGAGGGAGAACCGGCCTGGCAGCTGCTCGCGGGCCGAGTCGAGCTCCTCGTCGGCCCGGTCGCCGAGCACCAGGCGCCGACCCACGCACGAGACGGCCAGCGCCAGACCGGGCCCCTCGCCGTCCTGGCCGACCAGGCTGCGCTCGGCCGCCGTCGCGGCGCCGTCGATCAGGTCCTCCCGGTCGGCTCTCATGAGCTGGGCCACGCCCCCGGCGGGGATGTCGCCGGCGAAGGTCATGGACCGGTGGTCCTCGTCGATGGCCAGCAGGGTGCGCACCACCGTCTCGCCTCCAGCGGCGGTTCTCACGGCCAGGGGCATGAGCAGCCCGGTGGCCGGCAACTCGCCCGCCAGGTCGCCCAGGTACCGGCGGTAAAGGTCCAGAGCGGGCTCGCCGTCGAGTTCGTGGAGCACGTTGCCCACCGCGCCGGTGACCTCGCGGGGCGGCCCGAAGCCGCTCCAGCCGCCACAGCTACCGGCACCGATGGTCACCGCGTCGCCGTAGAGGCCGACGGCTACGACCCGGTGCGAGGTCACCAGATCGTGGTCGAGGAGCCAGGTGTGCCCGAAGCGGCTGCCGTCGCCGGCCAGTCCCCCGGTCACCACCACATCTTGCGCCAGGCGGGAGAGCAGCCCGGCGGCCAGCTCGCTGCCGTTCACGGCCAAGCCGTCGGAGAGCACCAGCACGCCACGCAGGTCCGGTGCGGTCAGTCGTTCCCCGATCTCCTCCCCGGCGCGGCGCGAGTCCGGCCCCCCCGCCACCGCCGCCGAGGCGCTGGCCAGCCGGGTCCGGTGGAACTGGGCAACGGTGACCACGACCTCGCGGTCGCAGATGACCGGCCCGTCGAACTGGCCCGAGGTGGAGCAGCCGCAGCGGACCGACTGCGGGAACCGGTCGCGCAGCTCACCCCAGATGGGATCCTCGGCGCTCACCTCGGGGTCGGCGAAGGCCAGGACGAGCGTGGCGGGTGAGTCCTCGCCGCTCAGGGGTTCGAGCCAGCCCTGGCCCGGTCGGTAACGGGCCGTCGCGACCCTCATGACGCCTCGGGGCGCGCCTGGTGCATAGGCCCATCATCGGGCGATCCCGGCGGGAGCTTGACGGTCCCGTCGTGGCCGGGCCCAAGGTCCCAATTGCCTAGAACCGGTGGCACTGGGAATGTCACGGCATTCGGGGAAAGGGCGAACGGGTGCCAACGGCAGGTCGGCCCATTGGAGGGGGGCGCGAACGCGTGCCCTGAACCACCACCGTCTTCCGCCGCCGAGGAAAAAGCGGTCATGCCCGCCAGTCTCACGGTTTGCGTTCCGGCTGGGCATCCCTCTTGGTCTAAGCGACAAGACGGATGACAGATGTTTCTCATCTGGCGCCGGTGCAACGTCCGGCCCGGGTGCCGGCCGCCGCTCAGGCGTGCCTAGCCGGCCAGACGACCGGCGGCCGGCGGCCCCGGTTCGGCGTCGGGCCCGACGACTCTCAGCCTGGGACCGGCCACGAGGGGGGCGGATAGGACGCCACCGCGCGACGACGGTGGTGGCGGTGGGACGGCGCCGTGAGCGGCCAGCGCGGCCCCGACCTGATCGGCCAGGGTGATGGCGACGCGGAGCCGTTTCGGATCCGGTGGCATCGGCGATGACATCTCCAGCGCGAAGTGACCGCTGCTCTCGCCGAGAGCCAGTACGGGAACGGCCAGCCGGCGCCGGTAGCCTCCGGGAGGAAGCTGCAGGGTGCCGGATCGACCGACGACCGTCGAACCCGTGGCTAGCGCCTCGACGCTGTAGCGGCTGCTGGCCGCCCCGAGCAGCGACGCCAACTCGTCGGCGACCACACCGATGAACACCGCCAGCTCCTCGCCGGTGGCCAGGAGGGCCGCGGCGTCAGCCACCCGTCCGAGATAGCCGACCGCGCTGTCCTCGACCTTCCTGCTTCGCGACAGCCGGAACGACAGCTCGCCGGTGAGCAGCCCGACCAGCACGAGAGAGGCGGCGGTCGCGATGTCGGTCTGCTTGACCATGGTCATCCGGTCGAAGGGGACGGTGTCGAAATAGATGAAGGAGAGGGCGGCCGAAGCGGTGGCCCCGATGACCGCCGGCCTTCGGCGTAGGGCTCCTGCTGCGGTAGTCACGACCACCAGGGCCATGGCCGCGATCACGTTGCTGTGCCCGGCGCGCAAAGGCACCCACGCCACCGCCACCGCAGCCGACCCGGCGAACCCGACCAGGAAGGCGCCGAGGTCCGCTCTCCGACCCTGGCCCCGGTGCCGTCGCACGCCGCCGAGTATACGGGTGTGTCCGCAGCAGGGCGTATGGCTACCATGCCCGTGCGTGGACGAGACGGTGGGGGACGCCAGCCTGGGTGGATCGGCCTCTGAGGGACGGTCCGAACCGGAGTGGATGAACCCCAGACCGGCTTCGGAGGAGACCAGCCCTGACCTCCCCGAGACGGCGGGCTACCGGCTCAAGCGCAGGCTCCTCGGGCCGCCCCTCGTCAGCGACCAGCTCCACGAGGAGCGCCTCGGGAAGCCCACGGGGCTGGCCGTGCTCTCCTCGGATGTCATGTCCTCGGCGGCCTACGCCTCGGAGTCGGTGCTGCGCATCCTGGTCCCGGTGGCCGGCCTGGGCGCCTTCGCCCTCATAACCCCCATCACCGGCCTGCTGTTGGTTGTACTCGGGGTCGTCTGCCTCTGCTACCGCAACGTCGTGGAGGCCTACCCGGTGTCGGGCGGGTCGTACGTGGTCAGCCGGGAGAACTTCGGGTACGCCGCGGCCCAGATCCCCGGCGCTGCGCTCCTGTGCAGCTACACCCTGACCGTCGCTGTGTCGGTGGCCGCCGGGGTGGATGCGGTGCTCTCGGCGTTCCCCGGGCTGAAGGTGTCGCCGACGGTCCTGTCGGTGATCTTCGTGCTCGTGCTCACCTTCGGCAACCTGCGCGGCATACGGGAGGCCGGGAAGGTCTTCGCCGTACCTACGTACTGGTTCATAGCCAGCATGGCCGTGCTCATCGGCGCTGCCGTCGTCCGCTACCTCCTCGACGGGGGCCTGCCGCACATCGCTCCGGCGGCCGGGCAGATGCACGCCGCGCCGGCCGGCCCCGGCCTGCTCCTCGGCGCATCATTGTTCATCGTCCTGCGGGGCTTCGCCAACGGCGGCTCGGCCATGACCGGTATGGAGGCCATCTCCAACGCCGTCACGGTGTTCAGGGAGCCGCAGGTCCGTAACGCCAGGACCACGCTGATGCTGATGGCGTCGATCATCGGGTTCCTGTTCCTGGCGGTCTCGGCCCTGGCCGCCCTGACCCATGCCGTCCCGTTCCACCACGGCACGCCCACGGTGCTCTCCGAGATCGGCTCGTTCGTGTTCGGCGCCAGCCCGCTCGGCCGGGTCGCCTACTACTCGCTTCAGTTCAGCACCGCCCTCATCCTGGTGCTTGGCGCCAACACCAGCTTCAACGGGTTCCCCCTCCTGGTGAGCTTCATCGCCCGGGACAGCTACCTGCCCCGTCGGCTGACCACGCGGGGCCACCGGCTGGTCTACTCGAACGGGATCATCCTGCTCTCGTTCCTCTCGGTGGCCCTCCTGGTGGTGACCCGGGCCAGTGTGGCCAGCCTGATCCCGCTCTACGCCACCACGGTGTTCACGGGGTTCACCATGGCCGGTGCCGGGATGACCCGGTTCCACCTGACCCACCCCGGCCCCGATCGGCGGCGCGGTCTCATCGTCAACGGGACGGCCGCCGCGGTCAGCGCCGTGGTCACGCTGATCTTCGTGGTCACCGAGTTCACGAGGGGGGCGTGGGCGGTGGTCGTGGTCATCCCCCTCATCATCTTCGGCCTGTCCCGCACCCACCGGCTCTACCAGTCGGAGCGCGAGGTGCTGGCCGAGGAGGTGGCGCCGGCGCTGGCCGCCGAGAAGATGCTCAGCCGCCAGGAGGTCGTCGTGCTCGTCGACCGGGTGGACCTGGCCACCGCGAGGGCCCTTCAGCTGGCCCGTTCCCTCGCTTCGGGGGGCCAGGTGAGGGCGGTTCACTTCGCGGTCGACGAGGAACGCTCGGAGCGCGTCGCCCAGTCGTGGGCCAAACTCGGGTTGGGTACGGTCGCCCTCCAGGTCGTCGAGTGCCCGGACCGCCGGCTGGTGAGGGCAGTGACCGAACTGGCCGACTCCTTGGCCAGCGACGGCGAGACGGAGGTGCTGCTGATCCTGCCCCGCCGGGCCGGCCACGGGGTGGTGGGCCGGTTCCTCCACGATCAGACCGCGGACCGTCTCGTCGCCGCCGTGACCGCCATTCCCCACGTAAGCGCCACCATCGCCCCGTTCGATGTGCGCGAACTGCTCGAGCGCCGCTCCCGCCCCGGGGCGGTAGACCTCCAAGCCGCCCCGACCAGGCCCAAGCCCGAGCCCACGGAGGGCCGCCACCTCGGCGTTTCCTTGCCGGGCCTGACCCCGATCGGCGATCTGAAGCACCGCCAGCGGGCCAAGGTGGCCGGGCGGGTGCGGGCCATCAGCGTCCAACCCTGGTCGGGCGTGCCGACCTTCGAGTGCGTGCTGGTCGACGGGAGCGGCGCCCTCACCATCGCCTTCCTCGGTCGCCAGCAGGTCGCCGGGATCGAGCCGGGAGCGAAGCTCATGGTCGAAGGAGCGGTCGGGTCGCACCGCGGGCAGCTCGCCATGCTCAACCCGATGTGGGAGTACCTCGAGCCCATCAAGCGGTCGCAGTCCGGCTGACCCCCGACCGGTTCGCCGGCCGGGCCCGCGTCGGCCGCGGAATGCGGCCCGTCCGGTTGGCGTTTCAACGGTGCGTGAAGGCAGTAGGAGTCAACCAGTACGGCGGACCGGAAGCGCTCGAGGTGGTCGACCTCCCCGATCCGGTGGTCGGTCCCGGCCAGGTGCGGATCCGGGTCCATGCCGCGGCTGTCAGTCCAACTGACACCTTCGTCCGGAACGGGGCCAGGGCCGAGGCCCAGCAGGCGTCGGGGCCACCCCCGTACGTCCC
>JAGWSF010000215.1 GCA_028876385.1 Acidobacteriota bacterium | reverse complement strand
GGCGGCTGGTACCGATCCGGCTCTCGCAGCCTCGGTCGCCAGTGGACCAACCGCCCCATCAACCCCTGACCCCCGTCTGGGGGCCCCGACAGGGGACGGGTGCGGTGCGAGGGCGCCGCAGAGCCTCGGCGGGCCCGGTCGAGCGATGCGGGCCGACCGGGCCCAGGCGGTACAGGATCAGCTCTTCGCCGCGACCTTCTTGCGGGGGCGCTTGGTGGCGGCGCTCTTGGAGCGGGCCGCGGTCTTGGTCGCGGTCTTCACTGCGGGCTCGGCCTTGGCCGCCGGCTCGGTCTTCACTGCGGGTTCGGCCTTGGCCGCCGGGGCGGCCTTGCTAGCGGGAGCCGACTTGCGGGCCGGTGCGGTCTTGCGGGCCGGAGCGGTCTTGCGGGCGGGGGCGGTCTTGCCCGCCGGCGCCGTCTTGCGCGACGACTTGGCCTTGGGGGCGGCCTTGGCCTTGGGGGCCGGCGCGGGGGCCTCGGCGGCAGGAGTGGTGTCGGCGGCCGCAGCGGCTTTGGTCGCGGGCTGGACTGTTTGGTCCTCTACCACGATGCCGTCACCTAGCAGACCCTTCAGCGACCGCAACGTGGCTCCCTTGCCACGGGGCTCCGTGAACACTTTGGAGGTGAGCAGTTCGGTGCCGCTGGTACCGATGAGGGCGATGCGGCTACCGCCGCGTGCTTTGGTGACTACGAGCTTGGCTACGGCCATGTGGACTCCTGGTTAGGGGAAGTGATTCATCTTAGTTTACGAGCAATTCAACTCTGAGCGACGTCATTGCCTTTTCTGGGCGCCCAGAGTGCTTCGCTGTTGTCAGTTTGCCGGTCCCTGGGGCGACTTTTGTCGGCACGGTGTGCCCCAATTCACGAATATCGAACGAAAGGCCGGACAAGTCGGCCTTCGTAGGAATTACCGCTGTCCGTATTGTGGAGTTCCCGCCTTCAGGGCCTTCCGGGGACCCCTGGGAGGCGTCGCGGCTAAAGCCACTAGCGCGAACGGCCGAGTAATTATCCACGCCTGTCTGGGTTGGAGGCCCGGGCGTATTCGGAGACCACGTGCAGTTGACCATGCCGCCTTCAGAACTGATCGAGCCGCTCGTCGAGTCCGCCGGATTCACGTTCGTAGAAGAAGACGATGTGGCGTTCAGCCTCGGCCTGTGCCGGGAGGTGAACCGCATCTACGGTGACTACCAGGACGGGCGGTTGCCGTCTGATGACTCCGTGCTGGCCGGCTTGTCGGTGACGGTCGAGATGCTGGCGGTGCTCAGCCAGTCCGTGCGCGACGGGATGCCGGCCATGCGGATCACCGTCGCCGCGGCCCAGACCCGCGAGATGCTGGTGGTGGTCTTCGGCCACGATCCCATGCACAAGGGCCTCGACGACAGTCGGCGGGACCGCTGGCGGGACCTCATCGCGACAGCCGCCCTGCAGAGCCCCGTCCCGGCGGCCCTTCCGGCGCCCAGCGCCGATCAGTCCGGCAGGAGTCTGCTGGGCCGGTGGTTCTCCCGCCGCCGTCGCTGATACCCCTCGCGATCCGGCGGCGCGTCCGCCGCACCTTTCGGCGTGACCGGGGCGGTGTGGCCCATGCCACACGCCAGGAGATGACCAAAGACCCTTAGCCGTCTCCGGAACCCGTCTTACCTTCCGGACCATGACACTTCTGTTGGCCCGATGGCAGTTTGCGATCGTGACGGTGTTCCACTTCTTCTTCGTGCCGGTGACGATCGGCTTGGCCTTTCTGGTGGCGGTAATGCAGAGCCTGGCCTACCGCCGCCACGACGAGGAGTGGGACCGCCTGAGCCGGTTCTTCGGCCGGATGTTCCTGGTCAACATGGCGGTGGGTGTGGTCACAGGGATCGTTCTCGAGTTCGAGTTCGGCCTCAACTGGTCGTCCTATTCGGTGTTCGTCGGCAACATCTTCGGCGCCCCCCTGGCCATCGAGGGCCTGCTGGCCTTCTTCTTGGAGAGCACGTTCATCGGGTTGTGGATCTTCGGCCGTGATCGGCTGTCTCCCCGACTCCACCTGGCCACCATCTGGCTGGTGAGTATCGGCACCATCCTCTCCGCCCTGTTCATCCTGGCGGCCAACGCCTGGATGCAGCACCCCGTCGGCTACAAGGTGGTTGACGGGCAGGCCGTCCTGACCAACTTCTGGGCGGTGCTCGCGAACTCCACCCTGTGGGGATCGTTCACCCACACCATCCTGGCGGCCTTCGCCACCGGTGGGGCTCTGATGCTCGGCGTGAGCGTCTGGCGGGTCCATCGAGACGGGGCGGAGGCCTCCAGCCGCCCGGCTTTCGTGCGGGCCGCCCGCCTGGCGGCGGCGTTCACCCTGGCCACGGTGACGCTCACCGCGGCGACCGGTGACATCCAGGGAAGGCTGATGGAATCCCAGCAGCCGATGAAGATGGCCGCCGCAGAGGCCCTGTACAACACCAAGGACGGTGCCAGCTTCTCCCTGCTCACCATCGGCGACCTGTCGGGTAAACCGGGCTTTCAGATCCGTGTTCCCCACGTGCTGTCGATGATCGCCGATCTGTCCTGGAACGGTCAGGTGAAAGGGATAAACCAGCTCCAGGCCAGTGAAATGGCCACCTACGGGCCGGGAAGCTATGTGCCGGTCATATGGCTGACCTACTGGTCGTTCCGGGCCATGATCGGGGCCGGCGTCCTGCTGATGGGTCTGACGGCGTGGGGTCTGTGGCTCCTGCGCAAGGGCCGGTTGGGCGAGAGCGTGTGGTACCGCCGGGCCGCCCTGGCGGGCATCGCCCTTCCGCTCATCTCCAACTCGACCGGGTGGATCTTCACCGAAGTCGGCCGTCAGCCGTGGATCGTCTACGGGTTGATGACCACGGCCAAAGGGGTGTCGGCGGTCACCACGGCCGATGTGGCGCTCACGACCGTGGTGTTCATCCTCCTCTACACGGTCCTCGGGATCATCGCGGGGCTGCTCATGGCTCGCGCCGCTCGGCGCGACCTGGTCGTGGAGGAGTCGACGCCGCCCCGCCCGCTCGTTCCCACCCTCGTCTACTAAGGAGCTCCGGTTGACTTTCGCCTACCTGAACACGACCTGGTTCGCCCTGATCGGGTTGCTCTGGGCCGGCTATCTCTTCCTCGAGGGCTTCGATTTCGGGGTGGCCATCGTCGCCCCCTTCATTTCCTCTGACGAGACCGATAGGCGTATCTGCCTCAACTCGGTCGGACCGGTGTGGGACGGAAACGAGGTGTGGCTTCTCGTCGCCGGCGGTGCCACTTTTGCGGCCTTTCCGCTCTGGTATGCCCGGCTGTTCAACGGGTTCTACCTGGCGCTGTTCCTCGTGCTAGTGGCCCTGATCGTGCGGGGCGTCTCCTTCGAGTACCGCAACAAGGTGGACGACCCCCGCTGGCGCAAAAGCTGGGACGTGGCCAACTTCGTCGGCAGCCTCATCCCAGCGGTGATCTGGGGTGTGGCCTTCACCGACTTCGTCCACGGTGTCCCCATCGTCAACGGCTACTACACCGGCGGCCTCTGGGGGGCCCTGCACCCGATAGCCCTGCTCGGAGGCGCGGCCAGCCTGGCGGTATTCGTGACCCACGGTGCGCTGTTTCTCAGCCTGAAGACCGACGGGCCGATATCCGAGCGGGCCCGCCGCCTGGCCCCCCGGTCGGGCGTGGTGGCGGCCGGGGCCCTCCTGGTGACGGTGCTCTGGCTCGCCGTTTCGGACCATCCGCACGTGGTCGGCACGCTGCCCGGCTTGGTCCCGCTGCTGTTCGGGCTGTTCTCGGTGGCGGCGGTGGGATCGGCGGCGCTGGTGGCCCGGTCGGGCCGGGTCGGCTGGGCTTTCATAGCTACCGGGTTGGCCATCGTGGCCGCCATGGGCGCGGTCTTCGCCCGCATGTTCCCGGCCGTGCTCACCGCATCCAACGGAGCGGCCAACACGGTGACCATCGCCCAGGCCGCATCGCAGCACAACACCCTCGTGGTGATGACGGTGGTAGCCGCCTGCTTCACCCCGTTCGTCCTCGCCTACCAGGGCTGGACCTACTGGGTCTTCCGCCAGCGGCTCGCCCGCCCCGAACCGGCTCGTCGGCCGGGTTCCGAGGTGGAGGCGCCGGCCTCGGTCGGCGGTACGGGAACCAACCCGGTGAGCAGTGCGTCCGGCGCCCATGGCTGACCGGCGCCCCCATGCGGGCGGCGGCTCAGGCGGTGCCCTCGGGCGCTCACCGGTGGCCGCCGCCGGCGCGTTGGCCCACCGAGCTCCCGTCCTGCGCTTCTCGGTGCCGGCGTCGGTGGTCCTCGGCCTGGTGTCGGTGGCGACGGTGGTCGTTCAGGCCTGGGTGCTGGGCGACCTGCTGGCCGGGGCCATGCCCGGCGCCCACGAGGCGGCGGTCGGGCGGAAGCTCATGTGGCTGCTCGGTGCGGCCGCCGTCAAGGCGGTGGCGTCGGCGGGGGGAGAGCTGGTCGCGATCGTCGGTTCGGCGGTGGCACGAGCCGAGATCCGCAGCCGGCTGGTCCATTTCGTGACGACCCCCGGTCCGACGGCTTCGGCCACCCCCGCCGAGGTGGCGACCGTCGCCGGGCGGGGCGTCGACGCGCTCGACGTGTACGTCGGACGGTCGCTACCGGCCCTGATCGTCGGTGCCGTCGCCCCGGTGGCCTTGGCCGTCACCGCCATCGGTTTCGACTGGGTCTCGGGGCTCATCCTGCTGGTCGTGATCGGCCTCTTCCCCCTGTTTGGTGCGCTGGTGGGCCGCTCGACCGCGGACCTGGCCCGCCGCCGCTGGGGCGACATCGAAGCTCTCGGCCGCCGGGTGGCCGACGCGTTCGGCGGGATGGCGGTGCTCCGGGCACTGGGTCGCGTCGCCGAGGAGAGACGGCGCATACAGGCGGCCACCGACGCCTTGCGGGACAGCAGCCTGGCCGCCCTGCGGGTGGCTTTCTTGTCGGCTCTGGTGCTCGACACGCTGGCGTCGGTGTCGGTGGCGCTGGTCGCCGTTCCCCTCGGCCTGCGACTGGTGGACGGATCGATACGCCTGTCGACGGCTCTGGCCGTGCTCATCATCAGCCCCGAGGTGTTCGTGCCCCTCCGGCGGGCCAGCGCCCAGTTCCACGAGAGCACCGAGGGGCTGGCCGCCGCTGCCCGGTTGGTCCCATGGACGGCACCCGGGCATCGCACCGGGTCGGCCCGGCGGGGAGCGCCCGGCCGCGATGCTCTTGGCGGACCCCATGCTCTTGGCGGACCCGAGGCTCCTGGCGGACCCGAGGCTCCTGGCGGCCCCGATGCTTCCGATGGGCGGCCCGGCGCCGAGGTAGCCGACCCGGCCGAGGAGCCGGTGAGCCTGGAGGGGGTGCGGTTGAGTTTCCCCGGCCGGGACCGGCCGGTGCTCGAGGACCTGACGCTCACCCTCGATCCGGGCACCACCACCGTCCTGGTCGGGGACAACGGGGCCGGCAAATCGAGCCTCCTGTCGGTCCTGCTCGGCTTCGACCGACCCGACGAGGGCCGGGTCCGCGTCGGTGACCGGGACCTCGGCCAGATGGACCTCGCCGCCTGGCGGGAGCGACTCACCTATCTTCCCGACCGTCCCACCCTCATCGCCGCCACCGTCGCCGACAACATCCGCCTGGCCCGACCGTCGGCCTCCGATGACGAGGTAGCCGAAGCGCTGGTACGGGCTGGTGGGGGAGCGCTGCTGCGATCCCTGCCGACGGGCCTTTCGTGCCGGGTGGGCGACGGTGGGCGACCCCTCTCGGCGGGCGAGCGCCAGAGCATCGCCCTGGCCCGGGTCTTCGTCCGCCCCGCTTCCCTGTATCTGCTGGACGAGCCGACGGTCCACCTCGACGGGGACCTCGAAGCGCTGGTGGTGGCCGAGCTGGGGTTGGCCGTGCAGGGGCGCAGCGCGCTGATCGTCACCCACCGACCGGCGGTGCTGGCGCTGGCCGACCGCGTCGTCGGGCTCGACCGGGGACAGCTCGCGTTGGCCGCCGTCACCTCCCGGTCCGGCCAGGGGCGTCCCCGGGACGTGGCGCTCCGGCCCGACCGGCCCCGGGACGTGGCGCTCCGGCCCGACCGGCCCCGGCCGCTCGCAGCACCGGCCGCCTTCGCCCCGGTGGGGGCACGGCCATGGTGACGGCGGGGTCCCATCCGGGCTGGCGCGCCGTGCTGGCGGGGTCGGTGGCCTCGGCGTCGGGGATCGGCCTGCTCGCCACCTCCGGCTGGCTCATCACCACCGCGTCCACCCGGCCTCCGGTGCTGGCCCTGGCCGTCGCCATAGGTGCCGTCCAGGCCTTCGCTCTCGGGCGGGGGCTGGCCCGCTACTTCGAGCGTCTGGGCATCCACGCGTCGGCCCTGGACCGGCTCGGAAGGCTCCGCCTGGCGCTCTTCGACGACCTGCAGGGCCGGGTCCCCGGGGTCCCCGGTCTCGACTCGTCGTCGGTGCTGACGGGTTTCGTCAGCGACGCCGAGACGGTGACCGACGAGTGGGCCAAGGTGGCGACCGGGCTGATCGATCTGGTGTCGGGTGTCTTGCTCGGCACCGCCGTGGTGGCGGTCGTCGACCCGGCCCTGGGTCTGCGGCTCCTCGTCGGCGCGCTGGCCATTGCCGCCGCCGCGGTGCTGACCGCCCGGCTGTCCCGCAACGCCTTCGTCGGGGAGGCCCAGGCCCGACGCGACCTGGCTCGGGCGGTTACCGAGGCGGTGGGCGCGGCGCGCGAGATGGCGGCCTACGGCCGCCAGGACCTGACCCAGCAGCAGTTGGCGACGGTCCGGCTCCGCTCCGTCGCCGCGGCCCGACGCATGGGGGCGTGGGCGGCCGTGGGGACGGCCGCCGCAGTGGCCCTGTCGGCACTGGCTCTGGTCTCACTGCTCCAGGTGGGGCTCGAGGGCGCGGCCGGCCGTCGGGTCGGTGGAGTGACGCTGTCAGTGGTCGTCTTCACCGCGCTGGCCGTCTTGGACCAGTGCGCCTCGCTGCCGGGGCTCCTCCTCGGTCGGCAGCGGGCCGGGGCGGCGGCCGACCGGCTCGCTGCGGTGTCCGCCGCCCCGGTGCCGGTGGCCGAACCGGTCGACCCGTCGTGGAGCGACCCGGAGCGGGTCGGAGGGGTGTCCTACGACGGGGTCAGGGTAAGCGCCGGTG
>JAGWSF010000214.1 GCA_028876385.1 Acidobacteriota bacterium | reverse complement strand
CTTCGTCAACAAGATGGACCGCATCGGGGCCGACTTCTACCGCTGCGTGGACATGATCAAGGACCGTCTCGGAGCCACCGTCGCCGTGGTCCAGCTGCCCATAGGCGCCGAGAGCGAGTTCCGCGGCTGTATCGACCTGCTCGGCATGAGAGCCATGATCTGGAACGACGATGCCGCCAAGGGAGAGAAGTTCGACCTGGTCGAGATCCCCGAGAACCTGCGTCCCGAAGCCGAGACCTACCGCCACGAGCTGATCGACACCCTGTCCAACTTCGACGACGAGATCACCGAGAAGTTCCTCGGCGAGGAGGAGATCACCTCGTCGGACCTCGAGCGGGCCCTGCGGGCCGCCACCATCGCCGGCCAGGTCGTGCCGGTGCTGTGCGGGAGCGCCTTCAAGAACAAGGGCGTCCAGCCCATGCTCGACGCCGTGGTGTCCTACCTGCCCAGCCCCCTCGACATCCCCCCCACCAGGGGGACCGACGTCAAAGGCGTCGAGGAGCTCGAGCGGCGGGCCAGCGACGACGAGCCGTTCGCCGCTTTGGCCTTCAAGATCATGACCGACCCCCACCTGGGGAAGCTCACCTACGCCCGTGTGTACTCCGGGAAACTCACCACCGGCAGTGGCATCATCAACTCCTCCAAGGACCGCAAGGAGCGGGTGGGGCGCATCCTGCAGATGCACGCCAACCACCGTGAGGACCGTGACGCCGCGTTCGCCGGCGACATCGTGGCCCTGGTCGGCCTGAAGCAGACCACCACCGGCGACACCCTCTGCGACCCGAGCTCGCCGATCGTGCTCGAGTCCCTGGACTTCCCCGAGCCGGTCATCCACGTGGCGGTGGAGCCGAAGACCAAAAACGACCAGGACAAGCTGTCGCGGGCCCTGCAGGCGCTGTCCGAGGAGGACCCCACCTTCCAGGTCCACTCCGACGAGGAGACCGGCCAGACGGTGATCGGCGGCATGGGTGAGCTGCACCTCGAGGTGCTCGTCGACCGCATGCTGCGGGAGTTCAAGGTCGACGCCAACGTCGGCAAGCCCCAGGTCGCCTACCGCGAGACCATCAAGAACGCCGTGCAGAAGGTGGAGATGCGCTACGTCCGCCAGACCGGCGGTCGAGGCCAGTACGGCCACGTCGTGCTGGACCTGGAGCCGACGGGCCCTGGCGGCGGCTACGAGTTCGTGGACAAGATCAGCGGCGGCATCATCCCGAAGGAGTACATCCCCTCCGTCGATGCCGGCATCCAGGACGCCATGTCCTCGGGTGTCCTGGCCGGCTACCCCGTGGTGGACATCCGCGCCAGGCTGGTGTTCGGCTCCTACCACGACGTCGACTCCTCGGAGATGGCGTTCAAGATCGCCGGGTCGATGTGCTTCAAGGAAGCCTGCCGCAAGGCCCATCCGGTCCTGCTCGAGCCGATCATGTCGGTCGAGGTGGTCACCCCCGAGGACTACATGGGCGACGTCATCGGCAACCTGAGCTCCCGCCGGGGCAAGGTCGAGGGCATGGAGCAGCGGGGCAATTCCCAGGTAGTCCGGGCTCAGGTCCCCCTGGCCGAGATGTTCGGGTACGCTACTGACCTGCGGTCGCGCAGCCAGGGGCGAGCGACTTACAGCATGCAGTTCAACTCGTACCAGGAAGTCCCCGACTCGATCGCCCAGGAGATCGTTAAGCGGATCCGGGGAGAGTAAGCGGCCTCGTGCCGAGTACCCGCCGTACCGGCTGAACCCGGTCGGCAAAACCACTATCGTTTGACACCGCGTCTATCACCCGGCCGGGCGGCCGGAACCCGCATGAGGAGCGTGCCTTTCAATGGCGAAGCAGAAGTTCGAGCGCACAAAGCCCCACCTGAACATCGGGACGATGGGGCACATCGACCACGGTAAGACGACCCTTACCGCAGCCATCACCAAGGTGCTCGCTGGGCGCTACCCCGAGGGGAACGCTCCTATCGCGTTCGACCAGATCGACAAGGCCCCCGAAGAGCGCCAGCGCGGCATCACCATCAACATCGCCCACGTGGAGTACCAGACTCCCAACCGGCACTACGCCCACGTGGACATGCCCGGCCACGCCGACTACATCAAGAACATGATCACCGGCGCCGCCCAGGTCGACGGTGCCATCCTGGTGGTCGCCGCCACGGACGGCCCCATGGCCCAGACCCGTGAGCACGTGCTGCTGGCCCGCCAGGTCGGCGTGCCCTCCATCGTGGTCGCCCTCAACAAGTCCGACGCCGTCGACGACGAGGAGTTGCTCGACCTGGTGGAGCTCGAGGTGCGGGAGCTGCTCAACGAGTACGAGTTCCCCGGCGACGACACCCCGGTGGTACGGGTATCCGCTCTGAAGGCCCTGGAGGGCGACAAGGAGTGGGAGGACAAGATCATCGAGCTCATGGAGGCCGTGGACGAGTTCGTTCCCGAGCCGGTGCGTGAGCTGGACAAGCCTTTCCAGATGCCCATCGAGGACGTGTTCACCATCCAGGGACGCGGCACGGTGGTGACCGGCAAGGTGGAGCAGGGCCGGATCAAGGTGGGCGAGGAAGTCGAGATCGTCGGCCTCCGTCCCACGCAGAAGACCACCTGCACCGGGGTCGAGATGTTCCGCAAGCTGCTCGACGAGGGCGAGGCCGGGGACAACATCGGCGCTCTCCTGCGCGGCACCAAGAAGGAGGACGTGGAGCGGGGCCAGGTGCTCTGCAAGCCCGGCTCCATCACCCCCCACACCGAGTTCGAGGGCGCCATCTACGTGCTGTCGAAGGAGGAGGGTGGCCGCCACAAGCCCTTCTTCAACAACTACCGGCCGCAGTT
>JAGWSF010000213.1 GCA_028876385.1 Acidobacteriota bacterium | reverse complement strand
TGGGCGCCGGCCGCGGCCGGATCGCCATCGGGGCGGGCCGCCGCCGAGCGAGCTGTGTACCAGGCGCCGGCGGGGGCCTTCACGTGGCGATGGAACGCCCCACCTCCTGCCCTCGTCCGCCTGTGGGCGCCGGGGCAGTACACGGTCATGGTGAAAGGAGCCGTGATGGCCTTCGAGGCCGCTCACGGCCTGGCCGTCGACGGCCTGGCCGGGCCTGAGGTGTGGACTGCGCTGCTCGCCGCCACTGACGGCCCCACCATCGCCGCATCACCCCTCGGATACACGTATGCCCTGGCGTCGAAGACCCTCCCGGAGACGCTCACGGTCTGGCACGACGGGACGGTCATCGCCACCACCCGGGCCAACACGGGGATTCCGGCTGCTCCCACCGCTGACGGCACCTTCCCCGTCTACGAGCGCCTGGCGACCCAGGTCATGAGAGGGAAGAACCCCGACGGGACCCCATATGCCGATCCGGTGGCCTGGGTGGCCTACTTCAACGGCGGGGACGCGATCCACTACATAGCCCGGTCCGCTTACGGGTACCCGCAGAGCCTCGGCTGCGTGGAGGTGCCGTACCAGGCCGGGAAGGCGATCTGGCCGTCCCTGGGCATCGGCACCCTCGTGACCGTCACCGGTTGACGTCAGCTGGGCCCGGAGCCGTCGGACCAGTCGGCGGCCTCCGGGGCGAGCATCACGAAGGTCTGCTCCCAAATCGACCCCCGGGGCCCGGGCCGGCCGCGCAGCTGGGCCACGACTGCGGACTCCCGCCGCAGGAGGCGTATCACGCCCGCCACCATCAGGACGGCGATCGGCACCTCGAACAGCGCCGCGCTCACCAGCGCCCAGAGCTGTTCGGAACTGCCCCATCCGAGTGACACGTCGAACCACGCGTCGCAGGAGAGCAACGTCGCAGTGACGCCGAGACCGAGGATGGCCATCCGGCGCCGGTGCAGTAGCAACCAGCCCGTCACCCCGAAGCACGCCGCCAGCACCACGTCGAAGCCGACCCACGTCACGTTCCACGTCGTCACCGAGTGCGACCGTGGCAGCGAAGCAGCCAGAAAGGCGATCCACGGCAACAGCGCCACAGCTCCTACGCAGGTCACCACCAACAGCAGCGTCCGCTGCCGCGGTGGGCGGCTACGGGCTCCCGGTCGATCGACGAACTGGTCGAGCAGCCGGGCGACCTGCGCCCGATCCTGCGGGGACCACCGCTCGACATCTGCTCTGTCCGGCACCGTCATCGCCGGAGTATGTCCGCTCGGGACGTCACGCCGGAGCCGCCGGGCCGGACTAGGGCTCCCGGCGCCGGCTCTGGGCCCCGGCGGGTCCGACCAGAGCGTCGCGGTCACCCCGACCGGGGACGGCCCTCACGTCCCGGGCGGTCAGGCGCTCTCCGCAGTTCGAGCACACCATCACGGCCTGCGAGACCTTGCCGCAGCCCCGGTGGACGATCCGGACCGGGGGGCCGTCGGGGGCCGCGTAGCGGTCGCCCCACTGCCGCATGGCGGTCAGCACCGGCCACAGGTCCCGGCCCTTGGCGGTCAAGCGGTAGTCGTAGCGAGGCGGATGCTCGCTGTAGGGCACCTTGTCGAGGATCCCCTCGTCGACCAGGCGGCCGAGCCTCTGGTTCAAAACGTTGCGGGATATGCCGAGACGCTCCTGGAACCGGTCGAAGCGGGTCACCCCCATGAACGCGTCCCTCACTATCAGCATCGACCACCACTCGCCCACCACCTCGAGGCACTGGGCCACCGAGCAGTGCATGTCGGCGAAGCTCTTCCTCTCCACGCCCCCACATTAGTCGGTTGCTTCACAGAACCGACTGAGCTACCGTGGGTTTCGTGAATGAACTGACTGCGGGGGCCGGGCCCCGGCGTCTCGACCGGCGGGCCGTCTTCGCCGTCACCGCCCTGGCGGCCTTCATGGCATCGCTGGACCTGTCGATCGTCAACGTAGCCTTCCCGGCTCTGGCCCGGTCGTTCCCGTCGGCCTCCCGGGCCGCCCTGGCCTGGGTGATCACCGGGTACGCCATCGTCTACGCCTCGCTGCTCGTCACCGCCGGCCGCACCGCCGACCGTGTCGGGCGGCGGCGCATCTTCTTCGTGGGCCTCGGGGTGTTCACCGTGGGGTCGGGACTGTGCGGGCTGGCCCCCTCGCTCGGCCTGCTGATAGCCGGCCGGGTCGCCCAGGGCGCCGGGGCCGCCCTGCTCGTGCCGGCGTCGCTCGGACTCCTCCTGGAGGCGTTCCCGCCGGAGTCACGCTCGCAGACGGTGGCCCTGTGGGCGGGCGTCGGCGCGCTGGCCGTGGCCACCGGCCCCTCGCTCGGCGCCTCGCTCATAACCGCCGGCGGTTGGCGCTGGGTGTTCTTCGTCAACCTGCCGGTGGGCCTGGGCGCCTGGGCGCTCGGCCGGCGGGTCCTGCCCGACGACGCCGTGGTGCACCGACCGCCCCCGCCCGACTATGCCGGTGTGGTGCTGATCAGCGCCGCCCTGGCGGCCCTGGTGCTGGCGATCTCGGAGGGGCCCGACTGGGGCTGGACGGACAGACGGATCCTCGGCTCGGCGGTCGCCTCGGTGGTCCTCGGCGCCGCATTCGTGCGCCGGTGCAGCCGCCATCCCGAGCCGGTGCTCGACCTCCGCCTGTTCCACCACCGCTCCTTCAGCGTCGCCAACGCCGCCACCCTCGTGTACGCCATGGGCTTCTTCGCCATGCTGCTCGGCAACATCCTCTTCCTGACGGGTGTATGGCACTACTCGATCCTCGACGCCGGGTTGGCCGTCACGCCCGGACCATTGGTCGTGGCGGCGGTGTCGGGGCCGGCCGGCCGCCTGGCCGCCCGCCACGGGTTCAGGTGGATGCTCCTGCCCGGGTTCGCCGTCTTCGCGGCCGGGCTGGCGTGGTACGCCGTGGAGGTCGGACTGCGGCCCGCATACCTGGCCGAGTGGCTGCCCGGCACCCTCATCACCGGTCTCGGGATCGGCCTGACCTTCCCTGTCCTCGGAGCCGCCGCAGTGTCCAGCCTGGAGGCCTCCCGGTTCGCAGTCGGGAGCGCAGTCAACCAGACCGCCCGCCAGGTCGGGGGTGCCATAGGCGTGGCCGTCCTGGTGGCCATCCTCTCAACCGCGTCCACTCCCGGGGCGGCTCTGCAGCACTTCCGTCACCTGTGGCTGTTCTCCACGATGATGGCGCTCCTGGCCGGCGGCCTCTCCACCCTCCTGCACCGCCGCCCGAGCGTCTCGGTCCAGCCGGTCGCCGCCGATGGCGCGGTGCTGGGCGGCACCGCCTGAAGGTCGTCACCTCTTGAGGTAGTGAGGCGAAATCCTCCGCGAACCGAAGCGAAGTCGAACCGCGGACCTACGCGTCAGGAGTGAGGCCGGGGACTTACGGCTCGACGGCCGAAGTCAAGTCTGCTCCGCCGGCGCCCGCAGGGTGCACCATTGACGTGCTGCGGGACCGATCATTCGGGGCGCTGGATATGTTGGAGCACCGTGGACGGCGGGTCGGCGTAGGGCAGGAACAGCCGACCCGTGCCGGGAGTGGGCAGCGTGGACACTGACTGCGGGGCTAGCAACTCGTTTGACGCCGCGGCAGGCGGTTGTTGTGATGGAGCCGTGCCTGCGTTGCACGACGATGAGATCGAGATCGGCTTGCCGCTGGTTCGGCGACTGGTCGACGCCACCCTCCCGCATCTGGCCGGCCGACCGCTCCGACCTCTCGGGGCCTCCGGGTCGACCAACGCACTGTTCCGGCTGGGCGATGACCTCCTGGTACGGCTGCCCCGCCAGCCCGGTGGCTCAACGGTGATCGACAAGGAAGCTCGATGGCTCCCTCACGTCGCCGCTTCGCTGCCGGTCGCGGTCCCGGAGTTCGTGGCTGTCGGCGAGCCCGGCCTCGGCTACCCCGAGCGCTGGTCGGTCGTGCACTGGACCGACGGGGCGACGCCCGCTGTGCCCGTCGCCGGTCCCCACCGTCCCGCAGACGGCCTGGCCCGAGACTTGGCCAACTTCGTCAGGGCTCTCGGCGACCTGCCGGTGCCCCCCGACGCGCTCACTGACCCAGCGCTGCGCTGCTACCGCGGGGAGTCACTCGCCGCAATGGATGCCACCGCACGGGAGTACCTCGCGGAGTGCCGCCAGCTGCCCAGCCTCGACCTCGACCTCGACGCCTGTCTACGGGTCTGGGAGGCAGCCATGGCCATGCCCGGCAGCGAGGAGGCGGCGCCGCGGTGGCTGCACGGCGACCTGCTCGCAGAGAATCTGCTCGTCCGCGACGGCCGGCTGGCGGCGGTGCTCGACTTCGGCGGCCTCTCCATCGGTGACCCCACCGTCGATCTCATCGTCGCCTGGGAAGTCCTCGATCATCACGGACGAGAGCTGTTCAGGTCCATCCTGGACGTCGACGAGGCCACCTGGCGGCGCGGCCGTGCCTGGGCACTCCTGATCGGGCTGATGACCTTCCCGTACTACTGGCACAGCATGCCTGAGCGTTGCGCAGCCCGCCTCGCCATGGCGCACACCGTGTTGGCCGACGCCGCACCGCTGCTCCAAGAAGGACGATGACATGGATGGCTACCAACCCATGACCAGCTTCGGCCACGGTGGGATCGAGGCCAAGGACCATCAAGCCGCCGTGCTCGCCGTCCAGAACAGCGCCCGAGGCTGTCTGAGTGTACGAGAGTCCCCGCCACCGCTCCCAGCCGAGCGACTCGTAGAACCCTGTTGCTCTTCCGGTCGAAAGCATGGCGACAGGCCAACAAGACGAGATCTCTGTCTGAAGCGTCGCCATCGTGCGCCGACCGATGCCCTTGCCTTGGCGGCCGGGATCCACTGCGACGGCTTCGACGTAGCCGACAGTTCGCCACGGCTCGTCACCGAACCTGATCTGCCGAGCCACGACGCTGGCGTGGCTGACGAGCTGTCCGTTGTCGTGACCGAGCGCGTGCACGCCTCCGTAGGCGTGATCAGCGTCATAGTCACTGAAGCGGCGACCGAAGGCCCGATCCCACAAGACCCGCAGCGCCACTCGAGTCGCCCCGTCGATCTGGTCACTGCCGACGA
>JAGWSF010000212.1 GCA_028876385.1 Acidobacteriota bacterium | reverse complement strand
GCTGCAGTCCGGTCCCGTGCAGCTCGCCCAGCAGTTTCTTGCCGCGCTGGCCCACTCGTGGGACGACCGGCTCGACGCCCTGCAGCGCTACCTCGACGGGCCCTGACCGATGGGACCGCCCTGACCGATGGAACCGATGCGACCGCCGTGTCCGACGGGCCGGGCCCTGACCGGTGGGACCGACAGGGCGGCTCAGACCGCTCGGCGGCGGCGGCGCGCCGCCCCGCCGCAATGGCGACCGGGCCCTCATACGGCTCCGGGAAGTGGGCGGGGAGGATCCTCAGAGCAGCTGGACGGGGAGGGCCGCCACCGTGCTCGGGTCGGTGACGATCTCGATCTCGGCGATGGTGGCGCCGATGACCCGGAAGACGAACACCGCCCGAGGCCGCCCGCCGGGGGCCCACACCGCTCCCGGTGACCCGTCGACGAGGGCCAGCTGCGCGGCCTGGGCCCGTCCCGCCAGGGCGTCGGCGACGGCGGCGGCGCCGCGCACCTCGGGCGCCAGGAGCGGGGCGCCTTTGTCCCGGTTGGCGGCGGCCGTCTTCACCGCCGCCCGGTCGGCGCGGAGCACCGCGTCGGGGTCGAGCAGGGCGACCAGGGCGGCGAAGTCGCCGCCGCGGGAGGCCGCCAGGAACGCCGCGACCAGCTCCTGGTGGCGCCGGGTGCCGCCGGGCTGGGCCCGGGGGAGGCCCTGGACCCGCCGTCTGGCCCGGCTGGCCAGCTGGCGGGCGGCGGCGGGTGAGCGGTCGACGATGGGGGCGATCTCCTCGAAGGGCACCGCGAACAGGTCGTGCAGCACGAAGGCCAGCCGCTCCGACGGGCTGAGGGCGTCGAGGATCAGGAGCAGGGCGGAGCCCATGGTGTCGGCGAGGATGGCCTCGTCCTCGGGGCCCCCCGCCGCGGGCGCCGGCTCGGGCCCCTCCTCGATGGGCTCTTCGGGGTGGGCCCGGCGCGAGCGCAGCACCCCGAGGCACACCCGGGACACGACCGTGGTCAGCCATCCGCTCAGGTTCTCGATGCTCTGCGAATCCGATCCGCTCAGGCGGATCCAGGTCTCCTGCACCGCGTCCTCGGCCTCGGTGACCGACCCGAGCATGCGGTAGGCCACCGCCTGCAGCCGGCGGCGGTCGGCTTCGAACCGGGCGGCGAGGTTCTCATCCATCTGACCAGGTTGACGCGCCGGACCGCCGGTGTGTGACAGGTGGCGGCGCCATTTCTTTTTCCTTCTGCCGCGGTCACATCCCGGTCGGCTGGCGCGTCACTACGACCATGACCGCCAGAATCGACAACCCCGCCAACCTGCTACCCGACTCGCTGCCGGGCATCCAGACCATCATCCAGGCCGTTCATGGGGCCGGGGTGGCCCCCTCCACCCTGGAACTGGTCCACCTGAGGGCCAGCCAGATCAACGGGTGCAGCCCCTGCGTCTACAGCGGCGCTCTGGCCGCCAAGAAGGCCGGCGAGAGCGACGAGCGACTCTTCACGGTGGCCGCCTGGCGCGAGACCGACCTGTTCACCGACGCCGAGCGGGCCGCTCTGGCCCTGGCCGAGTCCATGACCCGCCTGCCCGACCGCGACGACGCCGTCCCCGACGCGGTGTGGGATGAGGTCGCCCGCCACTTCGACCACCAGCAGCTGGCCGCCCTGGTCCTGTGGATCGCCACCACCAACCTGTTCAACCGGATCAACACCGCCACCCGCCAGCCGGCCGGGACCCTCTGGTAGCCGTCGGCCGCCGCCAGGAACGAGACCTCTGCCCCGCCAACCGGAAGCGATCGCCATGAAGACCATGACCTGCCAGGACCTGGGCGGCCCGTGCCAGCTCGCTCATCGCGGTAACACCGCCGACGAGATCATCAAAGCCCAGGACCGCCACCTGAAGGAGATGGTGGCGGGGGGCGACGAGAGCACGCCGCCGCCCACCACGACATGAGGAGCAGGTGGCGTCACCCCGTCTCGGGTATGGGCTGGTACCGGGCGACCAAACGGGAGTTCGCGGCCCGGCCCGACACCTAGAAGGCCGACCGACCGGACTCAGGCCGGCGGGTCCACTCCCCCCTCGAGATGGCCATGACGGCGACCTCGACCGGTCCCCGTTTGGGCGTGGCCGGCGCCACCAAGGTTCTGTCACAGCGCATGCCGATCCGCTCGGCGACGCGCACCGAGGGGAGATTGTCGGTCTGGGGCAACGAGATGACCCGGTCCAGGCCTAGGACGTCGAAGCCGCCCTGCAGCGCCGCCAGTGCTCCTTCGGTGGCGTAACCCCGGCCCCAGACCTGCGGATCGAGGCGCCAGCCGACCTCCACCGCCGGTAGCACCTCCGGGAGGAACGTCGGCACGGACAGCCCGACATAGCCCACGGCGACCGGCGAGCCGAGTTCGAGCACCGTCCAGAGGCCGAAACCGAGGGTCTCCCAGTGCTCGACCTGCCCGGCGACGAAGGCCTCGGTCTCGGCCGGCGTGAACGCCCGCCCGTAGGGGTAGCGCCACACCTCCTCCTTGGCGAACACCGGTGCCAGCAGCGCGGCCGAGCCTTGATCGATGGGGTGCAGTTCCAGCCGGCGGGTGGCCATCGCTCCGAGCCGGCCGGTCACCGCCGGACAGGCCGACCGCAGAGGAGAAGTCACCCGGCAATCGTAGAAAGGTGCGCTGTGCCTCTTGTGGAACCGCCGCCCAAAATACGACTTGATAGGTCAGGTTTTCGGTCGTAGGCTTCACCTCGGCTTTGTGAGAGGGGAGTGGCCGTGACGATCACCGATGAACTGGTCAGCAACAGCGTGCAGTACGCAGCCGGCTTCGACAAGGGAGCGCTGCCGATGCCGCCCGGCAAACGGGTGGCGGTGCTGGCCTGCATGGACGCCCGCCTCAACGTGTACGGACTCCTCGGCCTGGCTGAAGGCGATGCTCATGTGATCCGCAACGCCGGTGGCGTCGTCACCGACGACGCCGTCCGGTCGCTGACCATCTCCCAGCGTCTCCTCGGCACCACCGAGATAATCCTGATCCACCACACCGACTGCGGCATGCTCACCTTCAAAGACGATGAGGTCAAAGAGCAGATCCGCCGCGATGTGGGGATCCGCCCACCGTTCGCCCTGGAGGCCTTCTCCGACGTCGACGAGGATGTCCGCCACTCGATCGCTCGAATCCAGGCCAGCCCGTTCATCACCCACAAGAACGTCCGCGGCTTTGTCTACGAGGTGGAGACGGGAACCCTCCGCGAGATCAGTTGACAGCCAACCGGCTCGACGATCTGTGACGCCCGGGCCGGACATCCGAACGGCCCGATCCATGGTTGGTGGCAGCGAGGAAACGAAGGACTGTTATGACGGTGCTGTCGACCCAGTTGGCCATCTACTCGGCGTGGCGGTGGCGCGGGCTAGCGGAGGCCTGGTCGGCGGGGCGTGCTTCATCGTCCCCGGCTTCATCGTCCCCGGCCTCATCGTGAGCCTGGGCCTGGCCGCGGTGTTGCTGTCGGCCCGGCCGCCTCTGGCCGTCGCTCTGGTCTCGGCGTCGACCACGACCGCCAATGTGTTGAACGGACTCTCCGGATACAGCACCATCAGGGCCTTGAACTGCCGTCCCGAGTAGCTCGCCGAGCCTCCGGCGGTACCCGAGCATCGGGATGACCGACGCCCCGCAGCAGCGGCTGCGTGGCCGACGGCGGGTTTTCGACTCGGAGCGACGTCGCTGCTACGAGGCCCGAGCCGACGGTTGAGGTGCGACCGCCCCGGCCGTGGTCGGGGCGTGGTCGTCAGGTGCCCCTCGGGGCGGCCGCCAGGAGAACAGCCACACGTAGAGCAGGGCGTTGGCGCACTGGAAGATGGCGGCCAACTCGAACGGGGAGGCCAGGCTGATCTCGTCGAAGAGGTAGCCGGCCAGGGCCTGGCTATCGGCCATGGTCGCCTGGGCCGGCAGGTTGGACAGGGCGGCGACGCTGGATCGCTCCTCGGGATGGGCCATGTCCTGGGTGAAGGACTGGCGCAGCGGCATACCCACCCTTTGCACCACCATCCGCACCAGGTAGATGGCCCCGGCCAGCCAGAAGCTGGGTGCCAGCACCATGGGCAGGAGGAGGGCGCCCCCGAGGAGGCGCACCGCGGCGATGGCCCGCACCGTGCCCAGGTGCCGGCCGGCGGGTGCGGCGGCCAGGCTGGAGGCCAGCGAACCGACGTTGACCACCGCGAACAGCACCCCGATGGCCCCCGGGGAGGCGCCGTAGCGGCGGTACAGCCAGTACGACACGAACGGGCCGGACAGGCCGACGGCCAGCCCGTTGACCGAGTTGGTGCACCAGAACCGCCACAGCGCCGGCCACGAGCGGGCCGGCCAGCGGATGCGCCGCCGCTGGCTGCCGGTGGGTGTCCGCCGGGGCGGCTCGTCGAGCAGGAGGGCCATCACCCCGGCGACTACGGCGCAGGCCGACGCGGCTATGAACGCCGGCCGGTAGGCGGCAGTGGCCTGGGCCGGGGTCATGCGCGAGGTGGTGTGCACCAACTCGGCCAGCAGGCCGCCGACCAGCGCCCCGGCCGAGGAGGCGAAGGCGATTCTTCCGAAGGCGGCCGGGCGGTGACGGCCGGGGGCCGACTCGGCCACAAAGGCGGCCTCGGCCGGCTGGTAGGGGCCCACGTTGCCGGCGCCGGCCCCCGACCCTCGCCCGAAGCTGCCGAGGGCGGCGGCCACGAACAGGGCCGGCGCGGCCCGCGACCCGGTGAAGACCAACCCGGCGGCCGCGGTCATCAGCGGCACCACGACCAGGAACACCTTGCGTCCGATCAGATCAGAGGCCAGCCCGATGGTCGTAGCCATGAGCGCCGAGGCGATGGTGACACCGACGAACAGGGCTCCGATCTCGAGGCCCGAGAAACCGATGTCCGCCAGATACAGAGCGGTCACCACCGAGGCCAGGGCCCGGCCCACGCTCATGGCGGCGCGGGCGGCCAGGATGATCCCGAAGTTGCGGTCGACCCACCCGGGGACCAGCAGCCGCCCAACCCTTCGCATGGCTAAGTGTATCCGGAGGCTCTCCGGTCGCCACCGCCCGACCGCGGTCGGTCGCGGTCTGGTCGATCGGCCGACCGGCGGCTCCTAGCGGGGTCGATCAGGCAAGGCGTATGCCTCGGCCGCCGCGACCAGGGCCTCCACCACCAGACCGGGCGCGGCCGGGTCCAGGCGGCGGTCCCGGGCCCTCGGCGGCAACTCGACCTGGACCCCCAACTGTGCCGGCCGATTGACCGGGTTGGCCGGGTGCAGGCCTCTCAACTCCCTAGGGATGTCGTCCAGGTCGGTCACGGCTGGGAGGTGGGGCAGGCGGAGGGTCAACGAATCAGCCAAGCTGGCCGCGAGCACCCGGTTACGCCCGCCCAGCAGTATCCGCCCCGGCTGGTCGGTGCGGCCGTACCCGTGCAGCGCCACCGCCACCCGTACGTGGGACAGCCATCGGCGCAGACGGTAGGAGCCAGCCGGGTCGACCGAGTGGGACGGAACGTGCCAGCGCAGCTTCGATGGTTGGCGCACCACGTACAACGAGGCGCCGGCCGCCGCAGCCGCCTCTTCGGCTATCTCGGCCGTGCCCGCCTCCAACCCGCCGTGAAACGCCATGAACCCGAGCGCCCCGGCTTCCCGGCTGTGTTCTTCGACGTCGGGATGCGACAGCAGGGCATCCCACGTCACCGTGTGGGCGGCGGTGACGGTCACTGCCGAGAGCGTATCGGCAATCCGCCAGGAGGCCAGCTCGAGCGGGCCTCGAGAACGGGGACGGCTGGACGATCAAACCCCCGGCTGGCGGGCCAGGTCCCGGAGGTGGTCGACCAGGGCCGTCACCGTCGACGGGGGGTGGCGCAGGGTGAGGACTTCGCTCCGGTGGACCAGAACCGGCCGCCGCAGGGGCACCGCGGTGACCCCGGGGGGTAGGGCGGCCACCGACGCCGGTATCAGCGCGCTGCCGTGGTCGGCGGCGACCAGGCCGAGCAGCAGGGTCAGGTCGGCCGGGTCGTGGAGCACGAACTGGCTCTCCCCCACCACCCCCGCCGGCGGGGAAGGGGTGCCGGCCACCCAGGGGGCGTCGGCCAGCATGGCCAGGTCGATCCAGTCGCGGCGGGCCAACGGGTGGCGGTCGGGCAGCGCCACCCGCAGGGGCGCCTCGACCAACCCGATGCTCAAGAGGAGACCGGGCTCGCTCAGGGCGAGAGGGTGGTCCGGTGGGCTGATGCCGTCCACCACGGCCACGTCGACCTGGCCGCCGGCGAGGGCCGCGACGGCAGCGTCGGCGGTCACCGAGCGCAAGGAGATCCGGACCTCCGGTGCGCCTTTGCGCACGAGCCGGAGGGCGGCGGCGACAAGCCCGGTGGCGGCCAGGGGGCAGGCCGCCACCCGCAGGGTGGGCCCGGACCGGTCGATGCCGGCCAGCTCGCTGCGGGCCACGTCGAGGCGCATGAGGACCCGGTTGGCGTGCTCGATCAGGCGCGCTCCCGCCGCGGTGGGCCGGACGGGCCGGCGGGTGAGGAGGGCCCGGCCGACCTCCCGCTCCAGGGACTGGATCTGCTGCGAGACACCGGACTGCGTGTAGCCCAGCTCGGCGGCCGCCGCGGTGAACGACCCCGTCCGCGCCACGGTGACCAGCGTCTTGAGATCGCGCAGCTCCACCCTCCCAGTCTGACATCAGTACCGGTGATGCTCGGATACGTTCTTATTGTTGGATCTTCTGGCGGCCGGCGATCATGCTCGACGGCATGACCAATATCCCGTCGCCGCCCCGCCTGGCTCTGGTGGGCGACCGCTCCGACGCGGTCCAGGCCCACCCCCGCATACCGGCCATCCTGGGCGCGCTGTCCGGTCCCGGAGCCGAGCCCATCGAGCCCTACTGGGTGCCCACCGCGGCCATCGAGTCGCCGGCCGATGTGGCCGGCTTCGACGGCATCTGGGTCGTGCCCGGCAGCCCCTACGAGAGCATGGACGGGGTCCTGACGGCCATCCGGACGGCCCGCCTGGAGGGCATTCCTCTCCTCGGCAGCTGCGGAGGGTTCCAGCACATCCTGTTGGAGTTCGCCCGCCACGTGTGCGGCCTGCCCGGGGTGGCCCACGCCGAGATCGACCCCGGCGCCGAGGAGCTGCTCCTCGTCCCGTTGGCCTGCAAGCTCCTCGGCGAGGAGGCCGAGGTGGTCATCGCCCCCGGGACGCTGGCCGCGGCGGCCATGGGGGCCGGGCCCAGCACCGAGCGCTACTTCTGCCGGTTCGGGCTGGAGCGGTCCTACGAGGACGTCCTCGCCGCCGCCGGCCTGGTCATCAGTGGCCGCGACGCCGACGGCGACGCCCGGGTCGTGGAGCTGCCCGGCCACCCGTACTTCGTCGGGACCCTCTTCCAGCCCGAGCTCTCCTCCGACGCGACCTGGGTCCACCCCCTGATCGGGGCGTTCGGCCGGGCCGTCCGGGACCACTCCGAGCTGACCGCGGTCGCCTCGTGAGCGCCGACCCGTCCGGTGAGGGCTGGCAGTGGACCCTCATCCAGACCGATCCCTGCCCCCAGTGCGGCCAGCACCCCGCCGCCCACCCCCCCTCCGACCTGGGCCGGCTGGCGCTGAGCGGGGCCGCCGACTGGCGGGCGTTCCTGGCCGCGGCCGACCCGGTGTACCTGCGTACCAATCCCCGCCCGGATGTCTGGTCGCCGCTGCAGTACGGCGCCCACAGCCGGGACATGTTGCAGGTCTTCGGGGACCGCATCCTGCTGGCCGTCGCCGAGGACGACCCGGTCGTCCCCTGGTTCGACCCCGGACCCGAAGCGTGGGCCGCCTTCAACCGGCTCGATCCCGCCGAGCTGGCCGGCGGCATCGACGTCGCCGCCCGGCGCCTGGCCACGATCCTCGACGAGCGAGCCCCGAGCGACTGGGCCCGCACCGCCCGCCGCGACGGCCTGGACCGCTTCACCGTGGCCGGCCTGGCCTGCTTCGCCGTCCACGAGGTCCACCACCACCTGCGCGACGCCGACGGCTCGCTCTAACCCCCGGGTCGCCGAGCCCCAAGCCGGGGGCCGACGGCGACGGCGGGTCGGCCGGGTGTCGGGTGCTACCGCGACCCCGACAGGGTGTGGGCCCGCTCGAGGTCGAGCAGCACCCGTTTGCGTTCCAGGCCGCCGCCGTAGCCGGTCAGGCTGCCGTCGGCGCCGATCACCCGGTGGCAGGGCACGACGACACTGATGGGGTTGCGCCCGTTGGCCAGCCCGACCGCCCGGGACGCCCCGGGCCGCCCGATGCGGGCGGCCAGCTGGCCGTAGGACTCGGTGGTGCCGTAGGGGATGGCCTCCAGGGCCCGCCACACGGCCAGCTGGAACGGGGTGCCGGCCGGGGCCAGGGGCAGATCGAAGTGGCGGCGCCGGCCGGCGAAGTACTCCCCGAGCTGGGCGGCGACGGCGTCGAAGCCCTCGTCGCAGCGTTCCCCGAAGCGGTCCGGGTCGGGGCGGTGCCGGTGGACGTCCATGTACAGACCGGTCAGGGCCCCCTCGGCGGCGACCACCGTGAGGGGGCCAATGGGGCTGTCGAGCACGGTATGGCTGACGCGGTTGGTCATGACAGCTCCTCTGTCGAATCCACTGTCGAATCCTCCGTCGGGTCCGTTGTCGGGTCCGTTGTCGGGTTTCGGCCCGGCAGTCGATTGATGGCGTGGGTGCCGGTGGCCCACAGGTGCTGGACGGCGTAGGCCCGCCACGGCCGCCACGCTGCGGCGTGCTGTTGCAGGGCTTTGTCGCCGGGCCCGGCCAGGCCGAGACCGGCGGCGGCGCGCCGCACTCCCAGGTCCCCGGCCGGGAAGGCGTCGG
>JAGWSF010000211.1 GCA_028876385.1 Acidobacteriota bacterium | reverse complement strand
GGGGTGGCGTCCCGCGGCAGGCGGCCGATGGCCGCTGCTGAGGGGACGGGTACTGCCTTGTGCTTCGTCGCCGGTGTTCCGGCTGGTCGTGCTCTGGTCTTGCTGGTACTTCGGTCTTGCCGGTACTTCCGGTGGTGCGTTCGTCCGTGTCCTGCGGTGCCCGGCTCAGTGGCGATCCCTGGAGGGGATCAGCCCTGCCGCTGCTTGTGGCGGGGGTTCTCGCAGATCACCATCACCCGCCCATGGCGGCGGATGACCTTGCACTTCTCACAGATCGGCTTGACGCTCGGTCGTACCTTCATCTCGTCTCTCTCTCGGCGGCGCTACTTGTACCGGTAGGTGATCCGTCCGCGGGTCAGGTCGTAGGGCGTGATCTCGACCTGCACCTTGTCGCCGGGCAGGACCCGGATGCGGTTCATGCGCATCTTCCCGGAGTTGTGGGCCAGGACCTCGTGGCCGTTGGCCAACTGCACCTTGAACATGGCGTTCTTGAGGGCCTCGCTCACCGTGCCTTCCAGCACGATTGCGTCTTCCTTACCTTGAGCCAGCTTCGCTCCTCTCATCGGGGACGGTCCGAGCGACCGCCACCAAGTCCCCCCATTGTACGGGGCGCACCGAGCGGGAGGACCCCCAGGCTCCCGACGCCCGGGAGTACCAGGCTCCCGACGCCCGGGAGTATCAGGCTCCCGACGCCCGGGAGGCGAGGCCCCGGGCGAAGTGCCACACCGGCCGGGAGCTGTCGGTGACGGAGTCCATGACGTCTCTGAACGCGCCGACGAACCACTCGACGTCGGCCTCGCTGGTCGCCAGCGGCGGCAGGATCTTGAGCACGTCCATGTGGTCGCCGGCGGTCTGGGTGAGGATCCGGTGCGACTCGAAGAGGGCGCAGACCACCATCTGGGTGAAGAGGCCCTTGCGGGCCATCGTCAGCGGGGCGTAGCGGGCCTTGAGCCGCAGGTTGGCAGGTGACCCGAACTCGATGCCGATCATCAGGCCCCGGCCCCGGACGTCGGTGATGAAGTCGTATCGGGCCGCCGCTTCCTCCAGCGCCGCCCGCAGCTGCTCGCCGCGGGTCGCGGCGTTGGCGATGAGCCCCTCGTCGTCGATGACGCTGAGGGCGGCCAGGCCGGCGGCCGCGCCGGTGTTGTTGTGGCTGTAGGTGGTGTCGTGGACCAGCACCCTGGTCATCGACGAGTACACCTTCGAGAAGACCCGCTCGGTGCCCAGCGTGGCGCCGATGGGGGCGACACCGCCCGAGAGGGTCTTGGCCACGGTGACCAGGTCGGGCTCCACCCCGTCGTGGTCGAACCCGAAGAACCGTCCCGTGCGTCCCAGGCCGCACTGCACCTCGTCGCAGATCAGCAGGCCGCCGGCGGCGTGGAGGATCTCCTTGGCGGCGGCCAGGTAGCCCGGCGGCGCGACCTGCACCCCCTTGCCCTGCACCGGCTCCACGATCAGCGCGGCCACGTCGCCGGCCGCCACCTCCCGGCGCAGCGCGGCCAGATCGCCGAGGGGGACCATCGTCGCCGGCAGCAGCGGCCCGAAGCCGGCCTGGAACGCCTTGGCCCCGTTGACCGACAGGGCCCCGGCGGTCAGACCGTGGTAGGCGTGGCTGCAGTAGAGCACCCGGGGCTTGGCGGTCGTGTACCGGGCGAACTTGAGGGCGGTCTCGACCGCCTCGGTGCCGCTGTTGCACAGGTACACCCGGTCCAGGTACGGGGCCCGCCGGATCAGGGCCTCGCCGAGCAGGCCGGCCAGGAGCGGGGTGTCCATCTTGACCATGTCGGCCAGGCCGGCGTCGAGGACGTCGTGCACGGCCCGGTGGACGACGGGGTGGTTGCGGCCCAGGCCGAACACGCCAAAGCCGGCCAGCCAGTCCAGGTAGCGGTCACCCCGGTCGTCCCACAGGTACGGCCCCTCGGCCCGGACCCACTGGCGGTCCAGGCCGACGGAGCGCAGCACCCGGGCCGTCTGCGGATTGAGGTAGCGGCTCCACAGTTCGGCGCCCTCGCCGGCGCGAGCGGCCAGGAGACCGGGAAGATCGAAGCCCATGGGGCCTATTTTTTCACATGCTCAGTTGCTGACCGCGGCCCGTATGGACTGGCGCAGCGACTTGGTGGTGGCCAGGACCGCGCTCGGCTCGTAGCCGCAGTGGGCCATGCAGTTGGCGCAGCGGGGATCCTTGCCCCGGCCGAACTTGTCCCAGTCGGTGGTCTCGATCAGCTCCTGGTAGGTCTCGGCGTAGCCGTCGGCCAGCAGGTAGCACGGCCGCTGCCAGCCGAACACCGAGTAGCTGGGGATGCCCCACGGCGTGCACTCGAACTCGACCTTCCCTTCCAGGAAGTCCAGGAACAGGGGGCTGTGGTTGAGCCGCCACTGCTTGCGCTTGCCGCCGGCGAACGCCTCGGCGAACAGCTCGTGGGACTTGCGGGTCGACAGGAAGTGGACCTGGTCGGGGGCCTTCTCGTAGGCGTAGCCGGGCGAGATCATCATCTGGTCGACCTCGAGCTCGTCGTTGAGGAAGTCGAGGACCTCCCGGACGGCCTGGGGGCTGTCGGTGGTGAAGAACGTCGAGTTCGTCGTGACCCGGAAGCCCTTGGCCTTGGCCGCCTTGATCGCGGCCACCGCCTTGTCGAAGGTGCCCTCCCGGCTGACGGACTCGTCGTGGCGCTCCTTGAGGCCGTCGATGTGGACCACCCAGCTGAAGCGGGGGTGCGGCTTGAAGCGGTCCAGCTTGCGCTCCAGCAGCAGGGCGTTGGTGCACAGGTAGACAAAGCGGCCCCGGTCGAGCAGGGCCTGGGTCATGCGGTCGATCTCGGGGTGGAGCAGGGGCTCACCACCGGCGATCGACACCATGGGGGCGCGGGACTCTT
>JAGWSF010000210.1 GCA_028876385.1 Acidobacteriota bacterium | reverse complement strand
CCGAGCCGTCGGTGTCCCAGGCCATCACCGCCGACTTCCTCGCCTCCACCGACCTGGACATCACCGCCCTCCTCAGATCGGTGTTCAACCAGCCCGAGTTCTGGTCGACCAAGGCCCGCCAGTCCTTGGTCCGCTCCCCCGCCGAGTACGTCATCGCCACCATGCGCTACAGCGGCCTCACCTCCGCCCAGGCCCACCCCGAGTGGTACCTGGGCAACATGGGACAGGAACTGTTCGAGCCCCCCAACGTCGCCGGGTGGCGCCAGAACGCCTACTGGCTCTCCACGGCGGCCTTCTGGGCCCGCGCCCAGTTCGCCCGTGACATCACCTGGACCCTGTCGACCCCGACCGGACCGCTCTCCGGAGTGGGCAGCCAGACCGCCGCCCAAGCCGTCCAGACCGCCTACGACCTGTTCGGCATCACCTCGCCGGCACCCACCACCACCAGCAGCCTGGTGGCCTTCGCCTCCTCGGAGGAGAACACCGCCAACAGTTGGTCGATCGGGCCCGACCTGATCACTCTCGCCCTTCTCTCCCCCGACTTCCAGCTGAGCCAGTGAGACCCCTGGACTCCCCCGACTCCGATTACCGAGCGGCCCGGCGCCGCCTTTCGGTCCCCGACCGTGGCGGGCTGACCCGCCGCCGCTTCCTCCAGGCCACCCTGGGAGGGGCCGCCGGCCTCGCCATCTTCGATTCCCCATTAGGCCGGGGACTGGAGGCCCTCGCCGCGGCCGCCACCCCGCTGGGGCCGACCCAGGGCGTTCTGGTGGTGATCCTCCTCGGCGGCGGCTGCGACGGTTTCAACATGGTGGTGCCGGCGTCGGACCCGGCCTACTACACAGCCCGCGGGTCGATAGCCGTCCCCGCCTCTTCGGTGCTACCCCTCGCCGACGGCTTCGGCATGCACCCGTCTCTGCCCAAGCTCCACCAGCGCTACCAGGCCGGGCAGGTGGCTTGCGTGATGGGGGTCGGCTACCCCAACCCCGACCTATCTCACTTCAACTCCATGGCCTACTGGATGAGCGGCCAGCCCGGCCTGCAGGGGGTCCCCACCTCGGGCTGGCTGGGTCGCTGGGTCGACACGCTCGGCGACGCCAGCGGCCTCGAGTCGGTGGCCATAGACGACACGGTGCCGCTCCACCTCGTGGGCAACTCGACCGTCGCCACCGCCCTTCCGACCAGCCTCGACAGCGCCTTCGGCGCGGTCGTGCACGACCCGGCCGACCCGGCCATGTTCGCCGCCCTCGATGCCCTGGCCGCCTCCCCCACCGGGCTCGGCTCGTGGGGGGACCTCGTCGCCCTCAACTCGTCGCGCAGCATGGCCATGGGCCGCACCGTCTCGCCGCTCTACAGCCCGGCCCTGCCGTCGAGCTCGGACCTCTCCACCCGCCTGGCCCTCGCCGCCCGGCTGATCAACGCCAACCTCGGGGTGCGAGTGATCGGAGTGGAGTGGAACGGGGACTTCGATGTCCACGGCGACGAGGTGACCCGCTTCGGTCCCCTGATGGCCAGCCTCGACGACGGAATCGACACCTTCTACTCGACCCTCGATCCGGCCCGGTCGGACACGGTGACGCTGATGACGTTCTCCGAGTTCGGCCGGAGGGTCTGGGCCAACGAATCCGGCACCGACCATGGGACCGCCTCCACCCTTTTGGTCATCGGCGCGAACGTGGCCGGCGGACTCAAGGGTGAGCCGCCGTCGCTGTCGGCCCTCGACCCCAACGGCAACGCCGTCATGACGACCGACTTCCGGTCGGTGTACTCGACTGTTCTGAGCGACTGGCTCGGCGGTGACCCGGAAGCCGTGCTGGGGGGCTCCTTCCCGGCCCTTCCCCTGTTCGCCCTTCCCCCCGGTACCGCCCCGGCCGCCACGTCGGGTGCTCCCGGCGTGACCGGGATGGCGACCGGCCCGGGCTACTACCTGGCCACCGCCGACGGGGCCGTGTACGGCTTCGGGCGCAACCTGCGCACCCCGGCCGCCGGAGGGGCTCCGGCGGCGGCCCTCATGGCCCAGCCGGGGGGCGGCGGTGGTGTATGGCTGGCGCGCCGCGACGGAACCGTGGTGGCCGCCGGCGGGGCGCCGTTCCTCGGCGACCTCGGCGGCTACCGCCTCGACGCGCCCATCGTCGGCGCAACCGCGACCCCCACGGGACGGGGGTACTGGCTACTCGGCCAGGACGGCGGCATCTTCTCCTTCGGCGACGCCGCCTTCCACGGCTCCACCGGCGGCATCCGCCTCGCCCAGCCCGTCGTCGGCATGGCCGCCACCCCCTCCGGCGGCGGCTACTGGCTGGTCGCCTCCGACGGCGGCATCTTCTCCTTCGGCGACGCCGCCTTCCACGGCTCCACCGGCGGCATCCGCCTCGCCCAGCCCGTCGTCGGCATGGCCGCCACCCCCTCCGGCGGCGGCTACTGGCT
>JAGWSF010000209.1 GCA_028876385.1 Acidobacteriota bacterium | reverse complement strand
GGTGCTCATCTCGGCCGGTTTCGACGCCCACCGCAGCGACCCCCTGGCCGGCCTGGAATGGAGCTCCGGCGACTACGCCGACCTGGCGGCCACGGTCGCCTCCTGGGCGCCCGGTCCGGGCCGGGTGATCGCCTTCCTCGAGGGCGGCTACGACCTCGAGGCCCTGACCGGCTCCACCCGCGCCACCCTCAGCGCGCTGGCCGGGGTGCCGGTCCTGGCCGAGGCCGCGACCTCCGGCGGCCCAGGGAGGGGGCAGGTCGCCGCCCAGATCGCCGGACGGTCCCGCCTCGGGGAGTGACGAGGCCGCTTCCTTTCAGGCGACACCGACTCGCAGGGCCGGCACGAAGACCCCCAGAGCCGCCTCGACCTCGGCTCTGGCCGCCGGCCCGGCGCGTGGCCCGGTCAGATCCTGGGCCACCCCGTAGTGGTCGCACAACCGCACCAGGGTGATGTCGTAGGCGATGGCCGCCGCCAACCGGCCCCCCGCGTCCGAGGACCTCTCCATGCTCTCCCGCCAGGCGATGGCACTGGAGATCAGGTCTCCCACCGGCAGGTCGGGACCCTGGTCTTCGGCCAGCGCCTGGCTGAGAAGGTGGGCGTACACGGTCATTGGACCCTCACTGTCGCTCAGAGCCACCCGCCCAACCAGAGCCGAAGGTCCATTCAGCCCGGTGGCCTCCCGGAGCCGTCTAGGGGCACCTCCCACTGCAGCAGGGTGCCGGTTGGATGGCGCCGCCCGACCGAGCACCTCCCGCCCAGGGAAGACGCCCGTTCCTCCATGTTGGTCAGCCCGTTGCCCGCCGCCGGCTGCCCGGACACCCCCACCCCGTCGTCGGCCACGCTGAGCGACAGGGACCCGTCGGCCACGGCGACCACGATGTCGGTGTTTCGGGCCCGGGCGTGGCGGCTGACATTGGAGAGCGCCTCCCGCAGCACGGCTTGGAGGTGGCCGGTCAGTTTGTCGGGCACGGCCGAGTCGACCGGCCCGCGAAAGGCCACCCGGGGGCGGAAACCGAGGGTCTCGGCCGCCTCACCGACCACGTCCCGTACGAGGGAGCGCACGCTCGACTCGTCGGCCCCGTCGGGACGGTTGAGATCGAAGATGGTCTCGCGGATCTCCCGGATGACCTCGTCTATGGCGTCGACGGTGGAGCGGATCCGCTCGGCGACCGGTTCGCCGGCCAGGCGCTCGGCCGCCTGGAGGCGCATGCCCAGCCCGAACAGGCGCTGAATGACGGTGTCGTGCAGGTCTCGGGCGATGCGCTCGTGCTCGGCGGTGATGCGCATGCGGTCCACCGCGGCCCGAGCCGACCCGAGGGCCAGGACGATGGCCGCCGCTGAGGCGAACACCTGGGCCGCCGAGCGCTCGGCGGCGTCGAAGGGCTCGTCCCCTTTGGCCCGGCACAGGACCAGCGCTCCGACCGGTCCGTCCTCGGCCTGCATGGGCACGTACAGTCCCGGTCCGAAGCCGACCCGACGGGCCTCGGCGAGCACCGCCGGATCGGCTTCCATGTCGAGGACCTCGACGATCTGGTTGGTGCGGACGGCGCGCGCCGCCAGGCTGAAGTCGGAGGAGACCGCCGCCCCCTCGAGGAAGCCCGCCGCCTGACCGTCGGCGGCGGCCACCACCATGTGGTCGCCCTCCTGCACCGAGACCCAAGCGGCCAGGGCCCCCACCAGGGCCCGGGCCGACCGGGCCGTGTTGGTCAGCAGGTCGCCGGTGGGGGCGCCGGTGATCACCACTCTGCTGATCTCGCTCACGAAGCGGAAGATGTCCTGGCCCCGCCGGCGCTCGGTGGCGTCGCGCACGAAGGCGCCGTAGCGGGGCCGGCCGTCGATCACCGTCGGGGCCAGGCTCACATCCACGGGGAAGACCGAACCGTCCCGACGGCGCCCGAAGAGGTCCTGGCCGACGCCCATGGGTCGGCTCTCCGGGGCCCGGGCGAACATCTCCCGGTGCCTGCGGTGGCGGTCCCGGTAGCTGTCGGGCAGCAGGAACTCGACGGCCCGGCCCTCCACCTCCTCGGGCCGGTAGCCGAAGATGGCCTCGATGGCCGGGCTGGCCATCTCGATGACCCCGTCGGCGTCCACGATCACCAGCGCGTCGGGCGAGGCGGACAACATTTCCTCCAGGAGGCGGTTTCGTTCCTCACCCATGCCTTGAGCAGTGTAAGCACCCCCGGGTCGGGGACTGAAGCCCGAGCGCCGCCGGCCTCCGGTAATCTCCGCCGGCTAATGGGGACTTGCCGTGCCTGAGGACGCCCTCGAAGGGTTGCGCAAGCTGAGTCGTCGGGCCGCCGACGACCGGGACCCCGGCCGCGGCGGCCGCCATCGTCGCACCAAGCGCACCAAGCGGCGCTGGCCCCGCCGGACCCTGATCACGGCCAACGTGCTGACCGCCGTTTCCCTCGTCGGCGCCGGGGGCGCCTACGGCTACGTTCAATGGCGTCTCGGCCAGATCAAGCGGATCGCCGTCAAGGGCCTCCACGACGTGGGTACGAGCGTTCAGAGCCCCAGCTCACCGGGGGCCTCGATACCCCCCTTCACCCTCCTGGTGATCGGCTCCGACACCCGCAACCTCGGTGCGGCCTCCAACGCCGCTTTCGGCAGCGACACCCAGGTGCAGGGCCAGCGTTCCGACAGCATCATCCTGGTCCGGGTGGTGCCGAAGACCCGCTCCCTGGCCCTGCTGTCCATACCCCGCGACACCCTCGAGCCCATCCCGGGGATGGGCACGCAGCGGATCAACGCCGCCTTCGACACCGGCAACCCGTCCCTGCTCGTGACGGTGCTCCAGCAGGACTTCGGGATCGAGGTGAACCACGTGGTGGAGTTCAACTTCGCCACCTTCGAGCAGATAGCCAACGCGGTGGGCGGCGTGCAGCAATGGTTCCCGGCGCCGGCTCGGGACGCCTTCTCCCTGCTCAACGTGCCCGCCGCCGGCTGCGTGAACCTGGTCGGCGCCCAAGCCCTCGGCTTCGTTCGGTCCCGCGAGTACCAGTACTACCTGAACGGGCAGTGGAACTACCAGTACTACCCCGAGAGCGACCTGGCCCGCATCCAGCGTCAGCAGGCCTTCGCCCGGGACCTGCTCCACAAGGCCAAGAAGATCGCCCCGACCAACATCCTGGAGCTGAACAACCTGGTCGGCAGCGTCACCCAGAACCTGACCCTCGACCACGGCTTCAGCAATTCACTCCTGCTGTCACTAGCCCAGGACTACCGTTCGGCATCGCTGTCGAACATTCCTTCCTACACCTACCCTGCGGTCAACTCCCAGGCCCAGCCCGGGGCTTTGGACCCTCAGGTCTCGCAGGGTCAGGCGGTCATCCAGGAGTGGCTCGACGTGGGCCAGCCGGCTCCGAGCAGCCCGACCACGACCGTCCCCTCCTCGACGGCGACGTCCGCGCCGCCTACCACCGTCGTGGCCCCGTACGCGGTGAGCATCGAGGTGCAGGACGGCAGCGGCGCGGCGAATCAAGCTTCGGCCGTCGGCCAGCAACTCAGCGCCGCCGGTTACCGGGTGACGGTTGGGGGTGCTTTACCCAACTCCAGCCTGGCGGTAACCGAGATTCGGTACGCCCCCGACTCACAGGCGGCCGCCGAGCAGCTGCAGAGCGAGCTGGAGGGCGCTTCGACGCTGGTGGAGGCGTCCTCCCTGACACCCACTCCTTACAACCTCGATCTGATCATCGGCCGGAACTTTGCGGGCTTCACGGCCCCCTCTCAGACCCAGACCGCGCCGTCGACGACCACCTCCACCTCCAGTACCGTCGCCGCCGCTCCCTACGCCGGTACAGCCACCGTGAACCCTCAGTCGTCGTCGATCTACCATGGCGTCTACGTGCCGCCGGGCCTGGTTCCGGGGCAGCAGCCACAAACCTGCGGGGAGTAGCGTTCTGGCCTCTACGGTGCCAGATTTCCCGTATCTACTAGACTGGGCGATATGACGGGAACAGTGGATGGACGGACTGCGAGACGGGACCGCAACCGCAACGAAGTGGTGGAGGCCGCTCTCGCGCTGGTCGAGGAGGGAGTGGTCGACCCGTCGGTCGATCAGCTCACGGCCCGCTCGGGACTTTCGGCGCGCTCGATCTTCCGGTACTTCGAGGGCCTCGACGACCTGCGCAGGGCCGTCATCCGGAGCCATTTCGAGCGCCTGAGGCCGCTACTGGAAGCTCCCGACGCCGGGGAGGGCGACCTCGACAGCCGCATCAAGCGCTTCGTCGACTCCCGCCTCAAGTTCAATGAGGCCGCCGCCGGCCCGGCCCGTACCGCTCAGGTCCGGGCCCACGTGGCTCCCTTCATCGCCGAGGACATCCAGGCCTTCCGCCAGGTGCTCGACGCGTCCGTGCGCCGGCATTTCGCCCCGGAGCTGAAGGCCAGGGGACGGGCCGAGGCCGAGGACCTGACCATCCTCATCAACGTGCTGGTCTCGTTCGAGGGCTGGGACCTCATGGTCCGCGACCACCAAAGGTCCCGAGCCCAGATTCGCCGGGCCTGGACGCTGGCCCTCCATTCGCTACTGACCCGCTGAAGCCCAGGCGGGGCCGGCCGGCCGCTGCGCTCAACGCGACGACTCCGCTTCTTCGGCCACCTCCAGCCAGCGCTCCTCGGCCGCCTCGAGTTGCTCCTGGGCCACCGCCAGCTCGCGGCTGGCCCGGGCCAGGGCCTCGTGACCCGAGGCCGCCTCGAGCGCCTCGAGGAGACGGTCGCGCTCCCGGGTCAGGCGGGCCATCTCCTTGTCCAGGCGCCGCAACTCGAAGCCGACGGTGGTGGCCGATCGCCCCGGGGACGGCGACCGGCGCGAAGGATCGCCCCGTCCCCCGCCCGACGGGGCCGACCGACCGTCGCCGCCGGGCCCGGGGGTGCCGGCCGGTCCTGACGCAGGCTCGCCCACCGACGCCGTGGCCTCGGCGATCCACGCCGGCAGGCCCCCGGCCACCGGCGCCAGGCGACCACTTCGGCAGGCCACCAGGCGGTCGGTGACCCGGTCGAGGAACGTGCGGTCGTGGCTGACCGTAACCACCGCACCGGGCCAGTCGTCGAGGAACTCCTCGAGCGACCGCAGCGTGTCGAGGTCGAGGTCGTTGGTCGGCTCGTCGAGCAGCAGCACGTTGGGCCGCGACGCCAGGACCAGCAGCAGCTGGAGCCGGCGGCGCTCCCCTCCCGACAGGGTTCCGACGGTGGCCCAGGGCAGCTCGCCGGTGAACCAGAACCGCTCCATGAGCCGGATGTCGACGGGGTCACCCGGAGCCCGGTAGGGACCGGCCACCAGGTCGCGCACCCGGGCCCCCGGGTCGAGCTCGCGGCTGTGCTGGCTGTAGTGGCCGGTGACGACGGTGTCACCCCTATCGACCGACCCCGCCGTCGGGCTGAGCGCGCCGTCCAGTATCTGCAGCAGCGTGGTCTTGCCCGAGCCGTTGGCACCCACCACGGCCAGGCGCTCCTGGCGGTCGATCGATAGTGAAACGCCCGCCAATACCGGCGCCGAGGCGCCGTCGTACGAGTAGGAGACGCCCTCCAACTCGATCACCTTGGAGCCCAGACGAGGGGTCCCGAAGGACAGCTCCAGGGCCCCTGAACGGGCCTCGGCCTCCGGGCGGCCCGAAACCAAGCGGCGGGCCGCCTCGACGCGGGCCTGCGGCTTGCGGGTACGGGCCGGGGCCCCCCGGCGCAGCCAGGCCAGCTCGGAGCGGGCCAGGTTGCGTCGGACCGACTCGGCCTCGACCGCTTTCTCCTCGCGCTCGGCGCGCCCCTCCAGATACCGGGCGTAGCCCCCTTCGTGGACGTAGGCCCGGCCCCGGTCCAGCTCGATCATGCGGGTGGTGACCCGATCGAGCAGGTGCCGATCGTGGCTGACCATCACCACTCCCCCGGCGAAGCGCGCCAGCCACGCCTCCAGCCAGGCCACCGCGCCCAGGTCGAGGTGGTTGGTGGGCTCGTCGAGGACCAGCAGCTCCGCCGGGGCGGCCAACACGGCCGCCAGCGCCACGCGCTTGGCCTGACCGCCCGACAGCTCGGCCACCGGTCGCTCCAGCTGGCGGCCCATGCCCAGGCGGTCCAAGATGGCCTCTCCCTCCCATCCACCACCGACGCATTGGCCGACCGTGCCCGAGGACAGAGCTGCGTCCTGGTCGAGGACGCCCACTCGGACCCCGCGGCCCCGCCGGACCACCCCGGTATCGGGCTCGATCCGTCCCGACAGCACCCGGAGCAGGGTCGACTTCCCGGTGCCGTTGATGCCGACCACACCGACCCGGTCGCCGTCCGACACGGTGAGGGACAGGCCCGAGAAGAGGACCCGGTCCGAGCGCGACACGCCCACCCCTGCCGCATCGACCAGCACCGTCACCCGATCACCGCCTGGCAACCTACCCCCAACCGCCGGTCCCGCGGCCCGGGGGGCACAGAGCGGGTGCCCCGGAT
>JAGWSF010000208.1 GCA_028876385.1 Acidobacteriota bacterium | reverse complement strand
TGGGGGTGGGGGTTGGGGTGGAACCGGTGGGCTTCCCTCCGCCATCGCCACCCCCGCTCTCCTCGCCGCCGGGCTGGGCCGACGGGCCGGGAGCGGGCACGGAGCCGGGGCCGGCCGAGGGAAGCACGGGCGGGCGAGGTATCGGCGGCTGGGGGTCGCCCGGAGGCGGACCGTCACTGTGGCGGGGGCCACCCCCGTCGCCGTCGGCACCAGCCGACGGCTCCGTGGGGACAGCGTGATCGCTCCACCCGGAGCCGTCTCCGTTGTCCCCCGGATGGGCGGCCCCATCGTGGCTCGGCAGGCTCTCAGCCAGGGACGGACGATCGGATGCCCGCGCTGCGTGGCCGGACGGGACGTCGGCTCCTGCCGGGGGGCTGCCGGGATCGACTTGGGCGGCTACGGGCGTGGAAAGCGACTGCGCGTCGGCCGGGGCCGCGTCGAGAGCGAGGCAGCCGGCGATCACCAGACCGCCGCCCGCTCCGAACGCCGCGACCGCAGGCCGCAGGAACTGTCGCGATCTTCCCCCTCGAACTACGGACGCAAATGACACCGGTATCCGTATCGACCGGTCCGACCGTCTTCTTGAGGAAATGACCCAAAATGATTTCGTGACTTGCGCCGGGATGATCCTCACAGGCGGTGGAAGCCGGAGGATGGGCCGCGACAAGGCGGCCATCGCCTGGCCCGACCCCGACTCGCCCACCCTCGCCGTCCGCACGGCCACCCTCCTCACCGCGGTGTGCCCTACGGCGGTGGAGGTCGGGCCCGGCCACACCGAGCTGGCCCGAGTCCGCGAGGCCGTCCCGGGGGGCGGTCCTCTGGCGGCCCTGGTGGCCGGTTGGCGTGGTCTGGTCGCGGCTGGGTGGACGGACCCGGTGCTGGTAGTGGCCACCGACCTGCCCCTTCTGAGCGAGGGCCTGCTCCGCTGGCTCGCCGACTTTCCCGACCAACGGTCCGTGGTTCCCCTCGCCGGGGGACGGGTACAGCCCTTGTGTGCCCGCTACTCCCCTGCCGACCTGGATTTGGCGGCCCGCCTGTTAGCCCGGGGTCGGCGGGCCTTGCTGTCACTCGTCGAGGACCTCGACGCGGCCCACCCCGACGAGGCCGTATGGGCCGCCCCGGCCGGTCACCCCGCCGCGCTCGACGATGCTGACACCCCGGGGGACCTGACCCGTATGGCCGGCCGATGACGACGCCGAGAGCGGTGACCGCGGTGCGGGCGATCAAGGTCCGGCCCGGTCGGAGCGTCGAGCTGCCCGAGCATCTGGCCACCGAGGAGCCGATGCAGATTCGTGTAGCCGGCCCCGGCCAGGAGGCCGTTGCGCTGGCCGTCACCATGCGCACCCCTGGCCACGACTTCGAACTGGCCGCCGGTTTCGTAGTGACCGAGGCGGTGGCCGCCGCCACGGACATCGTCTCGGTCGATTACTGCCAGGCGACCGAGATCACCGAACCGGAGGCCCGCTTCAATCACGTGACGGTGCGGCTGGGACGAATATGGCAGTCCGACAGTCCGGCGCGGAGCTTCGCCGCCTCGTCGAGCTGCGGGACCTGCGGGAAGACCACCATCGACCAAGTCGACCTCGGTGGCTGCGGGGTCCCGCCGGGCGCGCCATTCGCCGGTAGCCTCGTCCCCGGCCTTCCCGACGATCTTCGGCGGGCCCAGAAGACCTTCGAGCGGACCGGCGGCCTGCACGCGGCCGGCCTGTTCACCCGGGGCGGCGAGATGGTGCTGGCCCGCGAGGACGTGGGACGCCACAACGCCGTGGACAAGGTGGTCGGGGCCATGGTCCTCGGCCGCGTCTCGGCCCCCGGCGGCGACCACCTCCTCACCGTGTCCGGCCGGGTCAGTTTCGAGATAGTCCAGAAGGCCGCGGCCGCCGGCATTGCTGTGATAGTGGCCGTTTCGGCCCCTTCCAGCCTGGCTGTATCGGCGGCCGAGCGACTCGGCATCACCGTTGCCGGTTTCGTACGGAATGGCGGCTACAACATCTACAGCCACCCCGAACGCATAGACCTCGACGCTTGACGACCGTGAGCTCACCCCGCTCGAAACGACGGAAGGATCCGCCCCGCGGATCCTTCCGTCATCTGATCTCTTTGCGGGGACGGGCGTCCCAGGCCTACTCGGGCGAGTCGCCGAGGCGCTTGACGTTGGCCGCCTGGAGACCTTTCGGGCCTTGGTTCACCTCGAATTCGACCTTCTCATTCTCCTCGAGGTTACGGTAACCGTTCCCCTCGATGGCACTGAAGTGCACGAACACGTCGGGTCCCTTCTCCTGAGAGATGAAGCCGTACCCCTTCTCCGAGTTGAACCATTTGACAGTGCCAATAGCCACAAGCAATCCCTCCTTTCCTGGCCGGACCGGACCTCACTTCTTCAGACGCGGGCCGACGGCCTCCGGCCGGAGCCGGAGAGGGATTCTGCTTCTCAACGATGCTGCACCCTCGGAGGCAAAAAGTAGCATGCCCGATCACTCGGTGGCGGATCTCTTCGGGCTCTAGCCTGGCCGGGTGTCGAGACGGATAGTGGTGGTCGCCCACACCCATTGGGACCGGGAGTGGTACGCCCATTTCGAGACCTACCGGTCGCGCCTGACCTCCATGTTGGACGGCCTCGTCGATCTCCTCGACGACGATCGGCGCTTCTGCCACTTCCACCTCGACGGCCAGGTAGCGGTCGTCGAGGACTACCTGGCCGTGCGCCCCGAGGCGCGCCCCCGAATCGAGGCGCTGGTCGCCGAGGGCCGGCTCTCGGTCGGTCCCTGGTACGTGCTGATGGACGAATTCTGCGTTTCGGCCGAAACCATCATCCGCAATCTGCAAAAGGGTCTGGAGGTCAGTGCGGCCCTCGCCCCGGGGGCCGTCGGCGGCCAGGTCGGCTACCTGCCCGACATGTTCGGCCACATCGCTCAGATGCCCCAGATACTGCGCCAGGCCGGGCTGGACGACGCGGTGGTCTGGCGGGGGGTGCCGGCCGCGGTTACGACCCGGGCCTTCACCTGGGTGTCCCCCGACGGCAGCCGGGTGCGGGCCGAGTACCTCCCGGTCGGCTACGCCAACGGGGCCTTCCTGCCAAAGGACAGCGGGGCATTGATCCGGCGGATCGCGGCTCACGAGCAGGAGATCGCCGGGTTCCTCGGCGAGGACAGGGATCTGCTGGTCATGAACGGCGGGGACCACCAGGCCGCCCAGGATTGGGTGCCCGAACTGCTCCGGCGGGCCAACTCGGAGCAGGACCGCTACCACTTCGTGCAGTCGTCGCTGGCCGAGTTCCTAGCCGGTCAGGACCACACGAATCTTCCCGAGTGGTCGGGCGAGCTGCGCAGCGGGGCTCGCGCCCCGATCCTGATGGGTGTTCTGTCCAACCGGGTGGACGTCAAGCAGGCGGCCGCCCGGGTCGAGGCGGCTCTCGAGAAGCGGGCGGAGCCGCTCGCCACGCTGTGGCTCCCACCCGACCTGTGGCCGACGGCGCCGCTCGAGCGGGCGTGGCGGGAGGTGATCCGCAACTCGGCCCACGACTCGGTGTGCGCCTGCTCGGCCGACGAGGTGGTGCGCGCCGTCCTCAGCCGCTACGACGCCGCCCGGGCCCTCGCCGATGAGGTGACGGCGACGGCACTGGGGATCGCCACGGTGGCCACCCGGAGGAGTGGGACGGTCGTGGTCAACCCGCTGCCCTTCGACCGGAGCGGCGTGGTGGAGCTCGACCTGCCGGGCACCGAGGTTCCGCTCGGGGGCCAGCAGGTCACTCGCTTCGACGCCGAGGTGACCGAGCGGACCGGCACCGGAGCCGACCTGGGGCGCCTGCTCGGCGGGCTGGCCGCCGACGGGTGGCTCGGCGGCGCCGGGCGAGGGGTCGCCGCCCACCTGGACGACGGAGACGGGCTGACCCTGACCATCGAAGAGGACGGCTCCCGGCCTGTCGACCCGGCCACGGCTTCAGTGATGGCCGAGGCGTGGGCCCGGGCCGGGGCCGGGCGGGATAGACCGCTCACGGTGCGGGTGCGACGCTCGCCCTGGCAGCGGGTCGCAGTAACGACCGGCGCGGTACCGGGGTGGGGCTGGTCGGTGTGGGAGCCCACGGTCAGCGCCGGCCCGGTGGTGCAGGTGACCGGGGACGACCGGCACACCCGGCTGGCCAACGGCCTGTGCGAGGTGGTCGTCGACCACCGGTCGGGGCGCTTCGCGCTCGACGGCGTCGGTGGCATGAACGAGGTGGTGGAGGAGGGTGACGAGGGTGACACCTACAACTTCTCGGCCGCCGCCCGCCCGCCGGTCGACACCCCGAGCGAGGTCACGGTGGAAACCCTCGAGTGGGGTCCGGTCCGAGCGGTGACGCGCACCGTGCGGCGCTATCCGTGTAACCCGCCGTTGGTGGTGACCTCCGACCTGACCCTCACCGCCGGGGAGCCGACCGTCCGGGTGACGACCAGTTTCGACCACCACGGCGGCGATCACCGCATACGGGTCGTGTTCCCCATCGGCGGCGTCGCCACCGAGGTGGCGGCCGAGTGCGCGTTCGCCACGGTGTGGCGCTCGGGCGCCGAGGGCGGCCCCCACGAGGCCGCGCTGGCGACCTTCCCGTCGCGGCGTTTCGTCACCGCCGGGCGGCTCACGCTCACCCACGAAGGTCTGCTCGAGCACGAGCTGGTCGGCGACGGCACGGCGGTGGCGGTGACCCTGTTGCGGGCCACCGGGGTCATCTCCCGGCCCGCCCCCCCGGCCCGCCCCAACGTGGCCGGTCCCCCGCTGCCACTGCGTGACGCCCAGATGCCTGGGCCGCAGGTCTTCGCCTACGCGGTCGCCCTGGATGTCACCGATCCGTGGCAGATGGCCGATGCCACCTGGACCCCGCTCGTCGCCCGGCGCGCCGAGGGAGGCGGCCCCCTCGCCGACCGGGGTCACCGTCTGTCCCTGCGTGGGGCCCGGGTCTCGGCGCTCCAGCGGCGACACGGGCGCATCGAGGTCCGGGTGTTCAACCCGGACCCGGCACCGACCACCGTGGTGATCGACGGGCACGGCGGGGACCTACTGGACCTCCGGGACCGGGTCCTGGGACGGTGGGAGCACTCGTTCCCCCTGCGGCCATGGGCCTTCGTCACCGCCCGCCTGGACGCCACTTCACTCGACTGACGCAACCCGAGCGGGCCGCCCGGCCGGGCTCGAAACTCCGAGCGCCACCGAGCGGACGAGCGGATGAGCGGCCGGTCAGCCGGTCAGCACCACCACCAGCGGCCGGGGGTCACCGGTGGGGCCGTCACGGGCGGTGAGGTCGCCAAGAGCGGCGAAGCCGACCGCGCCGGTCGCCTCGACGGTCAGGCCGAGGTCCTCCAGGCGGTGCCGGGCCGCGGCGATGTCGTCCTCCCCCACCGTCACCACCCCACCGCCGGTGGCGGCCACCGCGGCCCGCACCTGGCGCCCCCGCGGCGGGCGGGCCACAGCGATACCGGTCGCGGCCGTGGCCGGGTGGCCCACCGGGCGGCCGGCGAGGGGGGCGCACGACTCGGCCTGCACGGCGACCAGGCGGGGCATTCCCGGGAGCCGGCCAGCGGCGACCAGGTCGCTGAAACCGAGCCACAGTCCGAGGACCAGCGTCCCGTTGCCGGCCGGCACCACCACCGCTCCCTGCTCGAGGCCGGGGACCTGTTCGGCCAGCTCGAAGGCGAGGGTCTTGACTCCGTGGTGGAACAGCGGTTGATGGACGTGGCTGGCGTACCACGGCGCGCCCCCGGGCCCGGCGTCGGCGAGGGCCTCCTCGGCCGCCCGGCTGGTAGCGGAGCGGTCGCCGGCAACCACCACGACTTCGGCCCCGTAGCGGCCCATGGCCCCGATCTTGGCCCCGTCGGTCCCGGCCGGGACCAGGACGGTGCAGGCCATCGAGGCCGCCGCGGCGTGGGCGGCGGCCGCCTTACCGGCGTTTCCGCTGCTGTCGAGCAGCACCGAGGTGACACCCATGCGGGCCGCCACCCCGATCATCACGGCCGCTCCCCGGGCTTTGAAGGAGCCGGTCGGCTGGAGGTGGTCGCACTTGAGGTGCACCCCCGGCCCGATCCGCTCCACCGGGGTCACCCACAGCCCGAGATCCACGTCACCCGCTCCAGGTGGCAGCACCCCGGCGTAGCGGCTGAGGGGCGTGTCAGCCGACCCGGAACGCGGCCCGGCGCAGGGGTCGGCACGGGGTCCCACCAGGTCCAGCAGGCCGCCGCAGGGGCACTGCCAGCGCCGCTGCTCCAGCTCCCAGGTCCGCCCGCACGACCCGCACACCTCCCGCCAGAAGGTCATCAGTAACCGGCGATGTGGTCGACGACCCCCTCGAGGGGCTCCCCGGCGCCGAAGCGGACCACATTGGTGGTGATGCGGGCCGAGAGCGGCGGGACGATCATCTCCCAGGTGTCGGCGGTGTGAGGCGTGACGATGCAGCGGGGCTCGTCCCACAGGGGGTGGCCGTCGGGCAGTGGTTCGGGGTCGGTGACGTCCAGGGCGGCTCCTCCGAGGCGCCCGGCGGCCAGCGCCTCGACGAGGGCGTCGGTCTGCACGTGGGCCCCCCGGGCCACGTTGACCAGCCAACCATCCGGGCCGATCAGTTCCAGCTCTCTCGGCCCGATGATGCCGCGGGTCGCCGGGGTCAGCGACAGGGCCAGGAACACGACCCTCGAGCCGGGGAGCACGTCGTGCAGGCGGTCGGTTCCCACTACCTCGGCGGCTCCGTCGAGGGGCGCACCCGCCCGCCGTCGTACGACGGTGGCCGTCACGTTGAAGGGGGCCAGGAGGCGCAGCAGCTCCTCGGTGATCCCTCCGCCGCCGACGACGGTCACCCGGGACCCGTAGAGGGAGGTCCCGGCCTGCTGGCCCCACGAACGGGCACGGATGCGCTCGGGCAGGAGGCGCAGGGCGGCCAGAGCCAGCATCAAGGCGTGCTCGGCGACCGGCCTGGCGTAGCAGCCCTTGGCGCAGGTCCAGACCCGGTCGTCGTCGACGAGACCCCGCCCCACGGCGTCCTCCACCCCGGCGAATGGAAGCTGTACCCAGCGCAGCCCCGGTTGGGCGTCGAGCACGGCTCTCAGCTCGTCCAGATGGCGGTTCGAGACCCACACCAGGCCGTCGGCCGCCTCACCCGGGTCTACGACCACGCCCCCTCCGGCCCGTACCGCCTCGACCGCGAACCGGGCCTGCGTCGGCCCCACGGCG
>JAGWSF010000207.1 GCA_028876385.1 Acidobacteriota bacterium | reverse complement strand
CGGCGGGGGCCCTGCTCGCTGCGGCACGGGCAGCGAGCGCCGCCGCCGAGCGGGCCCTCGAAGGCAGCGCCGCCCTGACCGCCCAGGGCGAGTGCCCGACCTGTGGGCAGGCCCTCGGGCAGGCCTTCGAGCAGGTCCGCGACCACCGCCGCCGCGAGAGCGACGAGGCCCGTCGGGCCGAGCGGGAGCTCGCCCAGCGGGTGGCGGACCTCACCGACCAGGTCGGCCACGCCCAGAGCCAGGTCGACTCGCTCACCCGAGAGTGGGAACGGGACCGCCAGGCCTTCGCCGAGTGGGAGGCGGTGGCCCGGCGCAAGCAGGACGCCGACGACGAGCGGGACCGGGCCTGGGCCCGCGCCCGGTCGGCCGGCGCCGGCGAGTGGCTGGACCACCCCCACGACACCGCGCCCGGCCCGGAGGCCCTTCGAGAGGCGACCGACCGGCTCCGGCGGGAGGTCAAGGCCAAGCGCGACGCCTCGGCGCGGGCCGGGGGCATCCGGGCCCGCCTGGAGGCCCGGGCCACGGTCGAGGCGGCCCTGGCCGCCGCCCGCGAGCGGCGGGACCTGGCGGCGTCACGGGTCGAGGCCCTGCGCGAGAAGGTTCGGGCCCTGGGCTTCCAGCGCGAGGCCCTCGACGCCGCCCTGGCGGGTCGCGACCGGGCCGCGGTGGCCGCCGAGGAGGCGGCCCGGCGGGCCCAGCAGGCGGCGGTGACGGCGGCCACCGACCAGGAGCGGGCGGTCGCCGCCGAGACCCGCCTGCGCGACGGACGCGACCAGCACGCCAAGCTGGCCGACCTCGAGAGCGAGGCCCGCCACCGGGGCCGGGCCGCCGACCTGCTCGGCGAGTTCCGCAACACGGTGGTGGCGTCGGTCGGGCCCCGCCTGGCCGTGCAGGCCGCCGACCTGTTCGGCGAGCTGACCGACCACGAGTACGAGAAGATCGACGTCGACCCCGAGACCTACCAGCTGCAGATCTCCGACGGCGGCCGGCTCTACGGACTGGACCGATTCTCCGGGTCGGAGATCGACCTGGCCAACCTGGCCCTGCGGGTGGCCATCAGCGAGCACATCCACTTCCAGTCGGGGGGGTCGGTGGGCCTGCTGGTGCTCGACGAGGTCTTCGGCCCCCTCGACGACGACCGCAAGACGCGGATGCTGCTGGCCCTCGAACGGCTGAAGGGTCGCTTCCGCCAGGTGCTCGTGGTCACCCACGACTCGGAGATCAAAGACCAGCTGCCCAACGCCATCGAGGTGGTAAAACGGCCCGGCCGGCGGGCCACCGCCCGGGTTCTCGGCGACTGACCCCACCGGTCCCCTCCCAGCCGATCGGGGGGCACCCCCCACCCGGTCCCCCGGCCGGTTACGCTGCCCGGATTCATATGAACGGAGTCCACGTTTGAGGCTCGACGCCACGACGGCACGCCGGGAGCTAGGGGCGGCGGACAGGGGGGACCACACCAAGGGCACCCACTTCCCGTGCTTCGACGGACTCCGCGCGTTCGCCGCGCTCACCGTGGTCGGTGTCCACACGTCGTTCGTGAGCGGGCTCACCCTGCGCAGCTCCACTCTCGGCCGGTACACGTCGAGGTTGGAGATCGGCGTCGAGGTGTTCTTCGTGATCTCAGGTTTCCTGCTCTACCGCCCCTTCGCCCTGGCCCATTTCGGCGGCCAGGCCCCGCCCCAAGCGCGGCGCTTCTGGGTGAGGCGTCTCAAGCGCATCATCCCGGCCTACTGGGTGGCGTTCGTCTTCTTGACCTACGTCTTGCGGGCCAACACCGGCGGCCCCGGCTGGAAGGGGCCCCTCGTCTACCTGGGTTTCGCCCAGATCTACTTCCCGACCTACGCCCTGCACGGCATCAGCCAGGCCTGGTCGCTGTGCACCGAGATGACCTTCTACCTGATGGTCCCGCTCTACGCCGCGGTGGTGGGCTGGGCCGGGCGTCGCCTGGCCTCGCAGCTGCACGTCGAGCTGGCCGGCCTGGCCACCTTGACGGCCATCAGCTTCGCCTTCCGCATCCCCGTCCTGCCCGCGGCCTACCGCGACGGGATGCTCCACCACAACGGGCACGTGGTGCAGGTCATGCCCAACTGGCTGCCCGCCTACCTCGACCAGTTCGCCCTCGGCATGCTGCTCGCCGTGGGTAGCGCCTACCTGGCCCATCGCGACAGCCGCCCGTCGTGGCTGTGGCATCCCGCCCTGCCGTGGGCGTCGTGGCTGCTCGCCCTGGTGTGCTTCTGGGCGGTCGGCAACATCGGCCTGCCGCTGGTCCCCCTCGTGCCGAGCGATCTCGGCCTGAGCCTGGCCCGCCAGACCCTCTACGGCCTGTTCGCCTTCTTCACCGTCCTCCCGGCCGTCTTCGGCGCCCAGGACCGGGGGGCCATCCGGGCCCTGCTGCGGTGGCGTCCCCTCGTGCTGATCGGGATCGTCTCCTACGGGGTCTACCTGTGGCACGAAGGCTTCATCCACATGTACCTGGTGTGGACCGGCGACCACCTCTTCAACATCCCGTGGCTCCACCTGACCGTCGTCATCGGCGGCCTCGCCGTGGCGGCCGCCACCGCCAGCTACGTCCTGGTCGAACGGCCCATCCTGCGCCACGGCCGCCCGGCGCTCCCCCAGGAGCTCGAGCTGCGACCGCGCCTGCCGGGGCGGCGCTGGTCGCGGCTGCTCGAGGCCCGCTGATGCGAGAAGACCTCCCTACCCCGGGCCGGCCCGGCTGGGCCGGGGCCGGGGCCGGGGCCGGCGACGCCACCCTGGAGCCCCCCGGTCTCGGCTCGCTGCCCGGCCTCGCCGACCCCCTAGTCAAGATCGGTGATCTGGCCGCCTCGGCGGGCATCCGGTCGGTGGACGTGGTGGCCTGGCGGGACCTCCACCACCCCGAGGCCGGTGGTTCCGAACTGCACGCGGCGCGCATCGCCGAACGCTGGGCCGGGGCCGGGATCGACGTGGCCATCACCACCTCGAGCTTCGAGGGCGGAGCCGGCCACGGCGTCGTCGAGGGGTGCCGGGTGACCCGGCCCGCCGGCCGCTACGGGATATTCCCCCGGGTGGCCGCCGGCCGGCTCCTCGACCGCTACGTGAGATCACACCTACCGGCCGGCTCGCGTCGCGGACCCGGACCGGCCGACGCCACCGTCGAGATATGGAACGGGATGCCGTTCTTCTCGCCGCTGTGGGCGGCCCGCCCCCGGGCGGTGTTCCTGCACCACATCCACGACGCCATGTGGGACCTGGTCCTACCGTCGGGCCTGGCCGCCCTGGGCCGCTTCATCGAAAGCTCGGTGGCCCCCCCGGTGTACCGCGGCACGCCCATCGTCACCCTGTCGAGCTCGTCGCGCCAGGCCATCCTCGACCATCTGCGCTTCCGCCCCGAACAGGTCCACGTGGTCGAGCCCGGCGTCGACGACATGTACCAACCCGGCCCGCAGCGCAGCCCCCGACCGCTCGTGGTGGCGGTGGGACGGCTGGTCCCCTACAAACGCTTCGACCGCCTCATCGAGGTGCTCGTGGAGCTACGGAGGCGCCACCCCGACCTCGAGGCGGTCATCGCCGGCGAGGGTCAGGAGCGGGGCGCCCTGGAGCAGCTCGTCAGCCGTCACGGGGCCCAGGACTGGCTGACCCTCCCCGGGCGCATCTCCGACGAGGCCCTCGTCGACCTCTACCAGCGGGCGTGGGTGCTGGCCTCCACCTCGGCCTACGAGGGGTGGGGCCTCACCATCACCGAGGCCGCGGCGTGCGCCACGCCGGCCGTGGTCAGCCCTATCTCCGGGCACCGCGACGCGGTGGCCGACGGCATCACCGGCTTCCTGGCCGAGCCCGGACCGGCCATGACCGACCGTATCGACGCCCTCCTCGCCGACCACCCCCTGCGGCGTCGCATGCAGCGGGCGGCCCGCCTGCGAGCCGAGACGCTGACCTGGGACCGGGCCGCCCTCGACACCATGCGGGTGCTGGCCGACCAGGCCTGAGGCCCCCGGCCGACCACGCCCCCGCTCAGGGAGCCACGGCCTGGCCCGGCCGGTCCGGCTCGGGACCGCCGGCGTTGGGGACCGCCTCGGGGTCCGCCATCAGAACCAGCACCGCGGCCAAGAGGCAGACGAACCCGGCGCCCCGCAGCACCGACCACCACCCGGAGGGCAGCACCGCCTCGCCGAAGACCACCGACGCCCCCACCAGGGCGCACACCCCTGAGACCACGTTGGTGAGCGACGCCATCAGGCTGGCCGGGTTGCCCTGGAGCCCGACCTGGAACAGCAGCATGCCGGCGAGGGTGGCCACCAGGAACAGCCACGGGTAGGGGGTGGCCAGTGCCGACCAGGCGCCCCGCACCATGCCGTCACGCACCAGGCGGGTGGCCACCGCCTTCTCGGCGATGGCACCCGTACCGTAGAGCAGCCCGGCACCGAGGGCGGTACCCGACAGCCCGCTCATGGACCACCGGCCCGGGGCGCCGTCCCGGCGCACCCCGGCCCAGGCGCAGACGGCGGCCAGGCCGGCGGCAAACACCACGACCACAGCGAAGCGGCCTCCGGGGACGTGCTGGGCCAACGGGGCGCCGTGGCCGGCCGAGACCGACACCACCGCCACCGCCGCCACCACCAGGACCAGGGCCCGGCGGTGGCGCCGGTCGAGGCGCTCACCGAGCAGCACCGAGCCGGCCGCGGCCAGGGCCACCAGACCGCCGGCCAGGATGGGCTGGACGACCGACACCGGAGCGAGGGTGAGAGCCACCACCTGCAGGGCCAGCCCGGCCAGCATGGCCACGAACCCGGCCCGCCACCGTCGGCTCTCGCGGGCCACCCGCAGCACCGAAGCCGGCCTCAGGCCGATGGTCGGCATGGCGTCGAGGGCCTGCTTCTCCAGGACGTAGCCCAGGTCGTAGAGCAGGGCGGACACCACCGCCACACCCGCGCCGACCAGCTCTTTCATCGCCGCGGCGCCTTCATTCCCCGTCGAGCGTAGACGGCGCCGGCGACCAGATCCGAGCCGAGCAGGGCCAGGGCCAGCCAGGCGATGTCGTTGGCCGAACTGAGGTCGGACGGCCAGTTGATGTCGGGCCAGTAGCGGTAGGCCATCTGCTGGTTGACGACGTAGAAGGGCAGGACCGCCAGGGTGGCCAGCGCCGCCACCCGCACCGCGACCCGACCCCACCAACGGCCAGCCGCCAGGGCCAGGGCCACGCCGGCCACGGCGCCGGTCAGGGGCCGGGTGACGACAGCCACCGCAGCGGCCCAGCACAGTGCGCCGAGCGCCGTCGCGCCCCACGGCGGGGAGCCGCGGACGCGCTCGAAGTTGAACAGCGTGGACCAGCGGGCCGGGGTGGGCGACCTCGGGCGGGGGCGGCCCTCGGCCCCGGCCCGGCGTCGGCGTCCGGCCCGCTCGGGCCACACCGCGATCAGGCCCGACAGGACGATGGACGCCGCCGAGACCGTCAGCGCCGCCCAGATGACCGTCTGGGGCGACCAGGCCAGGTCCACCACCACCTTCTGGCCGGCCGGGCGGGCCGGCAGGTACCAGCCGTTGGCGTAGGCGTCGATGAGCTGCGGGGGGCCGAGGCTGCGACCCGCCGTGGTGGCCGTCCAACCGGAGCTGAAGCTCTGCCCGAGGACCAGCCACTGCGGCGCCCCGGTGGCGGTGACGCTCACGGTCAGAGCCGTCCGGCTCTCGGCCAACACCGTGGCGGCGGCGGGGGCCGCGCTGGTCGCCGCGGCGGCGGCTGCGGCCGCAGGTCCGGCAGCGGGCGGGGCGGAAACCAGCGGAGCGGCCCTCCCGCCCGCGCCCGACGAGAGCCAGACCTGGTCGAGGGCCCAGCCGCTCGGAAAACGGGGGCTGGTCGTCACGGTGTGGGAGCCGGCCGTCAGGTCCACGCCGGCCGCCGACGGGCCGCAGGCCCGGAAGGTCAGCTGCTGGCCCCCGAGCGCGTCCGAGGTCGACCCGGTCACCTCGATGTCGACGGGGTGCCCGTCGATCTGCAGCAGGTCCGACCGGCAGACGGACGGTACCGAGGCCGGGGGGGCCGGCTGGACCACGCCGGGCAAGCCGAGCTCGGCGATGCCCACCGGGAGGATGTCGGTCCGCTGCGCGAACGTCGAGTAGTAGTCGAGGGCCCGCACCTGGTGCACGGCGTCGATGGTGACCCTGACGGAGTCGCCGCTCAGCGCCGGAAAACTCACCCTCACCGTGGTGGTGGCGTTGGCCGGCCGCCCCACTCCCACGGGCGGGACGGGCACGTCGACGGTGCGCTGCCCGGAGGGGGTCGAGATGGTGATGCGCGACGGGAGGGAGTGGCGGCCGTCGTTGAGCTCCTGGAGGTCGAGATGGTCGAACGAGATGCTCTTCGACAGCCCGACGGTGAGCCACTCCCCGTCCTGGGCGCCGGTCTCGGCGATCCAGGCGGTGGCCGGGTTCCCGTCGACGGCGGCGTTGGCCCGGGCCGCCCGGTCACCGACGAGACGGGTGGACGAGTTGGCCGTGATCACCACCGCGCCGGGGGTGGAGGCCGCCACCGCAGGGTGGTCCAGGCCGATCAGCTGGTCGATGAGGGCGTCGGAGTCGGCGGCGCTGATCTCGGCCGTCCCCGACACCGAAAAGGCCCGGGCCTGGGGCAGGTCGAAGGTCCGGCTCATCTGCGGCTCGGGGTCGCGGCGCGGTGGGGCCACCACCCGCGACCGCTGCATGAGGATGTCGAGGGGGTCGCGCTGGGAGTCGGGCAGGGCGGCCAGGAGGGCGGTGGGCAGCCGGGCGGTTTCCGACGCGGCGTTCACCCCGGGTATCGATATCTCGGTGAAACCGACCTGGGGCAGGCCGTCGAAGCGCTTGTCCAGCCCGCCCGTGGCGCCGTCGACGACCAGCTGGAACCGCGAAAAAGTACGCATCGGGAAGCTCACCGTCTGCCCCGCCGAGCTGAGCGACGCGGCGGTCAGGGCGACGGTCACCGGGTGGCCGCCGTCGAACTTCAACGTCACCTGGGTGATCCGCCGCTTGACCGCGCCGAACTCGGGCAGCTGGTGGAGCACGACGTGGTCGGCGGTCACCGGGGCGTCGAGGTCGGCCACCACGGTGACCCCGGCGACCGCCTCGTGGGCCCCGAAGGCCCAGGCCGTGTCCGGGTTGGCGTCAAAGGCGTTGAGGGGCTGGAACTCCGGGGTGTAGGTGAGTGAGTCCCCGTACTGGGTGGCCTGGACCGACTTGACTCCCGACACCACCGCCACGGTCTGGTCGGCGGCGGTCTGGCCCGGGAACAGGGGCAGGGTGTAGTTCGAGGGGTCGGTCACGAGCGGCTTCTGGCCCGGCTGCTCGAGCAGCCCCTGGTTGGCCTGCAGGCTGCCCCACTGGTGGGCCGCCAGGGCGTTGGTGTCGGTGAGCACCAGGGTGGCCGCTCCGTTGGCGGCCTCGGCCTGCGCCGCCCGGTCGGTGGGGAGCGACGCGGCGTAGATGATGGGTCGGGCCCCGCCGAGCAGCCCCGCCCCGGCCGCCTCGACCACCCCCGAGCCGTCCCCGGCGAGGATCACCGGGTCGCTCACCGCCTCGGTGCGCACGAGGGGCTCGGGGTCGGCCACATCGAACACCGACAGGGCGGGGGGCTGCGGGGTGGCGGTGGGGATGCCGAGCCGCAGTTCGGTGTCGAGCGGGTAGCGGATCTGCGGGGCCGGGTTGGGGGCGCCGAAGGATCGGGGCGGGCCCAGGTCGGCCTGGGGTGCGGTGAGCTGGCCGTAGAGGATCTGCGGGAAGGGCAGGTGGTAGCGCTCGTACTGCAGGTCCGACTGCAGCAGGATCTGACCGACGCTCATCAGGCGGGCCACCGGGGCGACGGCCGGCAGGTAGACCGTCCCCTCCTGGATGGGCTCGTCGAGGGCCTGGACCAGGTTGGCCGACGGCGGTGTCCCCGACGGCACCACCTGGCGGCTCACATACGACCGGGTCAGCAGCCCGGATGGCACCGGGTCCTCGGTGACGCCCCAGGAGTAGGCCGCGAAGTCCTCACCGGGCAGGCCCAGGACCCGGCTGGCCGAGCCGAGCGAGTCGAGGTAGGCGGCGGCCTGCTTCCAGTAGGTCGGCACCGACTCGGGGCGCGACAGGTTGGCGGCGATCAGACCCCCGGTCCAGATGGCCGGCAGGTCGGCGGCGACCAACCCGAGGGTCAGCCCCCCCACCACCAGGCCCACCGACGGGCGCCGCAGGTGCAGGGCGGTCACCCCCGAGCCCATGAGCAGGGCCAGGCCGAGCACGACGATCGGCACGATCCGGTCCACCGAGCGCATGGCCAGGGCCAGGGTCGACCCGGCCGAGGCCCCCTTGATCACCGCCCCGAACAGGGACGGGTCGCTGAAGGGGTAGGCCCCCACGGCCACCACCGTGCCGACGCCTATGAGCAGGAGGCAGTAGCTGCGGTAGGCCCAGCGGGTGGCCAGCCCGAGGGCCACGCCGAGGGCCGGGAGGGCGAAGCTCACGGCGAGGAGCCACACCGACTGGGTGTAGGGGACGGCCTGGAGGGTCCAGGGCTGCACTTTGTCCCAGCCGTAGAAGTACCAGTAGCCGAGACCCCGCAGGACCTCCGCCGCCGACGACGTCTTGGACACCGTCGGGACCGTCTCGGTGACCCTCAGGATGTTGATGCCGTAGCGACCCTCGGCCCACAGGCCGGCCGCCCACCACAGCGACACCGCGGTGCTGAGCGCACCGAGGCGGGCCGAGGTCACCACGGCCCGGCGGAGGGGGACCTCCCGGCTCACCCAGACCGAGTGGATGAGCCACGCCGCGGGGGCGGCGATCACCAGCAGGATGGAGGTGGCGTTGACCCCTCCGACCACGGCCACGACGAGGGCGAACAGGGCCGGGTGGCGCCACCGTCCGCCCCGGGCCGCCTCGATCACCAGGCCGACCATCCAGCCCAGCGCCGCCCAGGGCATGAGAATGGCCGAGATGCGGTCCAGGTAGTCCAGGATGTACGGGCTGAGCATGTAGGCCGACGCCGCGACGAAACGCCCCGGGCCCTCCAGACCCAGGCGGCGGGCGCAGTACATCACCCCGGTGCCGGCGGCCAGGAGCAGCGTCCCCATCCAGAGGCGCTGCCCGACCCACATCGGAACCCCCAGCCAGGCCACCGCGCTGTAGTAGGGGCCCATGGGCAGGAGGTAGCCGATGTTCTGGTGGGTCACCGTGCCGAGCCCGGTGTTGGGGTCCCACATCGACGCCGCGCCGGAGGTGAGCCGGGCCGGGTCCAGGTACAGATACTGCTTGGTATCCGCCGCGACCTGCCCCGTCCGGGTCAAGAATAGGGGCACGTAGGAAATCGCTGCGAGCAGGCCGATCTGTATCAGGTCCGCTCGTCTGATCCGCATCCGGGCGGTCAGTGTAGGAGGCCCGGATAGGTTCGACCCATCATGCCCGACCAAAGTCCCCGCCAGAACCTGTCGCTGGCCATCATCACCCTGGTCCTGTTCGTGACCTTCCTGGACAACACGGTGGTGGCCGTGGCGTTGTCCAACGTCCAGACCGACCTCCACGCCGGCATCCAGAGCCTGCAGTGGGTGGTCAGCGGCTACGCCCTCACCTTCGCCGGGCTCATGCTGGCCTTCGGCACCATCGGCGACCACCTCGGGCGCCGCCTGATCATGGTCGCCGGCCTGGCCGTGTTCTCGGTCGGCTCGCTCCTCGGCACCTTCGCGGTGTCGAGCGGGATGCTCATCGCCGCCCGCGTCGTCATGGGCATCGGGGCCGCGGCGTCCGAGCCGGGCACGCTGTCGATGATCCGCCAGCTCTACCCCGATGGAGCCGACCGGGCTCAGGCCCTCGGCGTGTGGTCGGCCATCTCGGGCCTGGCCCTCGCCGCCGGACCGGTCATTGGCGGGGTCCTGGTCGGGCTGTGGTCGTGGCGGGCCATCTTCCTGTTCAACGTGGTGGTCGGCGTGATCGCCCTCATCGGGGTCCGCGGCGTGCTGCCCGAGTCCCGCTCCGACAGCCGCCGGAGGCTCGACGGGCGGGGGTTCGCCGGCGCCCTGGTGGCGGTCACCGCCGCCGTCTTCGCCACCATCCTCGGCGAGACCGAAGGCTTCGCCACCTGGTGGATCGTGCTGCTGTACGTGCTCGCCGGGGGGGCGGTGCTGGCGTTCGTGTACATCGAGCGGCGAGCCGAGGAACCGGCCCTCGACCTGGCCTTCTTCGCCAACGGTCGGTTCACCTCGGGGATGGTGCTGGCCTTCACCGGGTTCTTCGCCACCTTCGCGGTGTTCTTCTTCATCCCCCTGTTCCTCGAGCTGCTCGGCTCTACCACCCCGTTCTACCTGGCCGTCGACTTCCTGCCCATGGCCGTCGCCATGATCGTGGCGTCGGCGCTGTCGGGACGGTGGATAGCCAGGGTCGGGCCCGGTATCCCGATGGCCGTCGGCGCCGTCCTGGCCGCCGGCGGCATCTACGCCACCGACGCCGTCGTCACCCCGTCCTCGGGGGTCGGCCTGTTCGGTTGGAGCCTGTCACTCGTCGGCGTCGGCCTCGGTATCGTCATGGTGGGTGCCACCGCCGCCGTCCTCAGCGCGGTACCCGCCGAGCGCTCGGGTATGGCCGCCTCGGCGGTCAACACCAGCCGAGAGCTCGGTGCGGTGGCCGGAGTGACCATCCTCGGCGCCATCGTGAACGCCCAGCTCACCACCAACCTGCTGCACAAGCTGGATTCCATCCCCGGCCTGCCGGCGGCGTTTCGCAACCAGGTGATCGTGGCCGTCACCACGGGAACGGCCAACACCAGCGCCAGCACCCTGCCCAAGGATCCGGCCCTGCGGAAGATCGTCGACGAGGTGCTGGCCGCGGCCGAAGGCTCGTTCTCCTCGGGACTGGACATGGTGCTACTGCTGGCCGCCTCGCTGATGGTCTTCTCGGGTCTCCTGGCCGTGCTCCTCGACCGTCGCCGCCCCCCCGGGACCGGGGAGGAATCCGGGAACCCCCTCGAGCGTCGGTGGCGGAATTCGATCTAGGCGGAAGGGTCCTCGATCCGGGCCGGGCTGAGCGCCCCCACCCGGCCCTCCGAGCCGGGGTCGGCCCTCATCTGCTGCATCTCGTTGCGCAACAGGGCCACCTCCTCGGCCAGGAGGCGGGTGCGGTCCTGCAGTCGGCCCATCTCCCAGGAGAACTGCACGCACACCATCAGCAGGAACAGGCAGGCCATAACCGCCAGCAAATCGGGCGGGTTCTTCACCCCGATGGAGTGGGCCAGGTCGTTGAACAGGCCCGGGGAGATGGCGAACACCGCCATCACCGCACCCGACGCCAGCCAGACCAGCGCGTACTTCTCCCGTAGCTGGCGCCGCCGGGACAGCTCGACGATCACCGCGATGGTGGCCACCGCGGCCACGATGGCGATGATGTGGACGCCGCTCACGCCGCCTCCGTGGTGGAGCGCGGCGCCCGGTGGCGGAACAGGGCGATGAGCAGCATGAGCGACACCCGGGCCAGGTACATGGCCGCCCGCCCGGTGTTCTGGCTGGGCGTCCCACCGGTGCGGCTGCGCATGCTCACCGGCACCTGGGAGATCACCCCGCCGTTCTCCACGGCGATGACGAGGGATTCGACCGTGTCGGCCAGGTAGTCAGCCGGGTAGGTCCGGGCGAACAGCTCGATGGCGGCCCGATTGTGGGCCCGGAACCCCGAGGTCACGTCGGTCAGCTTCACGTGGGCCACCCCTGACAGGTAGCGGGCCAGCAGGCGCATGGCCCAGCGGCGCATCACCGGCACCTCGTAGTCCCCCTCGCCGGCGAAACGGGCCCCTATGACCACCTCGGGGTGCGGCTTGTCCTCGAGGGCGTCGATCAGGCGGGCCAGGTCGCGGGGGTCGTGCTGGCCGTCACCGTCGACTTGGACCACGACGCGGAAGTGGCGGGCCGCGGCGTAGCGGAAACCGACCCGCATGGCCCCGCCCACGCCCAAGTTGAAGATGTTGGTGACGACCTCGGCGCCGGCGTCGCGGGCCGCCGCCGCGGTGGCGTCGGTGGACCCGTCGTCCACCACCAGGATGTGGGCCCGGGGGGCGGCCTGGGCGACCTCCCTGACCACGCCGGCGACGGACATGGCCTCGTTGAAGGCGGGCACGACCACCAGGACGTCCTCGTTGGTCAGCATGTCGATCCGGCGGCGCTCGGGGCGCGGCCGGCCCCTCCGGTCATGACCTGCGGAGTTTAGGAGAGCGGGCGGTGGGGGCGCAGGCCCGCCGGTCGGTAGCCTGACGGCATGACCGATGTGGACACCGCCCTACGTTGCAGCGCCTGGGCCCGTGAGGTGGAGCTCTCCCCCATCGGCACCGTCGGCAGCTACCGGGGCTTCCTGCTGGTGGAGACCCCGCTGCCCTGGCCCCGCGACGTGGCCGAGATCGCCGTCCTGCAGGCCGCCGCGGAGCGGGCCGCCGCCACCGGCTACCGCCTGCAGGCTCTCGTCCCGGCCGACCTCGGAGCCCCTCCGCAGGAACGCCGGGTCATCGCCCACACCACCTCCGGGGGGGCCTTCTCCGGCTACACCCGGCGCCAGACCCAGGTCGGTGAGTCCCTGGCCGCGGCCCTCGACGCCCTCCTCGATCCGGCCGACCCCCCCGAGGCCACGACCCAGGTCGACCTGCTCGTGTGCACCCACGGAAGACGCGACGTCTGCTGCGGCTCGCAGGGCACCGACCTGGCCCTGCGCCTGGCTGCCGCCGGGACGTCGCCCGGGGTGGCCCTGTGGCGGACCAGTCACACCGGCGGCCACCGTTTCGCTCCGACCGTGCTGGCCCTGCCCCAGGGCACCGGCTGGGCCTTCATGGACCCCGCCACCGTAGAGCAGGTGCTGACCCGGGCCGTGCCCTTCTCCGAGGTCGCCGACCACTACCGCGGCTGCGCCGGCCTCGAGGGGCCCCAGGCTCAGGCCCTCGAGCGGGAGGTCCTCATCGAGGTCGGCTGGGAGCTGCTCGACCGCCCGCGCCGGGGTTTCCTGACCGGCGAGACCACCGCCGACGGTGGCCTGGTCGCCCGCCTCGAGGCGGGTGTCGACCAGTGGGAGGCGGTGGTCCGGCCGGGACGGACCCTTCCCGTCCCCGACTGCATGAAACCGTTGTCGGAGTCGGTCAAGTCCGAGACGGAGTGGCTGGTCGGGGGGTTGCGATCGCTGTCGGGGACGGCCAGCTCCTAGACTCGGCGCCGACGGTGAGTCGGTCGGGTGGTCGCGGCCGGGTTCGACCCGGTCGAGGAAGGTCGGGACTCCGCAGGGCAGGGTGCTGGCTAACGGCCAGTCGAGGTGACTCGAAGGACAGTGCAACAGAGAGCAGACCGCCGATGGGGAGCGATCCCACAGGCAAGGGTGCAACGGTGCGGTAAGAGCGCACCAGCGTCCGGGGTGACCCGGGCGGCTATGTAAACCCCACCCGGAGCAAGGTCAAGCGCGGGACGGCCGGCCCGGCCAATGTCCCCAGGTGGACCGCTCAGATGGATGGCCACCCGGCCCTCCCCTGGAGGGCTGACAGAATCCCGCCTACAGACCGGCTCACCGTCATTTATCCCTCTGACCTGCTCTTCTACCAACCGGTAGAAGGTGGCCGTGCGCGCTACGTGCGCGGACAGTTTGCGCTCTGACTGCATTCT
>JAGWSF010000206.1 GCA_028876385.1 Acidobacteriota bacterium | reverse complement strand
CGCAGAACTCGTCGATGAGGCCGTAGCGGCCCTCACTGTCGCGGAAGGCGATCATCCGCTCGGACAGGAGCTTGACCCGCACCGGCGGGCAGTCGTCGTCGGGCAGTTCCTCGGCCAGGAGGGCGGGGATCCAGTAGCGGCGGAAGAGGTCACCCATGTGGGTGCCGGGGCCGGTCCGGGTCAGGAGCTCGTTGTTGGCGTGGGTCAGCATGATCCTGCTCCGCGCCGATCAGCTGTCGACCAGCGTGATGGCCCGGGCCGGGCAGTCGAGGGCGGCCGCCTCGACCGCCTTTCGCATCTCGGCCGGGGGGTCGTCCTGGAGCACTCGGACCACCATCGCGTCGTCGGGAATCTCGAACACCTCCGGAGCGTCGGCCACGCAATTTGCGTACCCGAGACACTTTCCGAGGTCGACCGTCACTCGCACGGCATCTCCGTTTCAGTCTGGACCGGTGGCCCCCCTTGAGCCGGCCGGTGTCCGCCCGTGGTACGACCATCATACCACCAGGGTTCGCCGTGAACTCAATGGGCCAACCGAAAGACCTTGGGTCCGCTCCCTAGACCTGCCGCCGCACGTAGTATCGGATGGTGAAAGCTGGCACGCCCCCCGAAGGCCCAACCGACGCTCTCGAACTGTTCACCCCCGTGGCCCAGGGCCGGATCTCGGAGATGATCGCCGACCAGATTCGCGCTCTCGTGCGGTCGGGGCGGCTGGGGCCCGGTGACCGCCTGCCGTCCGAGCGCGACCTCTGCCAGCAGTTCGGCGTCAGCCGGGTCACCGTCCGCGACGCCCTCCGGTTGCTCGAGGGGGCCGGGCTGATCGACACCCGCGTCGGCGCCCGCGGGGGGGCCTTCGTCCGGGTGCCCACCGGATCGCAGATCGGCGAAGGCATCGCCGACATGGTCGTCATGGCCGCTCTCCACGCGGACGAGGTCACCGAGGCCCGCCAGGTCGTCGAGCTCGGCATTGTGGGCCTGGTGTGTGACCGGGCCACCGAGGAGGACCTGGCCGAGCTGCGCGAGATCTGCGACCGATCGGCGGCCGCCGTGGCCGAGAACCGCTACGACGTGAGCTACTCGGCCGAGTTCCACACCCGGTTCGCCCGGGCCGCTCACAACCGGGCCCTCGACCTGCTGGTCGCCTCGTTCCAGGTTCCGCTGCTCCACTCGCTCGAGGAGGCCAAAGCTCAGGATCCGAAGATGGGCAAACGGGGGGTGGTCGAGCACTACGCACTGGTCGACGCCGTATCGCAGCAGGACGTCGAGAAGGCCCGCACCGTCATGGCCCGTCACTTGGGCCGGACGGCCCGACGGGTGGGAACCCCGGTCCAGAAGGCGCCTCGCCCGGCGACCAAGCCCCGCAAGGCCGCCGGCTGAGCGGGTCCTCCCTCGTATAATGGTTAGGCCATTGACTATGCTCTGGTCATTCGCTTAACTGACGCCTGCAGGGGGGAGGCGGACCGGTGCCGGTGAGCTTCGGCTCCCGACAGTTCGGCCGCTCGGCCAACAGCCACAGTTCCAGGCGCCAGCAGACTCCGGGAGGCCGGCCATGTCGACCAAGACCACGACCAGACAGTCCCACTACTGGGTGCAGAAGCAGCGGCGGGCGGACTTCATCGAGCAGTGGCGGTCCAATCGCCGGACCGTCGTCGGCAAGGAGGACGTCGTGTTGGAGGACACCTCCCGCGGCATCCGCCGGGGCGTGTACGTCGGCGCCGACGGGGGCAGGCCGACCCGGTCCATGGACGCCTCGGTCCACGAGGTGGACCCGGGCCAGGTGAGTACCGTCCACCGGCACTCCTGGGACGCCATGATGCTGTGCGTCGGTGGGTGGGGATGGACCGAGATAGACGGTGAGCGGATCGACTGGGGTCCCGGCGACTCGCTGCACCTGCCGGCGTGGTCCTGGCACCGTCAGGGCAACGACGGTGCCACCACCGCCCGGTTCGTCAGCTTCTCGTCGGAGCCCCTGCTCGAGACCATGGGGATGGCAGTGCTCGACGATGCCGGTCACCGCCCGGTGTCGGAGCTCGACGCGCGGCCGGCGTTCAGCCCCGACGTGCCCGGCGACGATTCCTATGCCCGGCGGGTGCGTCGACTGGCCGAGGACCAAAGCGCCCGCCGGTCGGGCCGGCTGCACACCAGCTGGGACGACCTGGAGATGCTGCCCACCCCCCGGGGGACCAGGACGACGTTCCTTTTGGACCGGGCCATCGGCTACCAGGCGTCGGGTATCACGATGGCGATGTTCGAGATCGGTCCGGGGCGGGGGCAGTCGATGCACCGCCACCCCGGCGAGGCGTGGCTGTACGTGCTCGACGGCGAGGGTCATTCCTACCTGGGGTCCGAACCGGAAGGGGGGGAGGACCACCCCTGGCGCAAGGGCGACCTGATAGTCGTCGACCACTTCCTGTGGCACCAGCACTTCAACGACAGTGCCGACCGCACAGCCAGGGTGGTCCGGGTGCACATGTTCGACAGCCTTCTGGAGACGATGCGGGCCCTGTGCGACCCGCTGGTCCTGTTCGAGGAGCCTCCCGATCACATCCGGGATCGTCAGGCGGGAGACCCGACCACGGTGGACTGGCCCGAACTGACCCGGCCCAGCTGGCCCTGATCCGGTGGATGCCTCCGACCTGCCCCGAGGAATACGGTCCTTCACGACCCTCCCGGCCCACGAGCACGAGGACTACTGGGACTCCATCGTGGTGCCACCGCAGATCAAGGACCGGCTGCTCGGAACGGCTCTGCTGTCGATGGTTCACGGCCGCAAGCTGGCCTCGGCGGCGCCGGCCTGCGCCCTCAACGGGTTGGTGGTGCTGGCCGGCCCACCCGGGACCGGCAAGTCGACCCTCGCCCGCGGCCTGACCCGCACCGCCGCCCATGCGCTGCGCGATTCGGGGTCGACAGCCGTCATGGAGATCGACGCCCACGCCCTGCCCAGCGAGATGCTGGGCGAGAGCCAGCGCAACGTGGTGCGCCTCCTCCGCGACGCCGTGCCGGAGCTGGCCCGCCGGGGCCGTTACGCCATGGTGGTCATCGACGAGGTCGAGAGCTTCGCGGTGGACCGGCGGACGGCCTCCTTCGACACCAACCCGGTCGACGTGCAGAGAGCGACCGATGCCGTCCTGGAGGGCCTGGACCGCCTGCGGGCTGAGCTGCCCGGAACGGTGTTGGTGACCACCACCAACTTCCCCGATGCCATCGACGAGGCCTTCCTGTCCCGGGCCGATCTGGTGGCCGAGCTCGCCCTGCCCGACGCCCCCACCCGCCAGGAGATCCTGCGGCGGACCCTGACGGACCTGATCGCGGTCTGGCCGGACCTCGCCGGCCTGGCCGCAGACGAGAAGCTGCTGGGCGAGTTGGCGCTGGCCACCGAAGGATGGGACGGCCGGGCGCTGCGCCGGCTCCCCTTCACCGCGGCGTCGGCCGATCCGATCGCGGCGCGCCATCCCGGGCGGCTCGGCGCCGACGACCTGCGGGCGGTGCTGAAGCTATGAGCCCGGCCGCCGGTTCTACGGGCGGCCCGGCCGCCGGGTGGGACGCCCTGTCCCTCCCCGGAATCGGCCCCGGCACCCGAGCCTTGGTGACGGGCGGCGCGGGCGCCATCGGGCGGCGCTGCGCCGAGCGGCTGCTGGCCCTGGGCGCGGCAGTGGCGATCATGTCCCGCTCAGCCGACTCTGTTCGCTCCACGGCCGACACCCTCGCAGGCTTCGCCCGGGAGGGCCGGGTCATCGGCGAGGCCGGCGACGTGGCCTCCGAGGCCGACGTGCGCCGGGTGGTCGACCGGGTGCGACGGGAGTGGGGCGGCCTGGACCTGCTGGTGCACTGCGCCGCGGTCGGCGACGACACCGCGCTCGGGGAGCTCGACGAGGGCCGGATCGGAGCCCTGTTGGCGACCAATGTGGCCGGGACCCTCCTGGTCGCCAAGGTGGCCTCCGAGGCCATGGGTCCCGGGTCCGCCATCGTCAACGTGGCGTCGGTCATGGCCCACCGGGTGTGGCCGGAACGGTCCCTCTACGCCACCTCCAAGGCCGCCGCGGTGCACGCCACCCGGGCCCTGGCCGCCGAGCTGGGTCCAAATGGGATCCGGGTCAACTCGGTGAGCCCGGGCAACACCCCGACGGTGCTCACCGCGGTCGACGACCGACCGGGTCAGGGGCAGCCGGCGTCGTCGGGCGGGTCGGTGGACCGCATACCGCTGCGCCGGCGGGGGCGCCTCGACGACTACGTCGGTCCGGTGCTGTTCCTGGCCTCGGACCTGGCCGCCTACACCACCGGCGTCGACATCGTCGTGGACGGCGGCCTGATCGGCTTGAGGCCCTGATGGCGACGATCGAGGGGACCGAGGAGGGTCTGATGACTGCTTCCAGCGGAGCGGGCCGAATAGATGCGCGGGACAAGGCGACGGGAGCCACCCGGTACGTGGCCGACCTGACCGTACCGGGCATGCTGCACGTCGCGGTGGTCCGCAGCCCGATCCCCCACGGAGAGATCGGCGCCGTGGACGGCTCGGCGGCCCGGTCGGCGCCAGGAGTGGTGGGTGTCTACACCGCCGAGGACATCGGCTGCCCCCTTTTCGGGAGGCGGGTGATCGATGCCCCCGTCCTGGCCGTGGACAAAGTCCGTTACGTGGGCGAGCCGGTGGCGGCCGTGGTCGCCGACACCAGGCGCCATGCCGAAGCGGCGGCGGCGCTGGTGGAGGTCGACTACCGGGAGCTGCCGGTGGTGGCGTCGGCGGCGGAGGCGACCCGTCCGGGGGCGCCCGCGGTCCACGAGGCCGCATGGGATTACCAGGGGGCGGTGGTCGGGCCGGCCGACGGGGCCAACCTGCAGTCCGTCGTCCGCCACGGCGACGAGGCCGCGACCGAGGCCGCACTGGCCGGTGCGGCGGAGGTCGTGGAAGCCGTCTACACCACCCCGGCCGGTCACCAGGGTTACCTGGAGCCGCAGGCCTGCGTGGCGCGAGTCGGTTCCGACGGCCTGGTGGAGGTGTGGATCAACAACAAGTCCCCCTACCGGCTGGTCGCCCAGCTGGCCTCGTCGTTGGATCTCGATGCGACACGGATCGTCGTCCACCCGGTGCCCATCGGTGGGGACTTCGGCGGCAAAGGCTCACCGATGGCCGCTCCCCTGTGCGTCGCCCTCAGCCGCCTGACGGGTCGCCCCTGCCGCCTGGTGCTGCGCTACTCGGAGGACCTCACCGCGACCAACCCCCGGCATCCGACGACGATGCGCGTCCGGGTGGGCGCCGATCGCGACGGTCGCCTGGTGGCCCTCCGCTTCGACTGCCTGGCCGACGGCGGCGCCTACGCGGCGTTCAAGCCGACGCCCACCGTCAACCTGCACGGCTTCGTCGAACCCGGTAACTCCTACCGCATACCGCAGCGGTTTCTCGAGGCTCGGATTCTCTACACCACGTCCGTCCCCAAGGGCCACGCCCGGGCGCCGGGGGCGCCGCAGGCCACGTTCGCGGTGGAATCTGCCCTGGACGAACTGGCGGCGCGGCTCGGCATAGACCCCGTCGAGTTCCGTCGGCGCAACGTGCTGGCCGACGGTGACGCCAACCCCGACGGCGTGGTGTGGGCCGAGGCCCGGGGCCGCCAAGTGCTCGACGCCGCCATGGCCGTCCTCCAGCCCCGGCCGGCGCCCGCCGGCTGGCGCCAGGGGTGGGGCATCAGTCTCTACGACCGGGCGACCGCCCCCGGCCAGACCAGCCTCCGCCTGCGCGACGACACCGCCACCGGCGGGGTGGTCGCCGAGGTCCCCATCCCCGAGACCGGCACCGGCAATCACACGGTGGTGCGCGAGGGACTGGCCCGGCTGCTCGGGCTGGATCGGGGCCGGGTGCGCGTCGTCCACGTCCCCACCTCCGAACTGCCGGGCGATGCCGGTGTGGGGGGCAGCCGGGTCACCGCCAGCCTGAGCGAGGCGGTTGAGCGGGCGGCCACGGCATGGGTGGCCCGGACCGACGACCAGCCGGTGGTCGTGACCCTCGACGGGGGCCCGGGCGGCGTCAAGGTCACCTCTTTTTCCGTCCAGATCGCCCAGGTCGCGGTCGACCCCGAAACCGGAGAGGTGCGGCTGCTGGAGATCATCAGCGCCCTCGACGTAGCCGATGTGGTCAACCCGGCCGCCCACCGCATGCAGGTCGATGGCGGCACGGTCATGGGGCTCGGCTTCGCTCTCCTGGAGGACCTGCGGATCGAGGACGGGCAGGTCTGGGCGGGCAACCTGGGCGACTTCCGTATGCCCACCGCGGCGGACGTGCCTCGGCTCACCACCGTGCTCGTGCCGGGAGGCCGAGGTGTGGGGGTACTCAATGTGAAGCAGATAGGGGAGCTGACCAACGTGCCGACGGCGGCGGCCATCGCCAACGCGGTGGGCGCCGCAACCGGGGCCCGGGTGCGATCGCTTCCCATTACGGCTGAGTCGGTGCTGTCCGCGATGGAGGAGGCGGGATGAAGGTTTCCATGATCCTCAACGGCGAGCAGGTCTACGTCGACAGCGACGGCGACGCCCTGCTCATCGACGTCCTCCGGGAGCAGATCGGTCTCACCGGGACCAAGGAGGGCTGCGGTGTCGGGGTGTGCGGGGCCTGCAGCGTGCTCGTCGGCGACGAGCCCGTCAGCTCCTGCCTCTATCTGGCCGGCATGGCCGACGGGGCAGAGGTGTGGACCGTCGAGGGCCTCACCGCCCGTGACCCGGCGCTGGCCGACGTATTCGTCGAGTGTGAGGGGATGCAGTGTGGCATCTGCACCCCGGGCCAGGTGGTCGCCGCCGCCGCCCTGCGCCGCCACCACCCGGGCGCCGACGACGAGACGGTGAGCAGGTGGATGGCGGGGAATCTGTGCCGGTGCACCGGTTACGGCACGATCCTCGAGGCGGTGGAGCGCTATGTCGGCCGCGACTGAGTTTCTCGCCCCCGAGACCGTCCGAGCCGCCGTCGCGGCGCTGGCCGGCGACGAGGACGCGGTGGCGGTGGGCGGGGCGTCCGCCGTGTCACTGATGATGAAGGAGGGGCTGCTGCTCCCGTCCCGCCTGGTGTGGCTGGGGCGGCTGCCCGACTGGGACCGCGTCGAGTCCCGGCCCGGTCGCGTCCACATCGGGGCCGGTGCGACGCTGGCCGCTCTGGCCCGGTCGCAGGTGGTCAGGCAGGCCCTGCCGGCGGTCGCGGCCGCCGCCGGGGTGGCGGCCAACCCCCGGGTCCGGGCGGTGGCGACCATCGGCGGTCACCTGGCCCATGCCGACCCGCGGCAGGACCTCCCACCGGTCCTGCTCGCCGCCGGCGCGTCGGTGGCGGTCGTCGGGCCGGCCGGTGAACGTCAGGTGTCGCTGGACGACCTACTGGTGGGTTTCTACGAGACCGCGCTGGAGCCGGGCGAGATCATCACTGCCGTGGAAATCCCGGTGGCTCCCGGTTCCCGCCAGGTCTACGCCCGCTTCAACCCGGCCAGCGCCGACGACTATCCGACGGTCGGGGTCGCCGTGCACCTGGTCGCCGCGGCCGATGGATCGGTCTCGGGGGTTCGGGTCGCGGTCGGCGGGTGCGCCGCCCGGGCCGTGCTGCTGCCCCGGGCCGCGGCGCTCCTCGAGGGCCTCCGGCCGTCGGCCGCCGAGATGTCGGCGCTCCAGGCGTCGGTCGAGGCCGACGTACCGGTGGCGGGGGACCACCGCGGTTCGGAGGCCTACAAGCGCCGGGTGGCGGGGGTCTGGGCCCGGCGCGCTGTGGAAGCGGCGCGGGCTGGGGGTGGCCCGCTCCTGAGCCGTAGCTAATGATATAAGATCAGCCCATTAGTCAGTAGAGGAGGAGGGGGACCATGACCACTCAGGGTCAGATGGCCGCGGAGGCGTGGCGGAAGCCGGACTACACCAACGAATGGGTGGAGCTCGACGACCGGATCGACCTCTTGGAGCTGCCGCGGGGGATTGCTGCCGCAGTCGTGCACCACGACCGGCCGGACGCGTCTGTCATCGTGGACATCGCTTCGGGGCCGGGCACCTTCCTGTCCGTCTTCCTGGACGAGTTTCCGGGCGCGACCGGCGTCTGGCAGGACGCGTCGGACAGCATGCAGGCCCACGCGGTGGAGAGGCTGGCCCGCTTCGGCGACCGGGTGACGTTCAAACCGGGGGACATGACCGACCTGGCCGGCTGCGGCATCCCCTCGGGGGTGGACGTCATCGTCACCTCCCGGGCCGCCCACCACCTTGACCGTCAGGGGCTGCACGCCTTCTACGCCGAGGCGGCATCACTTCTTGCCCCCGGCGGATGGCTGGTCAACCTCGACCACGTCGGCCCCGAGGACGTCTGGGACAAACGCCTGCGGGCGGTCAGGCCCCGCTTCGCGGCCAATGCCGGGACGGAGAAGCCTCACCATCACAACTACCCCCTGACCAGCGTCGAGGACCACCTCGACGGCTACCGCGCCGCCGGCGTCACCGACGTCGAGATCACCTGGAGAGCCTTCTACACGTGCCTGTTCATGGGGCGCAAGGGCTCGTGACCGGAAGCGTACGGGCTTGATCACCGCACTGGCGGCCGTCTCGGAGGGACCGGGCATCACCGATGTCAGGGAGTTCACCGTCCCCGATCCGGCGCCCGGAGCGGGCTGGCTCCGGGTCGAGGCGACAGGCGTATGCGGTAGCGACGCCCACCTGCAGACCCGCATGGACGGTCCCACCGTGCTCGGCCACGAGATAGTCGGCCGGGTCGACCGTTTGAGCCCCGAGGCGGCGGACCGGTGGGGGCTGGTCGAGGGCGAACTGCTGATGCTCGAGGAGTACCTGCCGTGCGGGCACTGCAGCTGGTGTCGCACCGGGGACTTCCGCCTCTGCGACTCCACCGACCTGCACCTGGGCCGGGCCGTACTCCGCTACGGGATGACGCCCATCGACGTCGACCCGGCCCTGTGGGGCGGCTACGGGCAGTACCTGTACCTGCACCCCCGGATGGTCTTCCACCGGGTCCCCGACGGGGTCGCCGCCCACCACGCCCCGCTGGCGCTGCCGTTGTCCAACGGCTTCGAATGGGTGGTGCAGGAGGGGCGGTCGGGGCCGGGTCAGACCGTGGTGGTGATCGGTCCCGGCCAGCAGGGGCTGGCCTGTGTGGTGGCGGCCAAGGAGTCCGGCGCCGACCTGGTCGTCAGCGCCGGACTGACCCGCGACGGGGACCGGCTGGGGATGGCATCGCGCCTCGGGGCCGACATCGTCGTCGACACCGAGCGGGAGTCGCTCGTCGAAGTCGTGGGCGAGGCCACCCGCGGTCGCATGGCGGACCTGGTGGTGGACGCCGCCGCCGGCAGCGCCGCGACTCTCGACCTCGGTCTGTCACTGCTGCGCAAACGGGGGATCCTGGTGTGCGCCATCGGCCGCGGTCCGGTCGAGGTGGACATGCACCGGGTACGGACCCGGGCCATCTCCCTGAGGGGCCTGCGGGGGCACAGCTGGGCCTCGGTGGAGTGGGCACTGGAACTCCTCGCCAGCGGCCGGCGTCCCTACAGCGAGCTCTCCGCCGGGACGCTGCCGCTGGGACAGGTGGACGAGGCGATACGCCGCACCGCCGACGGCGAGGTGATGCACGTGAGCGTCGATCCCTGGACCGAGTGAGACGGGCGTGATCCTCGTCACCGGCGGCATGGGTTTCATCGGCCTCCACACCGCCCACCACCTGGCCCGGTGTGGGGAGCAGGTGCTGGTCACCCGCTACCGCCGGTCGCGCACCCCCGAGTTCCTGGAGCGGTACCTGGCCTCGGGGCAGGTGCGGGTCGCGGTCGTGGACGTCGCCGACCCGTTCTCGGTGCTCGAGGCGATGGCGACCCACCGCGTCACCAGTGTCTTGCACCTGGCCGTGCCCGCCCTCGGCGCCGAGCCGGTCGGCCGGGAGATCGAGGTCAACGTGGGCGGCCTGCGCAACGTGCTCGAGGGGGCCCGGGCTCTCGGCCTGGAGCGGGTGACCATGGCCAGTTCGGTGGCGGTGTACGCCGGCAGCGGCGACGGCCCGTGGGAGGAGGCGCAGCCGCTGCCGCTGGCTTCGCCCAGCGCCACCTCGGCGTTCAAGAAGGCCGAGGAGGTACTGGCGCTCCACTACGCCGACCGCACCGGTATGGACGTCTGCTGCGTGCGGATCGGGGTGGTGTACGGGCCTCTCTACCATTCGCTGTCCAACCTGCCGAGCCGCCTGGTCCACTCGGCCGTCCGGCCCGAGGTGGCCCTACCGGACCGGCCCTCCGTCCCCGGGGCCCGCCTCGACCTTTCCGATCTCGTCTATGCCGAGGACTGCGCCGCCGGACTGACTCTCGTGCACCTGGCGGCGGCCCGCAGGCGGGTGTACAACCTGGGCGGCGGCCGGGCGGTGGCCGACCGGGAGGTCGCCGCCGCCGTGGTCGCGGCGGTCCCCGGATGGGGACCTCCCCCTGCCGGCGACGACCCGGGCGCCTCCGCCGCCACGAGGTACATGAGCCTGGGCGCCATCGGCGAGCTCGGGTACCAACCGGGGTATTCACTCGAGGAGGGAATCGTCGACTACGTCGAGTGGATCCGTCGCCATGAGCTATGACCTGTCGACCTCTCGCTCGGTGGACGGCGGACCGCTGACGGTGGAGGTCCCCGGCCCCCCCGGCGGTCCGCCCCGGGCCGGGGCCGCCTGGTTCGACCCGCTGGCCACCACCCCCGGGGGTGACGGCCCCCGGGTCTGCATCCACGCCGCCCTCGCCGGCCAGCTCGGCCTCGAGGACGGGATGACCGTCCGTCTTTCCTTCGAGGGGCGCGCCGCGCTGGCCCGGGTGGTCGTGTCCACCGCCGTGCGGGCGGGGGCACTGACGGTCGACCCGGCGACGCGCGCCGACCTCAGGCCGTTCCCCTACGACCCAGTGGTGGTAGCTCCCGTAGAGCTGCCCGACGCCGCCACGGTCACCGTTGTGGCTGTCGCCGAGGGCGAGCAGCTCGACCGATCCCTCCAGCGGGCGGTGGAGGGACGGTGGCCGGTGTCCACCGGTGGGAGTGTGGACCTCGACGGCCGGGCCCGCCTCCGCATCACCGCGGCCGATCCGGCCGAAGCGCTCGTCGGGCCCGCCACCACCGTGGTCCTCGACCCCCACGCCGGGGCGGCCCACGGGCGGGGCTTCGCCGACCACTCGCATGGGGGACCCTCCGGGGCGGCGGCCGACGGGGCCGCTCCCGGGTTCGACGACGTCGGGGGCCTGGGCGCGCAGATCGCCGCCGTGCGGGAGCTCGTCGAGTTGCCCCTCGTGCGTCCCGACGTCTACGAGCGGCTGGGTGTCAACGCCCCGCGGGGCGTCCTGTTCTGCGGGCCCCCGGGTACCGGCAAGACGCTCACGGCTCGCGCCGTGGCCAACGAGATCGACGCTCGCTTCTACCGCATCAGCGGGCCCGAGGTGGTCGGCAGCTACAGCGGCCAGACCGAGGAGAACCTGCGCCGGCTGTTCGCCGAAGCCGAGCGCAGCGCTCCGTCGGTCGTCCTCATTGACGAGATCGACGCCTTGGCTCCGTCGCGACGTACCGCCTCCACCCTGTCCGACACCCGCTCGGTCGGCCAGCTGCTGGCCCTGATGGACGGTCTGCGGGAGGCGGCCGGGGTGGTCGTCATAGGCACGACCAACCAGGTGGAGGCTCTCGACCCGGCCCTGCGCCGGCCCGGGCGCTTCGACCGGGAGCTGTACTTCCCGACCCCGTCCGCCGACGCCAGGCTGCGGATCCTGCGGGTCCACCTGCGCCGCATGCCGCTGTCCGCGGAGGCCGCGAAGGCGGTGGGGGAGGTGGCCCGGGCCGCCCACGGCTTCGTCGGCGCCGACCTCATGGAGTTGGCCCGGGAGGCCGGGCTCGCCGCGCTGCGCCGCACGGCGTCGGTCGGTGACCCGGAGCGGATCGATCCGGCGTCGGTGGTGGTCGAGGAGGGGGACCTGCGGGGCGCTCTCGTCGCCGTGCGCCCCGCCGCGCTGCGCCAGTCGCTGCTCAGCGAATCCAACGCCCGGATGTCCGACCTCGGGGGGATGGGGCCGGTCAAGGACCGACTGGTGGAGATCGGCCGGCTGGCCCTGCGCAACCGTAGCGGCCCGCCGGTCGGCGTCCTACTGCACGGGCCGCCGGGGACGGGCAAGTCCTCGCTGGCCCATGCCCTGGCCGCCGAGCTGGGGATCAACCTGATGGTGGTGCGGGGACCCGAGCTTTACTCCCAGTGGCTCGGGGAGTCCGAAGAAGGGGTGAGGCGGGTCTTCTCGGTCGCCCGGCGAACCGCGCCCGTCGTGCTCGTCCTCGACCAGCTCGACGTGATGGCCCCCGGACGTGAGGTGAGCGGAGGGGACCCGACCCGAGCCTCCCAACGGGTGGTGGGCCAGTTGCTCACAGAGATGGACGCCGGCCGTCCCGCCGCCGGTCTGGTGGTCATCGGTATCACCTCTCGGCCCGGTGACATCGACCCGGCGCTGGTGCGCCCGGGGCGCCTTGGGATCCGGGTCGATGTAGGGCTCCCGGGCCCCGACGACCGCAGGGCCATCCTGGCCGTGCTGCTCGCCCGCCACGGCGACGCCCCGCCCTGGTCCGACGACGACACCGATGCCCTGGTGCAGGCCACCGACGGTCTGAGCGGGGCCGAGATCCGCTACGCCTTCGAGTTGGCCGCGCTGGGCGCGGACGGCGAACCGGTGACGCCGACCGGCGTGCTCGGCGGGGTCAGCCTGCTGGGCCCCGCTCGGTCGACATCAAGCTAACGATCAGATATTATAAGAATTAGCCCGAAAGTAGGAGGGGGGCCATGATCACCAAAGAGGAGAACGAGCGTCTCTGCCTCGTCCATCCCGGGTCGGCCATGGGCGAGGTGTTCCGGCGGTACTGGATGCCCTTCGCCCTGGCGGGCGAACTGGCGGAGCCGGACGGCCCGCCGATCAGGGTGCGACTGCTCGGAGAGGACCTCGTGGCCTTCCGGGACACGAGCGGCGCGGTGGGTCTGGTGGAGGCCTATTGCTCCCACCGCCGGGCCCCCCTCTTCTACGGTCGCAACGAGGAGTGCGGTCTGCGCTGCGTGTACCACGGCTGGAAGTTCGACCGCGCCGGCACCTGCGTCGACCTGCCTACGGAGCCGCCGACGAGCCGCTTCCGAGAGCACGTGGGCATCACCGCCTATCCCACGTGGGAGGGCGGCGGCCTGCTGTGGGCCTACATGGGGCCGCCCGGTTCGGAGCCGCCGCCACCCGACTACGAATGGCTCCGGGTTCCCCCCACCCACTTCCGGGTCTCCAAGACGGTCGAGGCCTGCAACTTCCTGCAGGGCCTCGAGGGCGGGATCGACACCGCCCACTCGTCGTACCTGCACAACCTGGACATCACCAACCCCAATCAGCTGCGGGTCCTCGACGGCCACCCGAAGCTGGAGATCGAGTACACCGACTACGGCTACAGCTACGCCAGCCTGCGGCGCATCGGCGAGGGCCGCGTCTACCTGCGGGTGTACCAGTTCGTCATGCCGTTCCAGCAGATGCGTGCCGGTCTCATCGACTTCTACGGCAACCCCTCCGCCATGCCGTCCATCGGTGGTCACATCTGGGTCCCCATCGACGACTACAACACCGCGGTGTTCAACTGGGCCTACGGCCCCGACGAGGGATCCCCGATCACCGACGAGCAGTGGGACGCCTACGAGGAGAAATTCGGTCGGTCACCCGCCGATTTCATTCCGGGCACCTACCGGCTGCGGCGCAACGCCGGCAACGACTACCTGATCGACCGGGAGTTGCAGAAGTACAAGACCTTCACCGGTATTGAGGGCATCAACACCCAGGACTACGCCATTCAGGAGGGGATGGGCGCCATCTGCGACCGTACCAGGGAGCACCCCGGGACGACCGACCGGGCCGTCCTGGCCGCTCGCCGCCTTCTGCTGGAGGCGGCCGAGCGCGTAGCGGCGGGCCAGCCGCCCAGAGGGACGGAGCCGGCCTCGTACCGGGGGGTGCGGGCCTCGGAGACGGTCACCGAGGAGAGAATTCCGTGGCAGGAAGCCATCGGCGCCGGTGTGAAGGCGACGTGGTGACGAACGACATCGACTGATCGAACCCACAAGGGGGGAGCAACTTGTACGACGACCTCAAGGTCTTGGATGTGCACGCCCACGTCTCGGTCCCGCCGGGGGCCAACACGTTCGCCGTCAATCTGATGGCGACCAACACCGCCATGTCCAGTCCTCTGTCGGGCGGTCCGGGGCACAGCCCTTTCATGGTCCTTCCGAGCGACGAGCAATTCAGGGAGGCCGCAGCCGCCCACGTCGACTACATCGACGAGCGGGGCATCGACGTGCAGATCATCGGCCCGCGGCCGTTCATGGTCCTCGGTTGGATGCAGCCCCACCTGCTGCCGGCGTGGGCCCGCTATGTCAACGACATGATCCACCAGCAGTGCGAACTGTTCCCCGACCGCTTCCTAGGGGCGTGCCAGCTCCCGCAGGACCCCCACGCGCCGGACTCCCGCCACTGCTTGGACGAGCTGCAGCGGTGTGTCGACGACTACGGCTTCGTGGCCACCTACGTGAGCCCCGATCCCGACGGCCTGCGGACCAACCCGGGCATGCACGAGCGGTGGTGGTACCCCCTCTACGAGCGCTGCGAGCAGCTCGGACTACCGATCATCGTGCACGGGACCAACTCCGCCGATCGCCGGTACTCGGTGGTTCCGCACAACTACCAGCTGTCGTTCGTCACCGAGCAGTATCTGGCCACCCAATTCCTCGGCCACGGACCGGTCTTCGACGACTTCCCGGACCTGAAGGTCATCGTCTGTCACTGCGGGGGGGCGCTCAACCGGTTCATCGCCAGCGACTTCCACTTGCCGCAGCGGGACACGAGCAACAATCTGTTCTACGACAGCTGCGGTTACGACCTGCACTTCCTCGAGGCGGCGATCAAGCAGCGGGGCGTCGATCAGATCTGCTTCGGAGTCGAGGCGCCCGGATCGGGCCGGACGGTCCGCCCCGAGACCGGTCGCACATCCGACGATCTGATCCCGGTGCTGCGCAGCTTCGAGTGGCTGACGGAGGAGGACCGCCGGAAGATCCTCCACCACAACCCGGTCCGCGTGTGCCCGGCTCTGGGCAAGGTCTGAGCCGGGCGTGGCCGAGCTGGTCCTCGGAATGGGGACATCGCACAGCCCGCAGATGAGCTCCGGCACCCGGCACTGGGACGGCCACGCCGGCCGGGACCGGGCCAACGACTTCCTCGTGGACACCGACGGCCAGGTGCGCTCCTACGACGAGCTCGAGGCCAAAGCGCCCCCCTCCTTGCTGGAGGAGCTCGCTCCGGAGGTGTGGGAATCCAAGTGGGGCCGGGTGCAGGACGCCATCGCGGTGTTGGTGAAGCGACTGGCCGACGCCGCCCCCGACGTGGCCGTGATCGTCGGAGACGACCAGCACGAGCTCTTCGGAGACGACGGTAACCCGGCCATAGGGCTCTTCCTCGGAGACGAGCTCTGGGATGCCGGGCTGGGCGAAGCCGAACGCCAGAAGCTGCCTCCCGACATCATGCCGGCGCAGTGGGCGGCTCACGCCGACGAACGCGACCGCTATCCCGTAGCCCGGGACCTGAGCGCCTACTTGGCCGAGGCTCTCACAGCCGCCGATTTCGACATCGGGGTGTTCTCCGTGCAAGGTGGCGACCGGACCCTCGGTCACGCCTTCACCTTCCCCCGACGGCGCCTTCATCTGCCACCAGAGGTGCCGATAGTGCCGGTCGCGCTCAACGCGTACTACCCCCCCAACGTGCCCCGGCCCGGCCGGTGCTGGGCCCTCGGGCAGGCGCTGCGCCGGGCTCTCGAGGACTGGCCGGGCGGCGAGCGTATCGCCCTGATCGCCAGTGGGGGGCTCAGCCATTTCGTCATCAGCGAGGAGCTCGACCGGCGGGTCCTCGACGCGCTGGCGGCCGGAGACGAGGCGGCGGTGGCCGCCCTGCCCCCCGCCGTCCTGCGCTCCGGCAGCTCCGAGATCCTCAACTGGCTCGTCGTGGGCGGGGCCCTCGCCGACTGGGATTTCGACGTCGTCGACTACTTGGCGGCCTACCGGTCAGCGGCGGGGACCGGCGTCGGCCTGGCCTTCGCCACCTGGCATCCCGGCGGGGAAGGGCCGGTGCCGGTGTGACACGGCCGGGCGCACCCGACGCCGACCCCGACGGCCTGCTGCTCGGGCGCCTGGTCGCGCTCGACTGTTGTGTCGTGTCCGACGCCCTCGACGCCCTGGGCCTGCCCCCCGCCATAACCGGTATCGGTCCGGTGTGGGCCTGCGGTCGGATGGCGGGCCGGGCCGTCACGGTCTCCCTCGAACCCGTCGTTCCTGGCACTCCGCCGCCGTCCAGACACCTCGGCACCGAAGCGATCTCGCAGGCCGGTCCCGGTGACGTGATCGTGGTCTCCAACGGCGGACGGACCCAGGCCGGTGCCTGGGGCGGCCTGCTCGCTCTGGCCGCCAGCCTGGCCGGCGTGAGAGGTGTGGTCATCGACGGCGCCTGCCGGGACGTCGACGAGATGGAGCCGCTCGGCCTGGCGGTCTTCGCCCGGGCGCCGGTGGCCCGCACGGCCCGGCGTCGGTTCGTGGAGGTCGCCACCAACGTCGCGATCGGCATCGGCGACGTGCCGGTGGCGCCCGGAGACCTGGTCCTCGCCGACGGCAGCGGAGTGGCGGTGGTGCCGGCCGACCGGGCGGAGGACGTGATCGCAGAGGCCGAGCGCATGGCCGCCGAGGAGGCCGCGATGGCCGCCCTCCTGCGCTCGGGACGCCCGGCGGTGGATGTGCTCGGCCGCCGGTACGAGACCATGATGGGAGACCAGCCGTGACGGACACACAGGTATCTGCAGCGGGGCCGTCGGCGGCCGCCGATCCGCCGGTCGAGAGTTTCGGCCGCCTCACCAGCGCGGCCGTGTCCGATGCCATGGACCGACTCGGTATCGCCGGGCAGGTCTTCGCGCTACGCCGGCTGTCGGGATCGGGAATCTTCGCCGGCCGGGCGGTAACCCTCCGCTACGGCCCGGTGGGCGTCGACGGGGGCACCGTCGGTGACTACATCGACGACGTGCCGGCCGGATCGGTCCTGCTGCTCGCCAACCGGGGGAGCACCACGGGGACGGTGTGGGGCGGCCTCCTCTCCGAGGTCGCCGCGATGCGAGGGGTCGCCGCCACCGTGATCGACGGATTGTGCCGCGACATCGACACCGCCCGCCGGGTCGGTTACTCGCTCTACGCCCGGTCGGAGTGGATGCGCACCGGCAAGGACCGGGTCCGTCTCGAGGCGACCGGCGAACCGGTGGACATGGGAGGGGTCCGGGCCGCCCCGGGCGACATCGTGGTCGGCGACGGCGACGGGGTGGTGATCGTGCCCCGGTCGCGCGAGCAGGAGGTGCTGGGGGTGGCCCTGGAGATCGAGCGGACCGAGAGCCTGATCCTTGCGGCGGTGAAGGGTGGCGAGCGTCTCGACGCCGCCCGATCCCGCCTCGGTTACCACGCTCTGCAGACCCGGAAGGACCGATGAGTACGGCCGGTACCGGCGTCACCGCGTCGCGACCGTACCCGGGGGCGGCCACCGGCTTCTCCGCCGCCACCGTGGTCGAGGCCGCGGGCAACGTGGGCGCCGTGGCCCACGAGATCAAGCCCGTACACCCCTCGTTCAAGGTGTGGGGGCCGGCCGTCACCGTGGCCACCCCGAGCGGCGACAACCTGTGGATACACCGGGCCCTCGCCACTGCGGACCCGGGTTCGGTCCTGGTGGTCTCGACGGGCAACGGGGAGCCGGCGGGCTACTGGGGTGAGATCCTCTCCCGGGCCGGCCGCGCCCGCCACCTGGCCGGTGTGGTCCTGGACGGCTTCGCCCGTGACGCGGAGCGCCTGGCCGAGGTCGGGTTCCCGGTCTTCGCCCGGGGGCTCTGCATCCGGGGTACCTCCAAGGACCGGGACGGGGCCGGATCGGTCGGTCGCAACGTCACCGTCGGGGGAGTGGTGGTCCGACCCGGAGACCTGGTGGTCGGCGACGCCGACGGCGTGGTCGTGGTCGCCGCGGCGCGAGTCGATCAGGTCTTGGCTGCCGCCGCTGAGCGGGACCGCAAGGAGGCCCGGATCATGGAGCAGATCAGGCAGGGGATGACGACCGTCAACATCTTTGAGTTGGGAGACGACTAGATGCCGAACCTCGAAATGGCCGGGGCCTTGTCGGTGAGCCCGGTGACCGAGCCCATCCTGTCGGGCCGGGTGGGCCCTCAGGGTCTATCTGTGGCGTGGACCGGCCTGCACCCGTCGGAGATGTTCTGGCGCCAGTTGCGCTTCGCCGAATTCGAGGTGTCGGAGCTGTCGCTCTCGTCGTTGCTGATAGCCGTCGACCGGGGTGACACCCGGTGGCTGGCGCTGCCCGTGTTCACCACCCGGGAGTTCTTCCACACCCGCATCCTGGTCCGGTCCGACGCCGGCATCGATCGGCCGGAGGATCTGGCCGGCAAGCGGGTCGGTGTGCCCGAGTACCAGCAGACGGCGGCCCTTTGGAGTCGGGGTGTCCTCCAGCACGAGTTCGGGGTGGCCCCGGCGGACATGCGATGGTTCATGGAACGGCCCCCCGAGCGCAGCCACGGCGGCGCCACGGGGTTCGAACCGCCCGAGGGGGTGGAGCTCAGCTACATCCCGCCCGAGACCGACATCGGCCACATGCTGGTCGAGGGGGAGCTCGACGCCACCCTCCTGTACCTGGCCGACCGCAACCTCGTCGACCGCAGCCGGCTGGACCTCGAGTCGGACCCCCGGGTCCGGCCGCTGTTCCCCGACCGCCTGGCCGAGGGAGTGCGATACCACCACAAGACCGGTGTGCTGCCGGTCAATCACTGCGTCGCCATCCGCCGGGACGTCGCCGAGGCCCACCCGTGGGTCGTGCTCAACCTCTACAGCATGTTCGTGGCGGCCAAGGAGGAGCTCTACGGCCGGCTGAGGGGGGCGCTGCGCCCCTTCCAGACCGTCGGCTGGCTCCCCGGGGACAGCCCTGTCACATCCGGGGACCCGCTCCCGTACGGAATCAGGGGCCAGCGCCATGTGCTCGAGACACTGGCGTCCTACTCCTACGAGCAGGGCCTCACCAAGAAGCCGGTGCCCCCCGAGGAGGTGTTCGCCCCCCCTACGCTCGACCTGTGACGGGGGCGGTCACCGGGCCGCCGGGGCCGGGGGGCTCGAACCGTACTCGCGGTCGCCGCTGCGGGACCGGGCCCCGGCCCACTCGTCCGGATCTATCAGCCGGCCCAGCTCATCCAGGGCATCCGCCGGTAGGGGCAGGCGCAGGGCTTCCAGGTCGTGTTCGAGGTGGCTGACCCGGGTGGTCCCGACGATCGGCACGACGTCCTCGCCGCGGGCCAGGACCCAGGCCAGCGCCACCTGCGCCGCCGAGACGCCCCAGCGGCCGGCGAATCCGGCGATCCGGTCCGCCAGTTGCAGGTTTCGGGTCAGGTTCTCGCCCGAGAACCGGGGGTGGCGGCGCCGGCTGTCGTCGGAGGGCAGGTCGTCCGCACCGCGGTAGGCGCCGGTGAGGAACCCCCGCCCGAGCGGGCAGTAGGCCACTATCCCGACGCCGAGCCGCCGGGCCGCGGTCGCCACCCCGTCCTCCAGGCCCCGGGCCCAGAGCGACCACTCGCTCTGTAGAGCGGTGACGGGGGCGACGGCACAGGCCCGCACCAGCGTCTCGGCCCCGGCTTCCGACAGACCCAGGTGCCGCACCTTCCCCTCGGCCTGCAGCTCCGCCATGGCTCCCACGGTGTCCTCGATGGGTACCTCCGGGTCCACCCGGTGCAGGTAATAGAGGTCGATGGAGTCGACCCCGAGGCGCTGCAGCGACGCCTCGCAGGAACGCCGGGCGTGCTCGGGCCGGCCGTCGACGGACCGGCCCGACCCGTCGCGTACCATCCCGAACTTGGAGGCCAGCACGACCCGGTCGCGACGGTCCCGGACGGCCCGGCCGACCAGCTCCTCGTTGGCCCCGTCGCCGTAGACGTCGGCGGTGTCGAGCAAATCCACGCCGAGGTCGAGGGCCCGGTGGATGGTCGCCACGCACTCCCGCTCGTCCCGGGCGCCGTAGTTGTGCGACATACCCATGCAGCCCAGCCCGACCGCCGAAACGTCGAGCGAGCCGAGCCGCCGCCGGGGTACCTCTGCGGTGTCGTCCATCAGAAACCTCCGAATAAGGACTGTTGTCATACCAACATGCCGAAGCTAGCATGGGGGCAACTTCTCTCCGGGGGGACAGATGGAATACGACGTGAGCCGGGTGTCTGAGGCATCGGACGCCGAATGGGGAAGCGGCACCCCCTACGACCGCTGGCGGGACGCCCAGAAGATTCCGGTCCACCGGTCGTTCTACATCGAGGACCTCACGAAGCTCGAGACCGAGCTGTGGTCCGACCTCGGGGCCCGAGCCGCATTCGTCGAGCTCGACGGCGCCGGTGACAATACGGCGGCCTACGTGGTGAACCTCGACGCTGACGACACGACGGCGTGGCGCAAGCACACCTGGGAGGAGATCGTCTACGTCGCCTCCGGGGAAGGCCTCACCGAGGTCCGGGGGCCGAAGGGCGTGTCGGTCGCCAGGTGGGGCCCCGGGGCGGTCTTCCCCGTGCCTCTCAACCAGACCTACCGCCACATCGCCGTAGCCGGCGAGACCGTGCTCTACTGCGTCAACAACGCCCCGCCGATCATGAACCTGTTCCACCACGACGGGTTCCTCTTCGACAACCCCTTCGAGTTCGAGGACCGCTACGACGGCAGCGAGTCCTACTACTCCGGTGAGGGCAGGTTCTGGCGCCACCAGACCGGTGCGGTGATCTGGGAGACCAACTTCGTGGCCGACGTGGTCCACATCGACCTGCCGGAGTTGCCGCACCGGGGGGCCAAGGGGCGCAACGTCATGTTCCAGTTCGCCGAGCACACACTGCGCCCGCACGTCTCGGAGTTCCCCATCGGCAGTTACAAGAAGGCCCACCGGCACGGGCCGGGAGCGCAGATAGTGCTGCTGGCCGGGGTCGGCTACTCGCTGTTGTGGCGCGACGACTTCTCGCAGGCCACCAAGGTCGACTGGAAGCCCAACTCGGTCTTCGTACCGCCCAACCTGTGGTGGCACCAGCATTTCAACACCGGGGCCGAGCCGGCCCGGTACCTGGCCATCCACATGGGGGGCAAGAAGTACCGCTTCGATCACTCCTACGAGCGAGACGGCGAGGACCGTCGCTCAGGGGGGGACCAGATCGAGTACGACGACCAGGACCCCCGGGTCCACGAGATGTTCTCGGCCGAGTGCTCGGACCACGGCGTGACCGTGGACGAATCGGCGGTCCTGTGAGCGGGGTGGGGGTGTCGGGTCGGTGTTGACGGCTGAGGAGAACGAGCGTCTGACCCGGGTGGGTCCGGGGACGCCGATGGGTGAGTTGATGCGTCGTTACTGGCAGCCGTTCCTGCCGGCGGCGAAGCTGGACGAGAACCCGGTCCAGGCGGTGCGGTTGT
>JAGWSF010000024.1 GCA_028876385.1 Acidobacteriota bacterium | reverse complement strand
TTGTTCTGGTCGTCGTAGAGGTAGAAGTCCACGACCATCGACTGCAGCGCCTGCTGTACCGTCGCCACCCGGTTCTTGTAGTGGGAGACCTCGGCCGCGCTGGCCCCGGCCCCCGTGATCACCAGGTAGCCTCCGACGGCCACCACCAAGGCGACGAGAGCGAACAGGGCAGCGGCTTTCTTCTTCAGACTCATACCTGCCACGCTCCTCTCATCTGTATCGGTCCGACACAGGCATCGGCAGAGGTCAGCCGCTACATGAGCCGCCGGGCCGCGGCGGAGTACTGACTTAAGTCCCGTTCGGGACGGGGGGCCCAATCAGCGACGCGAAACGGACAACGTCTCGGATCCCGGATCCGGTGAGCTCACTACCGGTGACGCGAACGCGTCAACGCCGGGGGCGGGCGTGTCAAGCCGGTTGCGTCTATTTCCTGCTCGTCCGGGTCGGAGCGGTCTCGTCAGTTGAGCAACGAGCGCTGGGGCGGGGCGATGATGCCCTCCCGGGTGGCCACCGCCACGGCCTCGAGCTTGGAGTGGACGTGCAGCTTGTAGAGGATGCTCTGGACGTGGTTGCGGACGGTGTTGAGGCTCACGTTCAGCTGGCTGGCGATCACCCGGTTGGTGTTCCCGTTGGCCATGAGCCCGAGCACCTCGACCTCCCGGGGGCGCAGATCCGAGCCGAGCCCCCGGCTCGTCGTCCCGAGGGCCGACAGCAGACCGGACAGGTCGTTGGCGTCGGACGGGTCCTCCCCGGCGTGGGCCGTCCGCACCGCGGTCACCAACCGGTCGAGGGGGTCGGTCTTGGGCACGAACCCCGAGCACCCCGAGGTGACCGCTTTGATGGCCGCCTGGCGGTCGCTGCGTCCCGTGAGCATCACCACCTTGGTGGCCGGCAGCAGGGCCTTTATGGCCCGGGTGGCCGCGGCGCCGTCTCCGTCGGGCAGCTCGAGGTCCATGAGCACCACGTCCGGCTCGTAGCCGAGGGCGGCTTCGATGGACTCCTTGACGGTCCCGGCGACGCCGACGACGCTCAGGTCGGGATGGGAGGCGAGGGCCCGCACCAGGCTGTGCGCGAAGATCTCGTGGTCGTCGACCACGAGCACCCGGATCCGCATCGGGTTGTGCTCGTCTGGGAACGACTCCCGGATCTGGGCGATCTGGTCCCTGATGGACAGGAACACGTCGACCAGTTCGGGCTGGAAGTAACGGCCGCGCTGCTCCACGAGGAAGCTGACGGCCTCGTCGAAGGCCAGGGCCGCCCGGTAGATGCGGTGGCTGCTGAGGGCATCGAAGACGTCGGCGATGGCGGTGATGCGGGCCACCTCCGGTATGTCGTAGGCGGCCAGCCCGCTCGGGTAGCCGCTGCCGTCCCACCGCTCGTGATGGCCGAGGGCGATAGTGGCGGCCAGAGCCACCGTCGGCGAGGACGACCCGGTCAGCAGCTGGTAGCCGATGACGGCGTGGCGCTGCATCACCGTGTACTCCTCAGGGGTGAGGGGTCCGGGCTTTTGGAGTATGGCGTCGGGGATGCCGATCTTGCCCACATCGTGCAGGGCGGCCGCCAGGCGCACCTCCTCGCAGTCACGAGGCCCGTAGCCGAGCTGCTCGGCCAGGGCCGCCGAGTACCGGCTCATGCGCTCGAGGTGGCGTCCCGTCTCCTCGTCGCGCAGCGCGATGGCCCGTGACAGCCGGTCGAGGAGACTCTCGCCGCTTCGGTCCTGGTCGAGGGACCCGTCCTCGATCAGCGACAGCACCCCCCGAACCGAGCGCAGCCGGGCCAGGCCGTGCTCGATGTCGCGACTGTGTCCGCGGGAGGCCAACTCGAGCTCGCGCCGACGCAGGGCCCCGGTGGCGGCGATAAGCAGTTCGTTCGAGGTGAACGGCTTGATCAGGTACCCGTAGGCTCCGATCTCGAACGCCGTGCGCGCCACCTCGGGGTCGTCTAACGCGGTGGTCATCACCACGGCGACGTCGGGATGGTCGGCGGTCACCACCTCGAGCAGTTCCAGCCCGGACTGGCTACCCATCCGGATGTCGAGGAACATCAGCTCGGGGACGGCCCCCGACTCAAGGAATTCTTTGGCGGCCGGCAGCGAACCGACCCCGTCGACGGTGTAGCCGGCCCGGGTGAGCATGCGGCCCAAGCCGGCCCGGAACGTCTCGTCGTCATCTACCACCAGAACCGATGTCATATCCCCCCTCGATTTCCAACACTTCGCAGACGGCCGCCACCAGGCCCTCGGAGGTAAAAGGTTTCTCCAACAACCTCACCCCTTCCTCGAGCACCCCGTGGTGGACGATCACATCGTGGGTGTAACCGCTCATGTACAGCACCGGGGCGGTGACCCCCATCTCCCGCAGGGTCTGGACCATGGCCTTGCCGGACCCCCCCGGCATGATGACATCCGTGATGACCAGATCCACGAGCCCCGGGTCCCGGCGCACCAGATCGAGGGCGCCGGCCGCGTCGGGCGCCGGGAGGACCTCGAACCCGTATCGGGTGAGCATGCGCCGGGCCGGCTCGCGCACCATCTCCTCGTCCTCGACGAGCAGGACCGTCCGACCCAGGCCGCTCGACGACTGGGGGCTGGCGGCCGCGGCCGGCGTCCCCACCGCCTGGTCGGTCCCGGGGAGGAGGATCCTCACCGTGGCACCCAGGCCCGGCTCCGAGTAGATCATCACGTCGCCGTTGGCCTCGGTGACGATGCCGTAGACGGTGGCCAGCCCGAGACCGGTGCCCTGGCCCTTGGGCTTGGTGGTGAAGAACGGCTCGAAGGCCCGGTCCCGTACCTCGGGGGACATCCCCCGGCCGGTGTCGGAGACGCTGAGGCGGACATAGGAACCGGGGGGAATGCCCCGCCGGGCGCCCAACTCGTCGTCCACCTCGAACAGGTCGGTGGCGATCCGGAGGAACCCGCCCGACTCGGCCATGGCGTCACGGGCGTTAACCGCCAGGTTCATGATCACCTGCTCGAGCTGACCGGGATCGATGCGGATGTTGGGCAGGTCGGGGGCCAGCGCGGTGGACAGCTGCACCGACTCCCGGATTATGCGCCGCAGCAGGCTCTCCATCTCGGTGACCGAGGCGTTTAGGTCGACCACCTCCGGGGAGACCCGCTCGCGCCGGCTGAAGATCAGCAGCTGGCGGGTGACCTGGGCGGCCCGCACCGCCACCTTGGTGATCTGAGCGACGTCCTCGGCCACCACCGCCACCGCGGGGTCGTCGTCGAGGCCGAGGCGGCCGGTCAGCTCGGTCAGGCCGGACGCCACCAACGCGGCGTAGTTCATAATGCCGGCCAGCAGATTGTTGAAGTCGTGGGCGATCCCGCCGGCGAGCTGGCCGATGCTCTCCAGGCGCTGCGACTGGTGGAGCTGAGCCTGCAGGAGGGCCCGTTCCTCCTCGACCTGGGCCCGCTTGAGCTCGGCCCGCAGCTCGGCCTGCTCGCCTTCGAGGCGGCGCCGCTCGGTGACGTCTCTAACCGCGGCGACGACGAGGGGGGCGTCGGAGGACTCGAGGGTCGCCAGGGACACCTCGACGGGGAAGAGGGATCCGTCCCGGCGCCGGGCCTCCAGCTGCCTCCCATCGCCCATCAGCCGGGTGCTCGGACGGGCGGCGTAGCGGGCCCGCAGCTCGAGGTGGCGGGGCGTGACGTCCTCGGGGACGAGGAGGTCGATGCTGCGGCCGATCAGCTCCTCGCGGTGGTAGCCGAACACCCGCAGGCACTGATGGTTGGCGGCCGCGATGGTGCCGTCGGGCCTCACGCACATGATGGCGTCGGGTGACCCGTCGAGCAGCACCTCCAGGCGGTCCTCGGCCAGGTCCCGCCTCGACACGTCGAGCATCACCACCTGCAGGTAGGGCGTGTCCCGTTCGGGATCCCGGGCCACGCTCAACCAGCAGTCGGCCCACACCGGCGGCCCGTCGGCACGGGCGTAGCGGCGGCGGAAGTACAACGGGCCTTCCTCCCCGGCGCCGAGGCGCCGGAGGTGCTCCTCCACCGTCGGGCGCTCGTCGGCCTCGACGAACTCCACGGCGGGCCGGCCGATCATCTCGTCCGGTCGGTGGCCGGTCAGCGCCGCCGCGGCCGGGTTGGCGGCCAGGACGGTGCCGTCCATGGCGGTGAGCACGATCCCGATCGGGCTCTGCTCGTAGAGGGTCCGGAGAATCGCCGTGTTCACATAACCATCCGGACCAGTCACCATGGACCACCCATAATCGAGCAAACGCGACGTAAGGCTACACACCCTGCGGTATCGGACGCGGTTTCGACGGTCAGCCGTAGAAGGCGACCACCGGGTGGAGGGGCTCGGCGGCGATGGCGGCCTCGTCGGGGCCGGTGATGGCGCCCACCGCGACCATCCGGGCCAGGACGTGACGGCGCCGGGCCAGGGCGGCCGCAAGGTGCCCGTGGGGGTCGTAGCGGCTCGGGGCCTGCACCAGACCGGCCAGCAGGGAGGCCTGGCCCCAGCTCAGCTGGTCGGCGGCCACCCCGAAGTAGTGGAGGGCGGCGGCGGTCACCCCGTAGGCCCCGTCGCCGAAGTAGGCGGCGTCGAGGTACATCGACAGGATGGCGTTCTTGGAGAAGTCGTGGTCCAGCTTGGCGGCCAGCGCCACCTGCTCGGCCAGAGCCAGCGGGTCGGTCCGCCCCGGGGTGTAGAGCATCTTGGCCAACTGCACCTCGATGGTGGCCCCGCCGTAGTTGGGGTCTCGGGTCACGAACCCCCACGCCGCCCGCAGCGCACCACGAGGGTCGACGGCCCAGTCCGAGCGGTAGCGGCTGTCCTCGGTGGCGAGCAGGGCGGCCGCCACCCTCGACGGCACCCGCCCGTCGAGGCCGGGGGCGTGGTGGGTCGCCAGCAGGGCCCGCACCTTCTGCGGGGCGGTGGACACCGAGGGGGTGGCGACGAGGAGGGCGGCGAACGCGGTGGCCGTGAGGGCCAGCACCGCCAGCAGCGAGGCCAGCACGAGCCGCAGGCTGCGCCGCAGCCGGCGCCGGGGTCGGCGGCCCCGACGGGATGAGTGGCGCCGGGGGCCGCCGGGAGCGGGCTCGGACACCGAGCGGCGGGTATCGACCTGGGCTGCCATGGCGCAGTTCGACCCTACCCACGGGGGAGTGGCAAGGCTCGCCGCCCGGCCCCACCCCGGAACCGGACAGTCAGGACATCCGAGCACTGTCAGTGAAGATCGCGAGGCCTGTCCAGTGCCCCCTCCGGGGGTGGGTAAGGTCGGAGGCGGGTCAGCCCCCAGACCAGTCGGAAGTAGGTGCCGTGGCCGAGCAAGAGTCGTTGATCGCGGAGCGGGTCGTGGACCTGCCCTCGGAGAAGCCGTTGAACGTGAAGATATGGCAGCATGTCGCCGAGGGCTTCTGGCGGGTCGATGTGGGCCGCCACGGCGGTCCCTCGTGGTCGACCACCACCGTGGGCGACGGTGACAGCTTCATGATGAACCTGATATCGGCCGCCCTGAGCGACGAGGCCCTGGCCTGGCGCCACCTGGCCCAGTGGGGCCGCGACATCACCGCCCACTCCCCCCGGCCCGCCCCCCTCATCCCCTGACGCCGGGCTACAGCCCGCCGCCGCGGCGCTAGAGTGCCGCGGCGATGACGACGACGACCCCCGAACCCCTGGCGGATCTCGCCGCCGAGTTGGCCCGCGCCGGAGCGTCGGTACCCGACGCCGCCGAGGCGCTCACCGCCGCCGCGGGAGGCGACCGCCGCCGGATCGAGATGGCCCGCGACCAGGCCGCGGCGCAGGTGCGGGCGCGAGTGGACGACTTCGAGGCCAGCGCCGTGCTCCAGCTGCTCAACCGGGTCCTGAGCCACGTGCCGGTCAAGGACCCGCTGGACTGGAAGCCCCGCTGGGGTCAGCGTTTCCGCCGACCCTGACGTCGCCCGCGCTCAGCGCGAGCTCCCGTCGAACGCCGAGATGCGCACGCCGCGGGCCACCACGTCGCGGAGGAACCGGCCGGGATCGCTGACCATCTCGGCCAGCCCGGCCGCCCCCGACCGGGCGAGCCGGCCCTGACCGGCCCACAGCGCGGCGGTGGCCGACACCGCGGCGGCGACCACCGCCGGTGGTGAGGCGGCGCCTAGCACTCTCGATTCGGGCCGGCCGTCGGCCCACCCCCGGACCTCCACCCGGACCGCGCCGAGCAGGCCTTCGGGGTGGGGTGGCCGCAGCATCGGCAACCACGAGGTCAGCCGGTCACGCCGGGTGGCGGCCAAGCGCGAGGTGATGCGCCGGGCGCCGCCGAAGGCCGGCGCGAGGAGGAGGGGATCGGCCAGAGCGGCCCGGTAGCAGTCGGCGCCGCCCACCGGTTCGGGGAACCAGACCAGCTCCCGGCCCGACCCGCTGGCCCGGCGGCGGAAGGTGCCCTCCAGGTAGTCGAACGCGATGCCTGCCAGGGCGGCGTGGTGGCGGCGGGCGCAGGCCGGCCCTCCGGTACCGAACGCCGCGACGTGCACCTCGTCGACGGAGTCCAGAGTGGCCGCGATGTAGCGGGCCAGGATGCACGACAGCCCCGGCGCCATGGCCGTTCCGGCCGCCACGCTGCGCCCCCCGGCGCGAGCGGGCCGGTCGAGCTCCACGAGGTGGCGGACGTCGATCGGGTCGTCGACGGGGCACACCACGTGGCTGTGGGCGTCGATGGCGCCGACGGCCAGGCGACGAACGGCTCCCGGCACGGCGATCACCGTCACGTCGGCTTGCTCGACGGGCCCGTCAGGCGGCAGCCGCCGGAGGGTGACGGGCCGGTCCAGGCGGCCGAGGCGGGACTGGACCCGTTCGGGGTGGCGGTGCAGCACCGTCAGGCGCTCGACCTCCGGCTCGGCGAGGAGAAGGTCGACGACCCGGGCGCCCACCGTCCCGTAGCCGACCACCGTCACCCGCATGACGACCTCCCCGTGGTCCCCGGGCGGCGATCGCCACCCCCCGACCCGTCGCCCGAACGGGTGCCGAGACCCGCCACCCCGGACACGGGCTAGCCGATCTCGTCGGGCGGGAGCTCCCGCCAACCGCCCCGTCGGGGGGGAACGCCTCCCGACCCCCGGAGGCGGACGATGGCGGCGATCACCGCCGTCACGCTCAGCGCGGCGGCGGCTCTGCGGATGGCCTTCATCGCAGCGGATACTAGAAGACCCGGGTCGGGGATCAGGACAGGGGCGAGGTGGCCAGCTTCACGGTGTCTACGGGGTGGCCATCAGGGGAGGAGCCGGTCCAGGTGATGGTGAGCTGGGAGAATTGCGGCCCGCTGCTGGTGGTCACGACCTGCCCCAGCTCGAGGGTGGCGGGGGTCGGGCCGTGACCGGTGAGGTCCACCTGCCCCTGCCCCTGAGCGCCCGTCGAGGTCCACGACTGCCAGCTGACCCCGGTCGCCATGGAGGTCGCGACCCCGCAGGTGATGAGCAGCCGGACCGGTTCGTAGGCCCCACCCCCGCAGTCGTAGACGGTGGGGGTCAGCGGCGGCGCACCGGCGGTGGTGCTCGACGACAGGGACGTGCTCGTCTGAGCGGCCGGTGCGGACACCCCGATGTGCGAGCTCGACGAGCACGCCGCCAGGAGGGCGGCCGACGCCACGACCGCCCCGGCCAGCACCGTCGCTTTCACCGCATCGCCCCGGTCCCCGGGGCCACCTCTCGACGCCGGCCCACCGACGCCGCTCCGCCGGCGGCGCCCACCAGGACCGTCGCCGCGGCCAGCCAGGTCGCGGTCGACGGTCGGCTACCGGCCCCGCCCAGGGCCGCGGCGAGAGTCAGACCGGCAGCCACCCCGACCTGGACGCCGATCACGGACCGGCGCACGACGGCCCCGGCCGCGTCGAGGCGCTGGTGCAGGGACCGCAGAGCGGCGGCGTCGGTGGCCCGTGACGTGAGGAACACGGTGCCCCCCCGGGCCAGGCCGAACACGACGCCGAGGACCAACGCGACCAGCGGTGACCCGCTCAGAGCCCCGATGGCCACCACCAGCAGGACCGACGCGGTCATCAGGTAGGTGGCCACCCCCACGCCGATCTGCCACCCGAACCCGGCGCCGTACACCCACGGCCGGTAGCGGGCCATCCAGCGGTCGTCGACCTGACGGCGGATCAGGGGCAGGACCGGGCCGAACACCTCAGCGTCGAGGAGCGCGCCGAGAGCGGCCAGCGCCGCCGCCGCGGCGAGGGCCC
>JAGWSF010000205.1 GCA_028876385.1 Acidobacteriota bacterium | reverse complement strand
CCTGGTCGGTGAGGATCCCGTTGGCCAGGTCGGCGCCGCTCAGCCGGCCGACCAGGCCCGGTCCGGTCCGCGACACCACCACGGTCAGGCCCTGAGCCCTCAGGAGTGGCACGGCGTCGAGCACCACGGCCAGGGTGAGGTCGGCTTCGTGGACGGTGACTCCGCTGGAAGTGGTGCCCACCGCACCCGGGTCGGGTCCGCCGTGGCCGGCGTCGAGGAACACGGTGCGGTGGCGGTCAGCGGCGGTCGGGGGGTACAGCACGCACGCCCCGGGCGCGAAGCGGGCCGCGTCCACGGGGTGCGGGCCGGCCGGAGCCGGGACCGTGGTCGAGGTCGAGGTCGGGGACCGCCCACCCGGAGCGGTCCCCGACGGGTCGCCCCGCCCCGTGGCGCTGGCGCTCTTCGAGGGGTGCGTCGCCGACAGGAGCGATCCGGCGATCGTCAACGCCGCGGCGCCTACCACTACGCCTACCACCGCCGGCGCCCGCCGGCCGAGCCGTCGGAGCCTCCGCTTCGGAGTCGGGTCAGGCGCACCCGGACCTCCCGCTGGGGACGGCGGTTCCACGCGAGCTATCCGGTCCGCCGACGGTGGCGTCGGGTTGGTGTTGGCATTCGGCCCTCCTACCCCACTCTGTCAAATGCGCCTGAGAGCCGGCTGAGCGCGGTGGGGCGCGGCCCCGCCCGGGTCGGCGCCCGGGCCCCGCTACCGGTCCGGGGTTCTCAGCCGGCTCCAAGCTGACTCCAAGCTGGCTCTCAGCTGAGGGGCCGAGGATGTCGATGGAGATCGTGATGAGGGTGCTGGCCGTCGAGGACCACATACGGGTTGCCTCGGCCATCAAGCGGGGGTTGGAGGCGGAGGGATTTGCCGTCGACGTGGCTGCCGACGGCGAGGACGGACTTTGGATGGCCCGCCAGACCTTCTATGACGCCATCATCCTCGACATCCTCCTGCCCAAGATGAACGGTTACAAGGTCTGCGCCGCTCTGCGCCGCGAGGGCAACTGGACGCCGATCCTCATGCTGAGCGCCAAAGCCGGTGAATGGGACGAAGCCGAAGCCTTCGACACCGGCGCCGACGGCTTCCTGGCCAAGCCCTTCTCGTTCGTGGTGCTCATCGCCCACGTTCGGGCCCTCATCAGGAGGGGAGCCCATCCCCGGCCCGGTCTGCTCCGGACCGGCGACCTGACCATCGACCCCGACGCCCACCGCTGCCGCCGCGGCGATGTGGACATCGCCCTCAGCCCCCGGGAGTTCGCCCTTCTCGAGTTCCTGATGAGCCGGGCCGGGAAGGTGATCTCCAAGTCGGAGATTCTCGATCGGGTCTGGGATTTCGACTTCGGGGGGGACGAGAACATTGTCGAGGTCTACGTCCGCTACCTGCGCCGCAAGATCGATCTGCCCTTCGGGCGGCAGTCCGTGGAGACGGTTCGGGGGTCCGGCTACCGACTGGCCGAAGACGGTGGCTGACCGGGTCGCGGTGGCTGGCCGGGTCGCGGTGGCTGGCCGGGTCGCGGTGGCTGGCCGGCCAGTGAGGTCCGACCCGGCCGCCGGGTCCTGCCCGCCGTGGGACCCGCCATCGTCTGCTCTGGCGACCGTGCCTTCAACACCGTGAGCACCCCCGTCGCCGTCGGGGCCGGTCTGGCCGCCGCGGCGCTGTTCGCGGCGGGCAACGCCATCCAGTTCAAGGCCGTCCGACCGGCCGGCCATCGCAGTCTCCGCCAGGCGGTGACCACCCCGCTGTGGCTGGCCGGGACCGCCGTGCTGGCCGGGGGCCTGGGATTGCACGCCTTCGCCCTGCACGAGGGTCCTCTCACCCTGGTCCAGCCGCTGCTGATCCTGGGGCTGCTGTTCGCTCTGGCCGCCGGTCGCTTCGTCGGCGCCGCGCCCCTCGACGTCGTGGACACCTCGTGGGCCGCGCTGCTCGTCGGGTCGATCGTGCTGTTCCTCCTCACCGCCACCCCCGCTTCCCAGCCCGCCAAGGATCTCGATACCGCCCCGGCCCTGATCGCCTTCGTCCTGTCCGCCGGCGGGGTGCTGGTCTGTCTGGCCGCGGCCCGAACCTCGGGCCCCCGCGCCGCCCCCACCCTGCTGGGCGCCGCCGCCGGTATCGCCCTCGCCGGCAGCGCCGCCCTGCTCAAGGTGTGCGGCGACATCGCCGCGAAAGGCGGTGTGGACCTGATGGCGAGCTGGCAGCTCTACGCCCTCGTCGCCGTGGGTGCCAGCGGGTTGGCCATGAGCCAGATGGCCTACCGGGCCGGCCCCATGACCGCCAGCCTGCCCGCCACCAATGTCTTGAACCCGGTTCTCAGCGTGGCTATCGGCTGGGGCGTGTTCGACGAGAGGTTTCGCACCGGGGCGGCCTCGGTCGCCCTCGAGGTCCTGTCCCTGTCGGTGGCCCTGACGGCGACGGTCGCCCTCAGCCGGCGGTCCCGCCTCGAGGTCCCGCTGCTACCGCCCGTGGCCGGCGGGGAGGTCAGCCCCTGAAGGCGTCCTTCATCGGTCGCCACCGTCGTCGGGGACCAGGGGCCTCCGGAAGCGGACGAATTCCTCGCCGCTGCGGCTCATCACGGTGCCCGTCTCGACCCACCCGAGGTGCCGGTAGAACTGTCGGGCTTCGAAGTCGGGGGGCGTGACCAGCTCGATCTCGGCGACCCCGGCGGCCGCCGCCCGCCGTTCGGTCTCGGCGACCAGGGCCCGGCCGGCGCCCGTGCCGCGCGCCGCGGAACCCACCATCAGGTGCGTGATTTCCCCGCGCCGAGGCTCGACGGTGGGTACGGCGGCCACGGCCTTCTTGGTCAGCTGACGCCACAGCGCCCTGGAGTAGCGCAGGCCTCTCGTCACGATGAGATCGCGGGCCAGAGCCGGCCGACGCCCGGCGGCGAGGACCATGCGACCCGCCAGTGCCGCTCCGCCGTGGGTGAGCATCCAGCGGTAGTGGCTGGGCGGGTCGAGGGAGGCGAGGATCACGCCGACCATCTGTCCGTCGTCGGCGAACGCCCCCAGAGCCAGGCCGGAGGGGCTGTCGGCCCACACCCGGTGGTAGGCGCTGAGGAAGCCGGTGCCGAAGCGGGCCAGGAACTCCATCCCTAGGACCTCCTGGTGGAGGGCTGCCGACAGTCGGGTGTCGGACGGCTGCAGGGGCCTGACCTCGATCACGCCGCCACCAACGGGATGTCATGCCGCATGTCAGTAGCCACTCAATGGTGTGGTGAGGATCGGTTGATGGAACAGCACGTCGTACATTTGGCGGACCACCGGAGCCGCCGCGGCGGCGCCGTAACCGCCCTGGGGGATGAAGCAGTCGACCACGTACTGCGGCGCGGCGGCCGGGGCGAAGGAGGCGAAGACCGAGGTCGGCTGCTTGTAGGCGGGTGACGTGTGGGCGATACCCGACACCACCTGTGCCGTTCCTGTCTTGCCGGCGACCTGGATGGGGTAGTTGGTCTTGCCGAACGACCCATAGGCCGTGCCCTGGGGGTTGGAGGTGACCCCTACGAATCCGGCGATCATGGCCTGGCGGTCAGCGGCGGTGAGTGCCGGGGTGTGACTCAGCACCCGGGGCTGGTAGCGCTCGATCACCTTCCCGTTGCTCGACTCGGCGTCGATGGCCAGGGTCGGCTGGTAGAGCGTTCCCCCATTGGCGAACGCAGAGTAGGCGTTGGCCAGCTGCAGGGGGGTGACGGCCACGTCCTCCTCGCCGATAGCTGACTGTATGGCGTCCCCGGTGTAATAGGTGCCGTAGGGGTAGGCGGCCGGGTACCGCTGGTGCAGCGACAGCTTCTGCTGGGGGGTGAGGACGTACCCGGCGGCCTCGCCCGGCAGGGGGACCCCGGTGGGCCGGGCGAAGCCGTAGCTGTAGGCGGTGTTCTGGAAGACGTTGGGCCCGTACCTGCTCTGCTGGTCGTAGAGGGTCTCCCCGATGTTGTAGAAGTAGGCGTCGTCGGAAACGGTGATGGCGAAGGGCAGGGCCACGTCGCCGAAGGACTGGTGCCCGTCGTTGGCGAAGAAGTGGCCGCCGACGGTGATCCCGCCGCCGACGTCGTGATACAGCGAGGTCGGAGTGATCACGCCGGAGGTTAGCCCGGCCGTGGCCGTGACCAGCTTGAAGGTCGACCCCGGGAAGTACTGTCCGCCGACGGCGCGGTCCTCGAGGGGATAGTGGCTGGCGGGGGAGGTCAGCTGCGCGTACTGGGCCTCGGTGATGCCTTGGGCGAACAGAGCAGGGTTGTAGGTCGGGTAGGTAGCCAGGGCGATGATCTGGCCGTTGGTGGGGTCCTCTACGACCACCGCCCCGCTGGCGGCCCGGTAGTTGCCGCTCCCGTCGGTGTCCACCTGGGTCCTCTTGATGGCCGTCTCCTGGGCCAGGGCGTTCACCGCGGCCGCCTGCACCGAGCCGTCGATGCTCAGCCGGATGTTCTGGCCGGGAACCGGTGGGATGGTCTGGAGCACGCTCAGGACGTTGCCTTGGGCGTCGACCTGGACCTTCTCCACCCCGGGCCGGCCCCGCAGCACGCTCTGGTAGCTGGCTTCGATGCCTGTCTGGCCGACGGTCGAGTCGGGCCGGTAGCCCTGCGGCGCGAGCGCCTTGTACTCCGATGCCGTTATGCGCCCGACGTAGCCGACGATGTTGGCGGCCTGGGCTCCCGCCGGGCTGTAGACCCGGACCCACTGCTGGCCGATGCTCACCCCCGGGTAGCGCTGTGGGTTCTCGCTGATCTGGAGGATCTGGTCGGGAGTGGGATCGGTCTTCACCGGCATCGGGGCGTAAGGGCTGTACTGCCGATCGCGCAGCGCCGCGTCGAGCTGGGGAACCGTCACGCCGAGTAGGGCCGCCAGACGAGATGACACGGCCGGGTCGCGCGATGCGACCTGGCTGTTCACATCCACGACCATCTGCTGGACGTTGCCGACCAGGACGTTGCCGTTGCGGTCCAGGATGAGACCCCGCCGGGCCGGGATGTAAATGTTGCGGACGCCATTGTCGATGGCGACGGAGTGAGCGGTGCTGCCGCTGATCACCTGCAGGTACCACAGCCGGGCGAACAGGGCGGCGAAGAGGCATACGACGCTGACGATGATGATCTGGAGGCGGACGCCGACCGACGGGGTCCGCTCTTCCGAGGTCACGGCGCCGGCAGGCGACCGCTCACTACCCCTCCCTCGGCGACGATGCGCTCGGCGGAGGTGACGGTGAACCCGGCGTCACGGAACATGGTCTCCCACGTGGCGATGGGTGCCGGGCACTCTTTGCGGGCCACCACGAAGCGCCAGGCGTTCTTGGTGATACGCCACCAGCCCGCCGGACCCTTGCGGGCCATGCTGAGGACCTTGGAGGAGATGATCTCCCGGTCGGCCGAGCCGGCCCGGATCGAGAACATCATGTCCCCGATGACCACCACGCCGCCGGGGCGCAGCCAGCCCGCGGCTCGCTTCAACACCTCGGCCTTCTGGGGGTCGCGCAGATGGTGGAAGGCGTAGTTGCTCACGATCACGTCGACGCTGCCGGCGGGCAACTCCAGTGTCTGGAGGGCGGCCAGGATGGTCTCCACGTTGGTCAGGCCGGAGTCGGCGGCCTGCTTCTCCAGTCGCTCCAGCATGGCCCGGCTCAGGTCGACGGCCACCACCGACCGGGCCGTAGCGGCCAGGCGCAGAGCCAGCTGACCGCTGCCGCAGCCGAGGTCGACCACGTCACGGTCGGTTACCGATCCGGCCCGGCTCACCACCTCGTCGGCGATCTTGCCCAGGCCGGGCATGGCCGAGTGGTCCCAGCTGGCCGCCCGCCGGTCCCATAGCCCGCTCATGCTTCGAGTGGCGGCGTCGGATATGGGTGCGGGCACCTTCATTCCAACACTTTAGGACGACGGGGATGCGACACAGATGTCAGGGCCGGGTCGCGGGCGACGGCTCGGGGAGCTGTCGACGCTCACACCGGGCTCAGGCCGGGGCGCCGAGACAGCTTCCCTCGACGGTGACCGTCGCCGAGCCGCTGCTCAGCTGGCTGACGCCGGCCTGCGTGCCGATCTGGGGGAGCTCGTCGAGGCGTGAAGGGATGCCTTTCACGTAGCCGTCGAGGAAGGCCGTGGTCACGTCGACGACGACCGAAAGCTGGGGACCGGCGACGGTGTAGGCCGAGAGATGGGTGGCTCCCGGCAGGCTCAGGTAGTAGCGGGGTGCCGGAGCGCCGTCGTAGAGCTGCTCGCTGCAGCCCGGAGGGTTGATGGGGTCGTCCGAGCCTTGGACGGCGAGTAGCGGGGTGCTGCCGGTGCTGTAGTAGGTCCCTCCGAAGAGGGTGGCCTCGGCTCCTGAGAGGATGACCGCCGCTTTGATCCGAGGATCGCGGCAGCACGAGTTGGCGACCGCGGCCAGGCTCACGTCGCCTCCGTCGGACTGCCCGGCCACGGCTATCTGGGCCGGTTCGATGGTGTCGTGGGCCGGGAGGGCGCCCTGGGTCGAGTCGCCGAGCAGGGCGGTGATCACCTGTGTCAGCTCGGCCGGGTGGTTCACCATGTCCGATTCGATCAATGGCGCACCGGGGGCGGTGTCGGGGTAGGTGGGTTCGGCCACGATGTAGCCGTCGGCGGCCCACGCCGAGGTCAGCGGAGCGTAGGCCGAGGGATCTATCTGGTAGCCGGGGGAGAAGACCAGCAGCGGGAAAGGCCCGGAGGTGGCACCCGTCGGAACCCACAGGGCGGTGGGCACCGTGACGCTGGCCCCGCTGGCGGTGCGGGCGCTGATCACCGTCGAGCCGGTCTGCACCGCCCACGTCACCGAGGCGGGAACCGCGGTCGTGGGTGGGGTGGTGGGCGACGTGGAGGCCGTCGGGCCCGGCCCGGTCGCGGTCGAGGCCGGAGCGGGGTTGTCAGCCGGCGTGGTCGGGGTGGCTTGTCCGGTGTGGCCCGTCCCGCCCCGGCCGATCACCGCCAGGACCACCGCGGCCACCACGGCCACGCCGGCCAGAACGGCTATGCGTGAGCGGCGCGTCGGGTCCACTGGCGGTCGGGGCCGCCGGGGTTGGGGGCATCGGTCGCGTGCGGTGGGCCCCATAGGACGGCTCCAGTAAAGCCATATCCGGAGGCCCCGCGGGCGCGCCCGGCTGATCCGGGCGCAGGGGCCCTGCCGCCTAGAGTGCTCAGGCGAAGGCACGGAGGACTACGCGCATGGCGATGAACGTCAAACCCATCCCCACCCTCGACGAGCGGATCAACGACATCCGCATGAGGACGGCCGAGATCGTCAACGAGTGGGTGCTGCCCAACGAGTCCCGGCTATGGGGCTTGCGCCGCCGCGGCAAGGTGACCGAAGCCGAGCGGCGCGAAGCGGTGCTGCTGCGGGAGGAGATCAAGGAGGTCGTCTGGAAGGCCGGGTTGTGGGCCCCCCACCTCCCCAAGGAGTACGGCGGCATGGGGCTCGACTTCCTCGCCCATGCCTACATGAACGAGGTGCTCGCCTACGCCGTCGGAGCGGCCAGCCTCTTCGGCGTCGTCGCCCCCAACTCCGGTAACCAGAAGATTCTGGTCAAGTACGGCACCGAGGAGCAGAAGGAGCAGTGGCTGCTGCCCCTCATCGACGGGACCATGGAGTCCGGCTTCTCGATGACCGAACCGGAGAACGCCGGTTCGGACCCCAGGTCGCTCACCACCTCGGCCGTGCTCGACGGCGACGAATGGGTGATCAACGGGCACAAGTGGTTCACCTCCAACGGGATCGATGCGGACTTCTTCATCGTCATGGCCCGGGTCGCCGACAGCGACGAGGACGCCAAGCAACGCCACGGGAAGATGGCCCAGTTCATAGTCCCCACGGCGACCAAGGGGGTCAACATCGTCCGCGGCATCGGGGTGTGGGGCCGAGCCGAATCCGATCACTGCGAGGTCGTCTACGACGACGTTCGCATACCCAAGGAGAACATCCTGGGCCAGGTGGGCGAGGGTCACCAGGCAGCTCAGGACCGCCTCGGCGCCGGTCGGGTCTTCCACTGTATGAACTCCATAGGCCAGATGTGGCGGGCCTTCGACCTGATGGTGGAACGGGCGATGCAGCGTGAGGTGCACGGTGGTCCACTGAAGGACAAGCAGTTCATACAGGGCTTCATCGCGGACAGCTACATCGACATCCAGTCGGCCCGGTTGATGACCATCCACGCTGCCGAGAAGGTCGACCGCGGCCTCGAGGGCGCCCGTACCGACATCTCGGCCATCAAGGTGATGGTGCCCGACGCCTATCACCGTGTCGTGGACCGGGCCATCCAGGTGTGGGGGGCGGCGGGGATCACCAACGACCTGCCCCTCGCCGGGATGTACCTCGGGGCCCGCACCCTGCGGATCGCCGACGGACCCGACGAGGTGCACAAGATCCTGATCGCCAAGAACGTCATCGGCCTCTACGAGCGCGGCCAGTCGTGGGACTTCGGTAACTGACGGCGACCGGATGATCCGGCCGGCGCCTCGAAGAGGGATATCCGCCGGAAGGTCGGCCGGGACGTCGGGACGTGGCGGCGCACCGCCGCAGACCCGTCACTACGCCGCGCAAGTGGCCGTCGTGGGCCTGGTGGCGCTGATCGTCGTCACTTTTTCCGACCTGCTCGGACCGTTCGACCTGCTCACGTTCCTGCACGCCGGGCGGACCGTCGTATCCGGTGCCAGCCCCTACTCGGCGCCCAGCTCGGCGCTGTTCCGCTCCGGCCACGCCTTCGTCTACCCCATCTTCGTCGCCTGGCTCTTCACCCCCCTCGCTCTCCTGCCGATGGGGCCGGCCACCGTCGTCTACCTCGTCGGCTCGGTCGCCGCGGTGGTCGCTTCGTGCTGGTTGCTCGGTAGACGGGGGCTCCGGCCGTCGGCGCTGATCCTCACGGCCTCCACGACCATCGTCGGCCTCCAGATGGGCACGCTCAATGCCGCCCTGCTGCTCGGCGTGGCTCTCTGCTGGCACTGGAGGGACCGCCACCCGGTCTGGTCCGGTGTCCTTATGGGTGTCGTAGCCACCGCCAAGCTGTTCCTGGTGCCCCTGCTGGCGTGGCCGGCCATCGCCCGCCGCTACCGCAGCTGTGCGGGGGCGGCGGCCTCGGCGGTCGCCCTGCTGGTCGCCGGCGCCCTCCTCGGGCCTCTCGGCCCGCTCGGCTATGTGCACCTACTGGCCGATCTGGGAGGGCGCGAGCAGGTCAGCAGCTGGTCGCTGGCTTCGCTGATAGGCAGCCTCGGTGTCGGGCCTCGCGTGGCCGACGCGATGGTGGTCGGGGTCGTCGGCTGCGTTCTCGTCCTCGTGTGGAGACGCCGCGACAGCCCCCGGCATCTCGGAGACGATCAGCTGCTCGGCCTCACCGTGACCTGCAGTCTGCTGCTCAGCCCGATCGTCTGGAGCTCGTACCTGTTGCTGATATCGGTCCCGCTCCTGCTCAACACCTCCGGGAATGCACCACTGGCGGCGTGGGGGTTGGCCAGTTGGCTCATGGTGACCCCCGACGCGGCGTCGCCGCGGCGGGTGGCGGTAGGCCTGATCGGCACCGTGATCGTCGGCGCGCTGGCCGCCGGCTCGGAGATCAAGCCGGTGCTCGCCCGCCTGGTGCGTCGGGGGTCCCGCCGGGGGCCAACCCTGGCCTTCCTGGCCGCCCCCGCCTTGCTGGTCGGCCTGGTATTTCTCCCGGCTCGTATCCGAAGCCCCATACCGGCCGTCGTCTCAGTGGTGGTGGCCGGGTGCTCGAGCTGGCGCTCCCCGAAGCCGAAGCGGGGGGAGGGAGTTTCTGGAGGGCACGGCCGCCTGGATGGCGCGGTCGGACGGCCTGGTCACCCGGTGGCGGCGGGGATGGAGGCCAAGGAGCGGCTCACCCAGTCGAGCAGCTGAGGTTCGGCCAACGCGCCGACCTGGCGGGCCACCACCCGCCCGTGGTCGAGCACGAGCAGGGTGGGTATCCCCTGGACGCCGAAGCGGGCCGATACGCCCGGTGCCTGGTCCACGTTCACCTTGACGACCTTCAACCGGCCGGCCATCTCCTGCGCCGCCCGTTGGACGCCGGGTGCCACCATCCGGCACGGTCCGCACCACGG
>JAGWSF010000204.1 GCA_028876385.1 Acidobacteriota bacterium | reverse complement strand
GACCAGCCAGGCGACCAGCGGACACAGCCAGGGAACCCGGTACCAGAGGCGGTAGGTGGCGTCGTAGGCGGAGGGGACGTGGCGCAACTCGAACTCGTAGCCCCGGCGGAGAGCCGAGCCGATCCGTAGGGGTCCGGACCTTAGGAAGTCCCGGATCTCGGTGATGTGCCCGGCTGCGGTCAGCTGTTCGGCCAGTGAACGGGCCGCCCCGTCGTGGCCGGCCCCCATGGACGCCGAGATGATGAGTACCCGCGCCGGCCCGTCACGGTCAAGGGGCGGCCGCATCCGCCAGCGCCTTCGCACGTCGACAGGCTAGCGGCCGAGCCCGCAAAACCGGTCGTAACGCCGCGCCGGCCCCCCCGTCCCGCGCCGGCCGGCGTCAGCCGTCGGCGGTCGGGAGGGACTCGCGCCCGACGCCGCGGGGGTCCTTGTCGTGGCGGAGACCCACGTAGGCGGGGTGGCGCAGCCGCCCGTCTCGGGTCCACTCGCTGAACTCGATCTCGGCCACGAGCACGGGCTCCACCCAGTGGGCTCCCTTCACCGCCGGCGCATCCCGGAAAGGTGTCAACGGGGTGGCACTTCTCGCCAGTCGCCTCTGCAGGTCCTCAAGGGTCGACTCGTCGAAGCCGGTGCCCACCTTGCCGGCGTAGACCAGCTCGCCCTCGCGGTAGTACCCGAGCAGGAGGGCGCCGAAGCCGGTCCGCCCTCCGGCGGGGTCGGTCCACCCGCCGATCACCAGCTCCTGGCGGGCCGTGCACTTGAGCTTGCGCCAGTCCGACGAGCGGCCGCGGCGGTAGGTGCTGGCGGCCCGCTTGACCACCAACCCTTCCCACCCCTCGGCGCAGGCCCTCGCCATCAGCTCGGCCGGGTCGCCGTCCAGGCGCTCGCAGCGCTGCAGGCTCGGTGTGGCGGCTCCGTCCATGAGCCGGTCGAGCAGCCCGGCCCGCTCGGTCAACGCCAGGGCGGTCAGGTCCGAGCCGAGCAGGTGCAGCAGGTCGAAGACCACCAGCACCGGTTCCGCCGAACCCGACTGCAGCAGTTGGAAGCTGGTTCGGTCGCCTTCGAAGGCGACCACCTCTCCGTCCAGGACGAAGCGGTCGACGGGTACCGAGGCGACGGCCTGCACCAGTCCCGGAAAGCGCCGATTGAAGGACAGATGGTTGCGCGACCACAGCTCGACCCGGGCGCCGTCGCGTACGGCTACGCAGCGCAGGCCGTCCAGCTTGCGTTCGACCAGCCACCGGCCGCTCCGGAGCAGGGGGGTGCCGGCCGGGAAGTCGAGACGCTGGGCCAGCATCGGCGGCGACCAGTCCGGACGGGTCACCCCGGGGGGTTCAGCGGCTGGTGAAGATCCGCTGGGAGAGCCGCAGTTCGCGGCCGTCGCCCACGAATGTGTCGTGGTAGCGCCCGAGCATCCAGATGGACCAGGCTCCGTTCTCCCCCTTGCCCCCCACCAGGCAGTCCGACACCGAGTGGATGGTGTCGTGGGAGCCGTTGCTCACGACCACGTTGGTCACATGGTGGAACATGGGGTCGGGAACGGTGTCGAGCCACTCGCGGATCGCCGGACGTCCGTGCAGGTCCGTGCCGAGAACGTTGAACCGTCCATCCTCGGTGAAAAGCTCCGCCAACTGGTCGAAGTCTCGGTCGTCGACGAGCAGGCAGTACCGGGCGAGGAGCCGGCGCACCGCCAGGTCGGTTTCTACGGGTACGTCCTTGTGGGTCGTCATCGGGCCCGACTGTAGGCCCAAAATCATCTCCGCCGTCGCGTCGGCGCGCCGCGATCGGCACCGGGCGTCAGTTGCGGCCACCCAGGCGGCGGTCGGCCACGAGGTCGAGCACCAGGCCGGTCCAGCCGGTCTGGTGGGAGGCGCCGAGGCCGGCTCCGGTGTCGCCGTGGAAGTACTCGTGGAACAGCAGTTGGTTCTTCCACCGCGGGTCGGTCTGCAACCGCTGATAGCCGCCGAAGACGGGGCGGCGGCCGTCCGGGCCGGTCAGGAAGAGTGACACCAGCCGGCGGGCCAGGTCGTCGCCCACACCCCCGAGGTCCATCTGGCGCCCCGAACCCGACGGGTACTCCACCTGACAGGAGTCTCCGAAATAGCCGTGGTAGCGGTCCAGGGCCTCGATGAGCAGGTAGTTGAGCGGGAACCATACCGGCCCCCGCCAGTTGGAGTTGCCGCCGAAGAGGTAGTTGGTGGACTCGGCCGGCTCGTAGTCGATGGTCGCGTCCAGACCCCCTATCTCCATCGAGAAGGGGTGGTCGCGATAGACCTGCGAGAGAGAACGGATTCCGTGGTCGGACAGCATCTCGGCCGGGTCGAGCACGTAACGCAGGATCCGCCGGATCTGGGCGGGATCGACTATCGACAGCAGGAGGCGGTCCCCCTTGCCGGGTATCGGGTGTGGGCGATGTGGCGGGCGTAGGCCGGTTTGTGCTCCACGAACCACTCGAGTCGGCGGGCGAAGGACGGCAGGCGGCTCAAGACGTCGGGCTCGAGCACCGTCACCGCGAACAGCGCCACCACCCCCACCATGGACCGGACCCTGACCGGGGCCGGGGGAGAGCCGTCGGTCTGCATGACGTCGTAGAAGAAGCCGTCCTCCTCATCCCACAACTCCTGGGTCTCCATGGCGTGGGCGATGTAGGCGAAGTGCTCGAAGAACTTCGTCGCCACGTCCTCGTAGACCGGGTCGTGGGCGGCCAGGCGCAGGGCTATCTCGAGCAGGTTGAGACAGTAGGTGGCCATCCACGCCGTGCCGTCTGACTGCTCCAGCCTTCCCGGCACGGGCAGGGGCTTGGAGCGGTCGAACAGCCCGATGTTGTCCAATCCGAGGAAACCGCCCTCGAACACGTTGTTACCGGCCTCGTCCTTGCGGTTGACCCACCACGTGAAGTTGAGCAGCAGCTTGTGGAAGACCCTCTCCAAGAATGCGTAGTCGAGCCCCGCGGGCTCGCCGCGTGCGGCGCGTGCCTGGGCGTCTATCTCGCTCACCCGCAGGGCGGCCCAGGCGTGCACCGGGGGGTTCACGTCACTGAAGTTCCATTCGTAGGCGGGCAGCTGGCCGTTCGGGTGCATGTACCACTCGCGACAGAGGAGGACCAGCTGTCGCTTGGCGAACTCGGGATCGAGATGGGCCAGGGCGACGCAGTGGAAGGCCAGGTCCCACGCCGCGTACCACGGGTACTCCCAGGGGTCGGGCATCGATATGACGTCGCGGTTGTTGAGATGAGTCCAGTCTCCGTTGCGGATGGCGCCGCGGCCGGGTGGCGGCGCCGGCTGACCGGGGTCGCCTTGGAGCCAGCGTTCGACATCGAAATGGAAGAACTGCTTCGACCAGAGCATGCCGGCCGCCGCCTGGCGCAGCACCGAGGCCTCCTCCGCGGTGGCGTCGACGGGGGTGATGCCGGCATAGAACTCGTCGGCTTCGCCCCGCCGGTCGAGGAGTGTCTGGTCGTAGCCGGCGTCGAGGTTCCCTTCGGCGGCGGTGGGCGTGGCCCGGGCTCCCTCGCCCGGTTTCCACAGCCGCAGGCGCATCTCGGCGGTCCGGCCGGCGCCGACCTCGAGATGCAGGCGGATCGCCGCCTTGGTGCCGGTCTGGGCGGGGTTGACCGTCGGCGCGCCCGACAAGACGTGGTCGGCTATCCCGTCCTTCGGGTAGGGCGGACCGTCGGTGCCGTAGAGCTTGTCGGTATTCGTCTCGTTGTCACAGAACAAGGCTTGACCGGGGCCGCTCCAGGCCAACTTCCACGAGCCCAGCTCGGCGTGCTCGATGGCCATCGAAGAAGCGCCGTCCATCCGGATCAGTGGCTGCGGCGTCGACGGGTCCCAGGTCCAGGTGTTGCGGAACCACACCGTGGGTAGCAGGTCGATCGTGGCCGTCTCGGGGCCGGCGTTGGTCACCTCGAGGTGCCATATCAGGTCCTCGGGGCTCCCCTTGGCCCAGGTGCAGTCGACGACCCAGTAGCGGTCGTCGTCGAAGGCTCCCGTGTCCAGCAGCTCGTACTCAGGGTCGTGGCGGCTCCGGCTCCGGTTGGTCGCCAGCAGATCGTCGTAGGGGAACGGGCCCTGGGGGTAGTGGTAGCGCCATCGCAGCCATGACGAGGTGGGTGTGGCGTCGAGGTACCACCAGTACTCCTTGACGTCCTCGCCGTGGTTGCCCTGCTCGCCCGTCAGCCCGTAGAAGCGCTCTTTCAGAATCGGGTCCCTACCGTTCCACAGGGCCACGGCCAGGCACATGAGCTGCTGGTCGTCACAGATGCCGGCCAGGCCGTCCTCGTTCCAGCGGAAGGTCCGCGACGAAGCATGCTCGAAGGGAAAGTACGTCCAGGCGTCGCCGCTTTGGGAATAGTCCTCGCGCACCGTTCCCCAGGCCCGCTCCGACAGGTAGGGGCCCCATCTTCGCCAGGGCAGATCCCCGCGGTCGGCCTGGGCCAGACGTTCCACTTCGGCGTGCATGGGGTCATGCTGACAGACACCGGAATACTTGGACGTCCGTTC
>JAGWSF010000203.1 GCA_028876385.1 Acidobacteriota bacterium | reverse complement strand
CTCCTGGATGGTGACGGCGCTGGCCGGGTTGCCCAGGTTGAGGTTGATACTCGCCGTCGAGCCGCCGGCGGTGGTGGCCGACGAGCCGGAGGCGGTCGTGGCCGAGCCCGACGACGCCGTAGTTGGGGAGGTCGTGCTCTTCGACGAGGACGAGCAGGCGGCGACCGCCAGGGGGGCCAACAGGGCGAGGGGGATCAGACGCTTCAAGGCTGCACCTTTCGTTTGCTGTGTGCGTGGGTTCGGGGTGAAAGGGCGGCCTGTGTGCCCACCCGCCTGGATGCGCCGATCGCATCCGCCCCTGTCCACGGTTGATTCCTTGCGATGAGGTCAAGCTAGAGAGGGCAGGTAGCGCCGCAGCGAAGCGAGGATGAACGGAGCCTGAACAGTGGGCGAAACCATGACGAGACCGGTCGGTCCGGGCTCAAGCCCGGAGCTCGGGCGCGCCTAGCCTGCGGTCAGATGCACGCCAGAGGTAGCAGCCCGAAGTGAGACCGAACTGATGTGGAGCCGCTCCCCGGCCCGGGCGCCCGGCGGGTCGCCGGCTGCCGGCTCGCCCGGGACCGGCGCACCCGGGACCGACGCGCCGGATCTGCTGGTCCGCCGTCTCCTGGTGGCGCTCGACGGGATCGGCGAGGCCATCATCGTGTGCGACCCCGCCGGTGAGACCGTCTACCGCAACAGCGCCGCCGACCAGCTGCTCGAGGTGGCCCCGGCCAACGCCATCGTCGGCCAGGTCGTGGCCGGCATGATCCACGAGGCGCTGGCCGGCTCCCGCCCGGAGCGCCGCCTCGACCTGATCTCGCCGGTCCGGCGCAACCTGTTGGTACGGGCCTTCCCGGCCGACGGCCTCGACGGGGCGGTGGCCGTGATAGAGGACATATCGGAGCGGCTGCGCCTGGAGGCGGTCCGGCGGGACTTCGTCGCCAATGTGAGCCACGAGCTCAAGACACCGACCGGGGCGCTGACGCTCCTGGCCGAGACCATCGACGGCGAGAGCGACCCGGTGATCGTGGGCCGCCTGGTGCGGCGCATGGGCGGTGAGGCGGAGCGGCTGAGCCGCATCATCGACGACCTGCTCGACCTGTCCCGCATCGAGGCCAACGAGACCCCGTCGGCGGCCCGGGTCCCCGTCGCCGAGTTCGTGAGCGAGGCGGTCGGCTCCCTCGCGGCGGTGGCGGCCGGTCTGGAGGTCACGGTGGAGATGGGCGAGCTGCCCCAGGGCCTGGCCGTGGCCGGGGACCGGCGAGATCTGGTCTCGGCGGTGGCCAACCTGGTCGACAACGCCATCAAGTACTCCGAGGAGGGGGCCAAGGTCGCGGTGGAGGTGTCGACCGGCCCCGGCCGGGTGGCCATCACCGTCTCCGACTGCGGCGTGGGCATCCCGTCCCGGGACCTCGAGCGCATCTTCGAGCGGTTCTACCGGGTGGATCGGGCCCGTTCCCGGGCGACCGGGGGTACCGGCCTCGGCCTGTCGATAGTCCGCCACGTCGCCGCCAACCACGGGGGTGTGGTGAGGGTGCGGTCGGTGGAGGGGGAGGGCTCGACCTTCGTGCTGGAACTGCCTGCGGTGGCGGTGTCCGACGCCGCCGGGGAAGGAGACCGTCGTGGTGATGACTGACACCATCTCGGTCCTGGTGATCGAGGACGAGGAGTCCTTCGTCGAGGCGCTCGTCGTGGGCCTCAAGCGGGAGGGCTTCCTCGTCACCGTCGCCAGGGACGGCGTGGAGGGCCTGGAGCTGTTCGAGCGGTCCCGCCCCGACCTGATCCTGCTGGACCTGTGGCTGCCGAAGAAGTCCGGCATCGACGTGTGCCGGGAGATCCGCACCCGCTCGAAGGTGCCGATCATCATGGTCACCGCCAAGAGCAGCGAGATCGACACCGTCGTCGGCCTGGAGGTCGGCGCCGACGACTACGTCACCAAGCCGTTCCGCCTGCGGGAGCTGGTGGCCCGGATGCGGGCGGTGATGCGCCGGACCGGCGCGAGTGAGGGCACGGTCGAGGTGGGCGAGACCATCGACATCGACGGCCTGAGCCTCGACCCCGAGCGCCACGAGGTCCACCTGGGCGGCGAGCTGGTCTCGCTGCCGCTCAAGGAGTTCGAACTGCTGGAGCTGCTCATGTCCAACGCCGGTCGGGTGCTCACCCGGGAGACCCTGATCGACCGGATCTGGGGCCCCAACTACGTGGGCGACACCAAGACCCTGGACGTGCACATCAAGCGGCTACGGGCCAAGGTCGAGGCCGACCCGTCCCGCCCGGCCCGCATCACCACGGTGCGTGGCCTCGGCTACAAGTTCGAGATCCCCCGCTCCGCCTGAGTCACTTCACCGGGGGCGGCCCGCCTTCCGGGGCAGGCAAGCCCGCCGGGAGCGGGAAGGATGGGCGGTTTGGGTACCTTTGGGGTACCGTTTTCTCGTTCTTCACTAATTCGACCCGGCCGGGCAGACAGCTTCTAAAGCTGAACGCCGACCGGGCCGATACGACTGTTAGTACTGCGATGTCCGGATCTCGCCTGCAAGCTCAGTTCCGGTCAAAGCACTGGAAACGTGGGGTCTGCCTCGACCGAGGCAGACCTCACCCCCACTTCGACACCTATCCGCACCTCCTTCCGAACTCGCGCCAGGTGCTCACCACATCGGCGTGGTTGGGAAGGTCCAGGTCTAGAACGCGCCCCGACGCTCGAAGTAAAGACACCGAACTACAAGTTAGTCGTGCTTTTCGTTGATTTCCACTGATTCCTTGATCAACGCGTCGCTCGCCTCCTTTCGCACTGAGGG
>JAGWSF010000023.1 GCA_028876385.1 Acidobacteriota bacterium | reverse complement strand
GGCCCGTCGGACACCGCCGGCGCCGGGCCCCGGCCTCGGCTCCCGGCCCGCCCGGATGGGGTGGCGGCCCGCCCCGACGGGGTCGCGGCCCGGGCCACCGGGGCGGATCGGAACGCCGAAGGACAGAAGTCGTTGAGCAGGCACTCCCCGCAGCTCGGGCGGCGGGCCACGCAGACCCGCCGGCCGTGCAGTATGAGCCGCAGGCCGAAGCCCCCCCAGGCGGCGGGACGCAGCAGGGCGCACACCTCGGACTCGATCTTGACCGGGTCGTCCGACCCGGTCAGGCCGAGCAGCCGGGTGAGGCGGGTCACGTGGGTGTCCACGGCCAGGCCGGGCAGGTCGAAAGCCACGCTGCGGATGACGTTGCCGGTCTTGCGCCCGACCCCGGGGATGGTCACCAGCTCGTCGAGGTCCTTCGGCACCTCGCTGTCGTAGCGGTCGCGCAGCGCCGCGCCCAGGCCGATCAGGTTGCGGGCCTTGGCCCGGAAGAACCCGGTGGAGTGGATGAGGCCCTCGAGCTCCTCGGTCCGGGCTTCGGCCAGGTCGGCGGGCTCGGGATAGCGGGCGAAGAGCGCGGGGGTGACCATGTTGACCCTCTCGTCGGTGGTCTGCGCCGACAAGACGGTGGCCACGAGCAGCTGGAAGGGGGTGTCGAAGCGCAGCTCGCAGAGTTGGCGCGCCGAGCCCGGATACAGCTCCGAGAGGCGCCGGTCGGTCTCCACGGCCCGGCCTCGGGGCGAACGGGGTTTCGGCACGGTCGAAGCGTACCGGCGGCGCGCCCGGCGCTCGCCGGTCGGTAGCCTGCCGTCGGTGCACCGGATCGAGATCAAGAGCCAGTTCGGGCGGCCCGACATCGAGGCGGTGTCGGGGCTGCTGGCCGAAGCCGCCGAGGTGGACGCCCACGCCCCCATCGACGAGCACGCCTGGCTCGACCTGGTCCAGGGTGGCCGGGCCGGCTTCGCCGGGCTGGTCGCCTGGGACGCCGCCGCCCGGCACCCCGTCGGCTACGCCCAGGTGAGCCGGGGGCACGAGAGCTGGGCGCTCGAGTACGTCGTCCACCCCCGCCACCGGACCCCCGACCATCTGATCGCCTCCGACCTGGTGGCCGCCGCCGCTCACGTCATCGCCGAGGCGGGAGGCGGGCACGTGCACATGTGGGTCAACCAGCCCCGGCCCGAGCACGACCGGGTGGCGGCCTCCATCGGCCTGGTCCCCGGCCGCATCCTCTACCAGATGCGCCGCCCCCTCCCCTACGATCTCGAGCCGCCCGATCCCGGGTTCGTGACCCGGCCCTTCCGGGTCGGCGTCGACGAGAAGGCCTGGCTCGAGGTCAACAACCGGGCCTTCTCCTGGCACCCCGAGCAGGGCGGCTGGGACGTGGAAACCCTAGAACAGCGCGAGGCCGAACCCTGGTTCGACCCCGAGGGCTTCTTGCTGCACGAAGGTCCCGACGGGGAGCTGGACGGGTTCTGCTGGACCAAGGTTCACGCCGACCACGATCCCCCGCTGGGCGAGATCTACGTCATCGCCGCCGACCCCCAGGCGCCCCGGCCGCCCGGTCTGGGCCGGCGCCTGGTGGTCGCCGGGCTCCACCACCTGCACCGGGTCGGGCTGTCGGTCGGCATGCTCTACGTGGACGCCACCAACACCCGGGCACTCAAGCTCTACGTGGACATGGGGTTCGTGGTGAACCACCTGGACCAGGCCTACGTGGGCGACATCGCCCCCACCCCCCCGTCGTGACCACGGCGGCACCCGCCGGGAGCGGTGCCCCCGCCCGGCGCGGCAGTGTCAAGGGGGCGGCCCGCAGCATCTACGACCTGTCCGAGCAGGACCTGGCCCACCACCTTGCCGACCAGCCGGCCTACCGGGGCCGCCAGGTCTGGCAGGCGCTGTACGGGCAGGACCTCCGACCCGAGGAGATGACGGCCCTCCCCCTACCGGTGCGCCACCGCCTGGCCACGGCGCTGCCGCCGGCGCTGGCGGCGACGGCCGAATCGGTCTCGGCCGACGGCGGGACGGTCAAGTGGCTGTGGGCGGGGGCCGACGGCGCCGCCGTGGAGACGGTGCTCATGCTCTACCCCGACCGGGCCACCGCCTGCGTATCCAGCCAGGCCGGGTGTGCCATGAATTGCTCCTTCTGCGCCACCGGCCAGGCTGGCTTCCGGCGCAACCTGAGCAGCGGGGAGATCCTCGAACAGGTCGCCGCGGCCCGCCGGCGGGCCCAACCACGGCGCCTCTCCAACATCGTGTTCATGGGGATGGGTGAGCCGCTGGCCAACTATGAGCGGGTGTGGTCGGCCGTCGAGCGGATACACGCCGACATGGGCATATCGGCCCGCCACATCACCGTGTCCACCGTCGGGATCATCCCCGGCATCCGGCGCCTGTCCCACGAGGCCCTCCCGGTCAACCTGGCGGTGTCGCTGCACGCCGCCAACGACGACCTGCGTAACCGCCTGGTGCCGGTCGGTCGGCGCTACCCCCTCGCCGACCTGGTCGAGGCCTGCCGGCAGTACACCGCGGCCAAGGGGCGGCGACTCAGCTTCGAGTGGGCTCTCATCGCCGGGGTCAACGACCGGCCGTCCGACGCCCGGGAGCTGGCCGCCATCGCCGTGCCCCTCGCCGCCCACGTCAACCTCATCCCCCTCAACCCGACGCCGGGCTACCAGGTCCGCGGCACCGACCGCGACGGCGTCCGCCGCTTCCGGGACGACCTGCGCCGCCAGGGCGTGAACGCCACCGTACGGGCCAACCGGGGCACCGACATCGACGCCGCCTGCGGACAGCTGGCCGCCCGCGCCGCCGGCGAGGCCACCGACCCGGTCGAGTAAGGGCCGCCGGGCCGGTCGGCGGTCCGGCCGGGACGGCCAGCCCCGGGGCTCCGAGCGAGCAGGGCCCGGGCGGCGGGCCCCGTATCCCGGCTGGGGACGCCGAGACGGAATTAGCCGAAGGTAGGGAGCGCTCCTGGCCGCCCGACCGCCAGTTCGGGCTCCAGTGGTGCCACACTGGTGCCATGCCGTCGTCACCGATTCGCTGGGTGAGCCGAAGCCAGCCCCAGACCCTCTCATCGGCGACCATCATCCTCTACATCAACGCCGTGCTGGGTCTCATCGGCGGGCAGCTCTGGGCGACCTACTACGGGTTCCCCCTCGGCGCGGTGCTGGTGCTCGGCCAGGGCGCAGCGGGGCTGGGTATCGCCAACGAGAAGAAGTGGGGTTACTGGCTGGGCGTGGTGCTCGTCGCCGTCTGGGTCCTGTTCCTCATCAAGTACTTCGCCTTCGTCGACATCATCACGCTGATCTTCTATGTCGCCCTGCTGGCCCTGCTGCTGCACCGCCAGAGCCGGTCGTACCAGAAGATCTGGTTCCGCTAGCCGACCGGAATGGGGTTAGGGGGCGACCCTGACCTAGCCTTGGTGACATGACCACCAAGATCGAGGGTATCGACGGCCTCAAGGCGGCTGTCGGCCAGCACGTCGGCTACAGCGCATGGCACCAGGTGACCCAGGAGCAGGTCAACATGTTCGCCGACGCCACCGGTGACCATCAGTGGATCCACGTCGACGTGGAGCGGGCCAAGTCCGGCCCCTTCGGCGGCCCCATCGCTCACGGCTATCTGACACTGTCGCTGACGCCGACGCTGCTCACCGAGGTGTTCGTGGTCAGCGGGGTTTCCATGGCCATCAACTACGGCCTCAACAAGGTGCGGTTCCCGTCGCCGGTCCCGGTCGGCTCGCAGGTGCGGGCCGGAATAGAGATCGCCAGCGTGGAAGAGGTGTCGGGGGGCGCCCAGGTCGGGCTCACCGTCACCTACGAGATCGAAGGTGGCACCAAGCCGGTGTGCGTGGCAGAGATCCTGTTCCGCTACTACCTCTGACGTCACCGGCCGTGCACGCCGAGGGCGACCTCCCCCAGGGCGCCGAGAAGGTGGTGGCGGTGCGGACCATGTTCGACACCATCGCCCCCCGCTACGACCTGGTCAACCGGATCATGACCTTCGGACTCGACCGCCTCTGGCGGGACCGGACGGTGTCCGCTTTGGATCTCGGTCCGGGGGAGGTCGTCGTAGACCTGGCCTGCGGCACCGGCGACCTCTGCCGGGACCTGGCCGGCGCCGGTTACCAGCCGGTGGGAGTCGACCTGTCGCTCGGCATGCTCCGCCACGCCCGCACCGCCGCACCGCTCCTGCAGGGCGACGGCACCAACCTGCCCTTCCCCGACCGTTCCGTCGACGGGGCGGTGAGCGCGTTCGCGCTGCGGAACTTCGTGGCCCTGCCACCGGTGTTCGCCGAGCTGGCCAGAGTGGTGCGGCCTGGGGGCCGGATCGCCCTGCTCGACGTGGCGACCCCCGCCAACCCGGTCCTGCGGGCCGGTCACGGGTTGTACTTCGGCAAGGTCGTACCGAGGATCGGGGGGGCGCTGTCGGACCGGGCCGCCTACCGCTACCTGCCCCGGTCGGTGTCGTACCTGCCCCCTGGCGACACCATCTTGGAGCTGCTCCAGGCGGCCGGCTTCGGAGTGACCCGGCGGCGGCTCCTCTCGGGGGGTATCACCCAGCTGATCACCGCCACCCGGAAGGTCCTGAATTGAGCGCGCCCGCATCATCCCTCGAGGCCCGAACCGTCGCCCTCGACGAAGCCCCCGACCTGCGGGCCTGCGCCGGCTCCGACGGCCTCCTGTTCCACGGCGAGGACGGCGGGGTCGCCGCCCGCGGTGAGGCCCTGCGCATCGACCTGCCCCACGGGCTGTCCGATACCGGGGCGCTGGCCGACGTGTCCCACCTGCTCCGGCGGATCTCCCGCGAGGACGACCTGGGCCTCCCCGGCACCGGACCGTTGGTGGTGGGCGCCCTGCCTTTCGACCCGTCCGCTCCCGGCCACCTGGTGGTCCCCGAGGTGATCTACGGCCGCCGGGGCCGGCAAGGGTGGGTCACGACCATCGGGCGGCCAGGAGCGGGGGGAACGGCCACGCCCGGTGGCGGCCCACCGGCTCCGGCACCGGAGCCTCCCGCCTCACCCCCCGACCGCTTCGAGTTGGTCCCGACCATGAGCCACGCCGAGTGGAAGGACGTGGTCTCCGACGCGGTGGCGCGAATCGAGGCCGGCGAGCTCACCAAAGTGGTGCTGGCCCGCCGCATCGACATCCTGGCCAACCGGCCGTTCGTGCTGAGTGACGTCCTGGAGCGCCTGGGTGCCCTGTACCCGTCGTGCATGGTCTTCTCGGTCGAGGGTTTCGTCGGGGCCAGCCCCGAGCTGCTGGTGCGCCGAGACGGGCCTCAGGTCGAATGTCATCCCCTGGCCGGCACGGTGGCCCGCTCCGGCGACGTCCGCGGCGACGAGATCCTGGTGGCCCGCCTCATGGACTCCCCCAAGATCCGCCGGGAGCACCGACTGGTCGTGGAGGCCATCGCCGCCGCCCTCGCCCCGTACTGCGAGGAGATGGACGTCCCCGAACAGCCGTCGGTGCTGGGCCTGCGCAACGTCTCCCACCTCGCCACCCGCCTGACCGGTCGGCTGTCCAACGGTCAGAGACCGTCGGTCCTGGAGCTGGCCGCCCGAATCCACCCCACGCCGGCGGTCGGGGGCCTACCCACCGAGGAGGCCATCCGCTACATCCAGAAGGTCGAGGGTTTCGACCGGGGTCGCTACGCCGGGCCGGTCGGCTGGATGGACGCCGACGGCAACGGCAGCTTCGCGCTCGGTATCCGCTCGGCCGAACTCGACGGGGCCACGGCGCGGATCTACGCCGGCAACGGCATCGTCGCCGGCTCCGACCCCTCCGACGAGCTGGCCGAGACCCAGCTAAAGCTTCAGGCCCTGCTGGCCGCCCTGGTCCGACCCTAGACCCGACCGGCGGCCTCCTCGGCCCCGCCCCGGCAGGGCCGCCGGACCGGCTCTTCGGTCACCACGACTGACACCGACCTCGGCGCGGCCGGCGGCACCAGGCGACCCCGGACGGCCGGTCAGCCGAGCGCCGCGGTCACCTCGGAGTCCACCGCGGCGACGAGGCGGTCGTGGGCCGCCACGTTGCCGGCCCGGTCGGAGCGGACCACTCCCACGGCCACGCCCGCCGGACCTCCGGCGAGGAAGCGGCCAAGGTCGTCCCGGTCGGCCAGGGTCTCGGCGGCCACCCCGTAGGCGGCGGCCAGAGCGACCAGGTCCACGCCGTGGGGCGTGCCCCAGTAGCGCTCGAAGCGTTCCGGCGCCAGGTGCCCGGCCTGGGGCAGGAACGAGAAGATGCCTCCGCCGTCGTTATCCACGACGACGAGGCGGAGGTCCACGTCGCGCGGCGCGGCCCACAGCAGTGCGCCGGCGTCGTAGAGGAAGGCCAGGTCGCCGAGCAGGCCGACGGTCCGCTCCCGGGGGGCGCCCAGCGCCGCGCCGATGGCGGTGGAGACCACCCCGTCTATCCCGTTGGCCCCCCGGTTGGAGAGGACCCGGCCACCCCGACCGGGCCGGCCGTACCACTCGACGTCGCGTACCGGCATCGACGATGACACCACAAGGGTCCCGTCGGGCTGCACCGAGTCGAGGGCGGCGACCGCCACCGCCGGCTCCGAAAGGGCCAGCTCTCCGCCGGGCCCGAGGAGCCCGTCGATGGCCCGCCGGGCCGCGGCGTCGGCCTTCGACCACAGCCGCAGCCAGTCCCCGTCGGGCGGGTGGTCTGCGCCGAGCGCGGCGGCGAGCGCGGCGGCGGTCGTGCGGGCCACCACCGCGGCTCGGCGGTCGGGATCGGCCCAGCGGCCCCACGGGTCGCACAGCACCTGGGGGACCGATGGGGGTAGGGCGGCCAACCACTGGCCGAGGACCTTCGACGCCCACGGGGCGCCGATCCTCAGCACCACGTCGGGGGTCTCGCCCGCCAGGCGGCCCACCCGCAGCAGCGAGTCGGCGGTGGAAACCACTAGCGGCGACCCCACCCGGCAGCCCGACCGGGGTTCGGCCAGGACCGGCCAGCCCAGCGCCTCGGCCAGGGCCAGCACCGCGTCGGGACCGCCCGGCCGGTCGGCCCCGGCCCCGGCGACGATCAGGCCCCGACCACCGGCGAAGCGGCCGAGGAGGGTGGCCAGCTCCGCCTCCGGCGCCGCCGGAGGGGGCGGGGCCACGTGCCAGGGAGCCCCGTCGGGCCGGCCGGGCGGGACGTCGAAGGCCTCGGGACGGCCGATCAGCGGCTCCCGGAACGCCAGGTTGAGGTGCACCGGGCCGGGTCCGCTGGGATGCCCGAGCGCCTCGGCCACGCAGCGCGAGGCGAGCGATCGCCACGAGCCGGCCATCGCCGCGTCGGCCACGCCCGGCTCGACCGACCATCTGACGGCGGCCGCGAACAGGCCGACCTGCTCGACGGTCTGAGGCGCCCCCACGTGGTGCAGCTCGGGGGGCCGGTCGGTGGTGACGGCGATGAGCGGTACCAGCGCCTGGGAGGCTTCGACCACGGCGGGGTGCAACTCGACCGAGGCGGTCCCGCTGGTGGTGACCACCACCGCCGGGCGGCCCGTCGCCAGCCCGAGTCCCAGGGCCACGAAACCGGCCGATCGCTCGTCGAGCACCACCGTCACCCGGATGCGTCGGTCGGCGTCGAGGGCCAGGATCATAGGAGTGGAGCGCGATCCGGGGGCGACCACGGCGTCGGTCACCCCGGCCCGGGCCCACTCGTCGCACAGCGCGGCGCAGAACGCGGCCTGAACGTCGCTCGGGCTCATGGCAGCATCGGGGGATGATCAGCTTCGAGCAGACCGGCTCGGGACCGCCGCTGGTGATGCTGCACGGCTTCACCCAGTCGGCCCGGACCTGGGGCCCGGCGGCCGACGCGCTGGCCGCCTCGCACCGGCTGCTGCTCGTCGACGCCCCCGGCCACGGCGGCTCGGCCGGGGTGACCGCCGATCTGACCACCGGGGCCGACCTGATGGCCCGGGCGGTCGGGCCGGTGACGGGGCCGGCCGCTTGGCTGGGCTACTCCATGGGCGGCCGCTTCGCCCTCCACGTGGCTCTCGGCCATCCCGAGCTGGTGGACCGCCTGATCCTGGTCAGCACCACCGCCGGTATCGCCGACGCCGCCGAGCGGGCCGCCCGCCGGCAGTGGGACGAGGACCTGGCCCGGCGGGTGGAGAGCGAGGGTGTCGGGCCGTTCGTCACCTGGTGGCTGCGCCAACCGCTGTTCGCCACCCTCCCCGAGGAGTCGGCTCAGATGGAAGGCCGGCTGGGCGGGGACGCGGCGGGGCTGGCGGCCAGCCTGCGCCTGGCCGGCACGGGCGCCCAGGAGCCGCTGTGGGAGAGACTGCAAGAGCTGGCCATGCCGGTGCTGGTCGTGGCCGGCCGCCTCGACACGCGGTACGTGGCCCTGGCCGAGCGGCTGGCCGAGGCCGTGGGGCCCAACGCCTCGCTCCGGGTGGTCGAAGAGGCCGGTCACGCCTGCCACCTCGAGCAGCCGGAGCGCTTCACCGACCTCGTCGCCGGCTGGCTGGCCGAGCCGTAGCGGCACCGGCGCTCAGATCCACAGCCCGATGGCGAGCATCAGGCCGAAGGCCAGCTGGGCCCGTCCCGTCTCGCCCAGCACCGGGATCAGATCCCGTCCCGCGGCCCCGGCCCTCACCCGCCCGAGCGGGGACAGGAATATGGGCAGCGAGACCAGGGCCAGCAGGGCCCCCAACCGGAGGGCCGCGGCGCCGGCGGCGAAAGCGAAAGGCACCAGGACGCAGGCGTAGTAGAGGACCCGGGTGGCCGGCGCGCCGACCCGGACGGCCAGCGTGTGCTTGCCGGCGGCGGTGTCACCGGGAATGTCGCGCAGGTTGTTCACCACGAGGAGGGCGACGGCGAGCAGCCCGACCGGTACCGCCGCCACCCAAGCCAGCGCGGTGAAGTGCCGGAGCTGCACGTAGGCCGTCCCGACGGTCGCCACCAGGCCGAAGAACACGAAGACGAACACCTCGCCGAAGCCGGCGTAGCCGTACGGGCGGGGACCTCCCGTGTAGAACCACCCGGCGGCCACCGACGCCGCGCCGACGAGGACCAGCCACCATCCCGCCACCGCGGCGAGGGCCAGCCCGGCGGCCGCGGCCAGGGCGAAGGCGCCGATGGCGGCCGCCTTAACCGACGACGCGGGGCGCAGACCCGACGCCACCAACCGCACCGGGCCCACCCGGGCGTCGTCGGTTCCCCGTATGCCGTCGCTGTAGTCGTTGGCGTAGTTGGTGCCGACCTGCAGGGCCACCGCCACCACGAGGGCGGCGACGGCCCGCCACCAGATCACGTGGCCCCCGGCGTGGGCCACCGCGGTGCCCACGAACACGGGCACCGCCGAGGCCGGCAGCGTGCGGGGCCGGGCTCCGGCCACCCAGGGATGTCGCGGCGGGTTCACCGCTTGGCAAACTACCTGTGATGTCGGAGTTGGTGGCAATCGACGTGGCCGGAGGACCGCTGTTCGTCCGCCTCCTGCGCCAGGTGTGGGACCGAGGCGACGCCGTCCTGCCCGTCGATCAGCGCCTCCCCCACCGCGCCAAGGAGGCGATGCTGTCGACCCTCGCTGCGACGTCGGTGGTCGGCGCCGACGGCGAGCCCGTGCGCTGGGCCGGCGGACGGCCCGTCGATCCCGGCGACGCCCTGGTGATGGCGACCAGCGGCACCACCGGACAGCCCAAGGGGGTGATCCTCACCCACGACGCGGTGGCCGCCTCGGCCCGGGCCACGTCGGCCCGCCTCGGCGTCGACCCCGACACCCACCGGTGGCTGGCCTGCCTGCCGCTCAACCACGTGGGGGGACTGTCGGTGGTAACGCGCAGCCTGGTGACCGGCACCCCCTGCGACGTCCTGCCCGGATACGACGCCGAAGCGGTGGGTGCTCTCGCCGGTGACCACGTCATGGTGTCGCTGGTGGCCACGGCCCTGCGGCGCACCCCGCCGGAACTTTTTCACACCGTGGTGCTCGGGGGCTCGGCGCCACCGCCGGGGCTGGCCCCCAACGTGGTGACGACCTACGGCCTGACCGAGACCGGCAGCGGGGTGGTCTACGACGGGGTGCCCCTCGAGGGCGTCGAGGTCGACATAGTGGCCGGGACCGGCGAGATCAGGCTGCGAGGCCCGATGCTCCTGCGCGCCTACCGGGACGGGACCCCGGCGCTGGACGCCGACGGGTGGTTCGCCACCGGCGACAGCGGCCGGCGCTCACCCGAAGGGCGCCTGACGGTGACCGGGCGGATGTCCGACCTGATCATCTCCGGCGGCGAGAACGTGTGGCCGGGGCCTGTGGAGGCGGCCATTCGGCGCCACCCGGCGATCGCCGACGTGGCGGTGGCCGGAAGACCCGACCCCGAGTGGGGCCAGCGGGTCGTGGCCTGGGTGGTCCCCGCCCCCGGGTCCGACCCGCCCTCCCTGGACGAGGTGCGCGACCTCGTCGGCGAGTCGATGCCCCGCTACGCCGCTCCCCGCCAGCTGGTGGTCACCACGGCGCTGCCCCGCACGTCGATCGGCAAGGTGCGCCGCGACGCCCTGCCCCTCGACGGGGACCCGGCGGTCGGCTGACCGGGGCCGGGCGGCGTACCTACGGACACTGGAACCTGTTCTGATCTAGGGTGGCGGGCCAGACCGGAAACTGTGGATTAGGGAGGGCCAGTGCAGACCGAAGCGGCCATTTTGTGGGGCCAGAACGAGCAGTGGAGCGTGGAGACCATCGAGCTGGATCCGCCCAAGGAAGGCGAGGTCCTGGTGAAGCTGGCGGCGTCGGGGATGTGCCACTCCGACGAGCACCTCGTGACGGGCGACCTGGGCGGCGTATACCCCATCATCGGGGGCCACGAGGGGGCCGGGGTGGTCCTCGAGGTGGGACCCGGGGTCACCAAGGTCAAGCCCGGCGACCACGTGGTGTTCGGCTTCATACCGGCCTGCGGGCAGTGCCCCTCCTGCGCCCGGGGTCACTCCAACCTGTGTGACAACGGCGCCGCCCTCCTCATCGGACTGCAGATGGACGGCACCTCCCGCCACCACGCCCGGGGCCAGGACATCGCCACCATGGTGTGCCTGGGAACCTTCGGCAAGCACTCCGTGGTCAACCAGATGTCCTGCGTGAAGATCCCCGAGGACATCCCGTTGGAGCTGGCCTGCCTGGTCGGTTGCGGGGTGACCACCGGGTGGGGCTCGTCGGTGTACGCCGCCGAGATCGAACCGGGCGACAATGTGGCGGTCATCGGGGTCGGGGGCATCGGGGCGGCCGCCATCCAAGGGGCCAGGCTGGCCGGCGCCGACCGCATCTTCGCCATCGACCCGGTGGAGCTCAAGCGGGAGTTGGCCCCCAAGTTCGGGGCGACCCACACCTACTCGTCGGTCGAGGAGGCCACCGAGGCCATCCGGGCCGAGACCTGGGGCACCATGTGCCAGAAGGTCATCTGCGCCATGGGCGTGGGCAAGGGCGACATGATGGCCTCCATCATGGGCATCGTCTCCAAGCGGGGCCGCTGCGTCGTGACCAACATCCACCCGATGGCCGAGATGGAGGTGTCGCTCAACCTTTGCGACCTGACCCTCATGGAGAAGCAGATCGTGGGGACCATCTTCGGGTCGGCCAACATCAACTACGACATCCCCCACCTGCTGCAGCTGTACCGGCTCGGTCAGCTCGACCTCGAGGGCATGGTCACCAACCGCTACAAGCTCGGCGACATCAATCAGGGCTACCAGGACATGCGCGACGGCAAGAACATCCGGGGCGTCCTGGTCTACGACGACTGACGCCGAGTCTCGCGATCACCACCCGCCCGTGCACAGCTTCGTTCGTTCCGGCCTGACCTTCGACGTCACCGACGAGGGACCCGCTGACGGCCGGGTGGTGATCGCCCTGCACGGCTTCCCCGAGGACCGCCGGTCGTGGTCGGGAGTGATCCCCGAGCTGACCGGCGCCGGCCACCGGGTGCTGGCCCCCGACCAACGGGGCTACTCGCCCGACGCTCGGCCGGCGGGCCGCGGCAGCTATGTGTTGTCCGAGTTGGCCGCCGACGTGCTGGCGCTGGCCGACGTGGCTGGAGCCGACCGCTTCGATGTCGTCGGCCACGACTGGGGGGCCATCGTGGCCTGGGAGCTGGCCTGCCGCAACCCGGGACGGGTGCGCACGCTCACCGCCCTGTCGGTCCCCCACCCGGCCGCTTTCCGCGAGGCGCTGGTGCGCAGCAACCAGCTGCTCCGTTCGTGGTACATGCTCTTCTTCCAGCTTCCGCTGGTACCCGAGGCCGTCTTCGCCGCGGCCGGGACCAAGCGCCTGGTCTCCGGTCTCGAAGCCGACGGCCTCGACGCCGAGTCGGCCCGCCGCTACACCGCCCGCCTGGCCCGGAGAGCGGACATCCACGGGCCGCTCAACTGGTACCGGGCCCTCCCCCTGGGTGCCCGACAGGGATTCCCGCCGGTACACGTACCCACCCTGTACATCTTCGGTGACCGCGACCGCTACCTCAGCCGGGTGGCGGCCGAGCGGACGGGACGACACGTCGTCGGCTCCTACCGTTTCGAGGTGCTCCAGGGCCAGTCGCACTGGCTACCGACGGGTGCGTCCGAGAGGGTGGCGGCCCTTATCAACGAGCACCTGGCGGCCCACCCCACCTGACCGCCCACCACGGGACCAGGTCGATTCCCCCTCAGGTCATCCTCTATGACACAAAAGAGACCAGCAAGGCCCGGTTCGACCTGTCTACGGCTCCCTTCGCCCACGCGGGCGGAGCCCCGGCGACCGTGTCAGCAAACGGTCACCCACTGACTATGGGAACCGGCCAAAGGCTTTCAGATGACCGGGCCCTGCTGGAGAACTGATCGATGAAGCGCACCTCATTGGTGCCTGCATCTGCTTTTCTGGTCCAGATGCTAAGGCCGCCAGCAGGCGTCCGGCAGAGCCGAAAGACCCTTTGGACCGCCCACCGACGGAGAGTGAACCCACCTTGTCACGTTTAGGCAACTGGCAACCACGGACCTTGGAGGAACGACTCGACCGCCTCGAGTCTCTCGCCGCCATCCAGCAACTGCCCTACCGCTACGGCGTAGCCATCGACTCGCGCGACATGGACATGATGGTCGACCTGTTCGTGGCCGATGTGCGGGTGGGTCGCGACCAGACCGGACGCGACGCCCTCAAGCGTTGGTACACCACGACCATGGCCGCGCACGGACCCTCCTGTCACTTCATCGGCAACCACGTGGTGGACTTCGACGACGCCGACCACGCCCGGGGGATCGTCTACTGCCACGACGAGCTCGGCCACGCCGACGATTGGGAACAGGGTCAGCTGCAGTACTGGGACACCTACGTCCGCGTCGACGGCCAGTGGTACTTCCAGCGTCGCCGCTTCCACCGCCTCTACATGGTCGACTGGCTGGAGCGACCCAGTCACGGGGCCATGAGTCACGACGACGCGCTCACCACCCACCGGCTGCCGGAGGCCTACCCGTCGTGGTCGGCCTTCTGGGAGAGCGTCGAGCGCGACCGGGTCCACCCTGACCGGTCATAACCCGCTGTTAATACAGGGGCAACCCCGCCGAAATACCCGGAGGACCATCCTGGGGCGGTGCAGCGAGCCGTTGGCCGGACCGTCCCGAGACGGGGGCCGGTAGTCAAGGGCCGACGGTCCGACCGGTGAGGCCGGCTGCGGCTCGAGCGACGGAACGGACGATCATGGTCGTCAACCCCAACACCGCCTCCTCCATGACCGAGGCCGTGGTCTCCGCCGCGGCGCGGGTCGCGGCGGCGGGCACGATGGTCCTCGGCAGCACGGCCAGCCGGGGGGTCCCCGCCATCGAGTCCAACGTCGACGAGGTGTGGGGCGCCCTCGGGGTGCTCGAGCAGGTCCGAGCCGGGGAGGAGCGGGGGGTCGACGGCTACGTCATCGCCTGTTTCGGCGACACGGGCCTGGCCGCGGCCAAGGAGGCGGCGCGCGGCCCGGCCGTGGGCATGACCGAGGCCGCCCTCTTCACCGCCGCTCTGGTCGCCGCCCGGTTCGCCATCATCACTCTCCCTCCCCGCACCCGGGAGCAGTCCCGCCGGGTGCTCCGGGACACGGGTCTCGAACGGCGGGCCACCGTCCGGGCCATCGACGTGGGCGTGACCGACCTCGCCGCCGGGACCGAAACGGTGCTCGAAGCCATGCTCGACGAAGGGCGCCGGGCCATCGTCTATGACTCGGCCGAAGCGGTCGTGCTCGGCTGCGCCGGCCTGGCCGATCTCGTCGCCCCCCTCCAGCAGGAACTCGCCGTACCGGTCATAGACGGCGTGACGGCGGCCGTCAAAGCCGTAGAAGGTCTCCTGGCACAGGGACTGTCGACTTCCCGGGCGGGGACCTACGCCCGGACCGCCGATGTAGAGCGGTGACGCCGTGACCGTGCTCTTCAAAGACGTCCTCGTCTACCACCCCGACGGGATCACCGGTCCCGTCGATGTCCTGGTGAGCGGCCAGAGGATCGCCTCCATCGGCTCGGTGACGGCCAGACCGGCCGATCAGGTGGTGGAGGGGCGTTCGCATCATCTCCTCGTTCCCGGTCTGGTCAACGCCCATTTCCACTCGCCGGCCAACCATCTCAAGGGGTCTCTACCGAGCATGCCGCTCGAGATGTTCATGCTCTACGAGAGCCCCGACGACGAGAGCCTGCGGCCGTCCCCCAGAGAGGCCTATCTGCGCACGATGCTGGCGGCCACCGAGATGCTGCGCAACGGGACGACGTCGGTCCAAGACGACGCCTTCCTAATGCCCTCGCCCGAGCCCGACATCATCGATGCCGTCATGCTCGCCTACCGGGACTGCGGCATCCGGGCGACCGTGGCCCTCGACCAGCCCGAGCTGGCCGAGACCGACAAGCTGCCGTTCCTCGAAGGCCGCCGCGACCCCGCCCTGCACCGGCCCGCGCCCATGGGCGCCAAGGACCTGCTGGAGCGCTACGACTACCTCTTCAGCAAGTGGCACGGCGCCGCCGCCGGACGGCTGAACGCGGCGGTGTCGATATCGGCGCCCCAGCGGGTGAGCCCCGAGTACTTCGCCGCCCTCGACGAGTTGAGCCGGACCCACCAGGTACCGCTGTACGCCCACATGCTGGAGACCAAGGTGCAGAGGGTCCTGTCATCCGAGCAGGCGCGCTTCGCCGGCCGGTCGCTGGTGCGCTACAGCGCCGACCTCGGCCTGCTCAACGAGCGGACCAATGTCATCCACGCCGTCTGGGTCGACGATCTCGACCTCGACCTCATCGCCGAGGCCGGGGCGGTGGTGGTGCACAACCCGGTCAGCAACCTCCGGTTGGGCAGCGGCATAATGCCGTTCCGGGCGGCCCGCCGCCGCGGTATCCCCATCGCGCTGGGCGTCGACGAGGCCATCTGCAACGACCGCGCTGACATGTGGGACGTCGTCAGGATGGCCGGGCTCATCCACAACATCACCGGCCCCGACGACGAGTGGCCGTCGGCCGGTGAGGTCCTCGAGTCACTCTGGTCGGGCGGGGCGGCGGCCATGCTGCGCAGCCAGGACCTCGGCCGGGTCCAGGTGGGGGCCCTGGCCGATCTGGCGTTGCTCGACCTGCACAGCCCCGCCTTCACGCCCCTCAACGATGTCTTCGGCCAGCTCGTGTACTGCGAGTCGGGCTCGAGTGTGGTCCTCACCATGGTCGACGGGGCCGTGGTCGCCCGGGACGGCCGCCTCACCGCCGTGGACGAGGACGCCCTCCTTGACGAGGCCCGGGAACTGTTTTCGGCCAAAGCCGCCGAGCGGGACGCCGCCCGCCGCGGCGCCGACCGGTTGCTGCCCGTCTACGCCGAGGTCGTGAGACGGTCGGCGGCCGTCGACGTCGGCCTCGACCGCTGGGCCCGCCGCCGGTGACATCCGCGTCGGTCACGGCCGCCGGGCCAGGCCCCCGCCCCGTGGGTACCTGGCCCGGCGACCGCCGGCTGGCCGTCTACGTGGCGGTCGGAGTGGAGGCCTACCGTCCCGAAGGCGGACGGACCGAGGATCTCCTGCCCGGCGTCGCCGCCCCCGACCGGGTGAACACCGCCTGGCGCGACTACGGAAACCGGGTCGGGATATTCCAACTGCTCGACCGCTTCGGCGATCTCGGGCTGCCCGCCACCGTCCTACTCAACACCATGGTCTACGACACCGCACCCGAGGCGGTCGACGCAGCCCGGGCGGGGGGCGCCGAGATCGTCGGGCACGGGATCAGCAACTCGGACTCCCTCGCCGGCCTGGACCCGGGCGGCGAGCGCGAGTACGTGAGCTCGGTAGCGACCAGCATCGAAGCTCACGAAGGGGAGAGGCCGGGCGGCTGGTCGAGCCCCTGGCTGGCCCACACCCCCACCACCATCGACTCCCTGGCCGCCACCGGTTACAAGTACCTGCTGGACCTGCGACCCGACGACCAGCCGCTGTGGCTCCCGTCGCCTTATGGGCCGCTCCTGTCGATCCCCTACGCCCTCGAGCTCAACGACTCGAGCACCGTCATAGGACGCCAGGCCGGGGCCGGCGAGTTCGCCGACATGATCGTCGACGAGTTCGACGAGCTGTCGGAGCGATCAGACGAGCACCCCATCGTCATGAGCATCGTGGTCCACTCGTTCATATCGGGCGTTCCTTTCCGGCTGCGGGCCCTCACCCGGGCGCTCCACCACGTCGCCCGGGACCCGCAGGTGACCTGGCTGACCCAGCCCCGCCACATCCACCAGGCCTTCACGGCCATCTCGCCTCCTCCCGTCTGATGCCCCCCACCGCAGCGGCGGCGATCAGCTAGGGCCGGGCCTCCGCCCACCCGGGCCTCCCCCACCCGGGCCTCCCCCACCCCGGGCCCGGGCCGCCATATGGCAACGGCGCAGCCATGACACCAGCAGGTCGACGCGGCCTTTTGGTTGCCGTTGCTAAGTTTGCGTGAGGTGCCGAGAGAGCGCCAAAATGGCTTCTGTCTGCGTGGGTGAGGAGGTCGAGCGGGGTGGCCACGGTACCGGGCGGTGAGATGGCGGCGCGCATTGCTGCCTTCGACTGGGCCGCCTCCCCCCTAGGACCGGTCTCGGGTTGGTCGCCTACGCTGAGAGCGAGCCTGAACATCGCTCTAGCGTCACGATTCCCATTCATCATCTGGTGGGGCCCGCAGTTGGTCGTGTTGTACAACGACGCCTACATGCCGTTCCTCGGCGCCAAGCACCCGGGGGCCCTCGGACAGCCCGGCCTGTCGCCGGCCGCCTGGGGCGACAAGGATGTACGCCTGGTCATTGAACCCATGCTGCGAGGCGTCTACGACCAAGGCGAAGCCACCTGGTCCGAGGACCAACTCCTGATCCTCGAGCGCCACGGGTTCCCGGAGGAGACGTACTTCACCTGGTCCTACAGCCCCATCTATGAGTCCGGTGCGGTCGTCGGCATCTTCACCGCGGTTACCGAGACCAGCGCGTCGGTGATCGGCGCCCGACGGCTCCGCGTGCTGTCGGACCTGGCGGCGGCCACGTTCGAGGCGTCCACCGTCGAGGCGGTATCCCACCGTTCCGCTGAGGTCCTCGACAGCAACCGCCGCGAGGTGGCCTTCCACCTCACCTACCTCAACAACGCCGCTGGCGAGCCCGAGTTGATCGCCGGCACACCCGAAGCGGTCTCGGGCGCCCCGCACCCGGCGGCGTGGACGGAGCGGGATCGTAACGACATCCGCACGGCGATCGTCGATCTGGCCGCCATAGGCTTCACAGTGCAGAGCGGCGAGTGGCCCGAACCGGTGTCCAAGGCGGCAGTTGTACCGCTCGTTGGCGCCGGTGAGCAACGCCACGTGGGCTTTATGGTCATTGGCCTGTCCCCGCGTCTGGTCCACGATGACGGCTACCTCGACTTCTTGCGGCTCGCCGCCGAGCGGGTCTCCTCCAGCATCAGCGATGCTCGGCTCCTGGAGCAGGAGCGTCACCGCGCCGAAGCCTTTGCCCAGCTCGACCGCTCGAAGTCGCTGTTCCTGAGCAACGTGAGCCACGAGTTCCGCACACCACTCACTCTCATGCTGGGACCACTCGACGACGCGCTGGCAGACGGCGGGCGGGTGCCGTGGTCGGTTCAGGAGGAGCGCCTGTCCACGGCGCGGGGCAACGGGCTGCGGCTGCTGAAACTGGTCAACACCCTTCTGGACTTCTCCCGGCTGGAGGCGGGGAGACCGCGGGTCGACCTGAGTGCCGTCGAAGTCGGAGCGCTCACCGAGGATCTGGCCGGCGTGTTCCGCTCGGCCTTCACCACCGCCGGTCTGAGCTTGGAGGTGGAGGTCGAGAGGCTCGACGTCCTGGTCGAGCTCGACGTGGACATGTGGGAGACGGTGGTGTTCAACCTGCTGTCGAACGCCCTCAAGTACACGTCGTCCGGGCGGGTGACGGTAAACCTGCGCCGCGACGCCAACGACCTGGTGCTGGCCGTGTCGGATACCGGCAGCGGCGTCCCCCCCGACGAGCACGAGCGCATCTTCGAGCGGTTCCACCGGGCCTCCCACCCGAACGGGCGCTCGCTCGAGGGCACAGGCATCGGGCTGGCCCTGGTCCGGGAGCTCCTGGCGCTGCACGGCGGTACCATCGCCCTCGATTCGGAGGTCGGTCGGGGCTCGACCTTCACCGTCCGGCTGCCGCTGCGGCAGAGCGCGTCAACGACGGCGCAGGCGACGCGCCGAGCCGGGATGCGCGCTGAGTCGTTTCTGGAAGAAACCCGGCGCTGGATGCCCGAATCGGTGCCGGACGCAGGCTGGTCTGCGTCCGACGGGTCCAGACCGTACGTACTCGTCGTTGACGACAACGCCGACATGCGCCGGTACCTCCGCAACCTCCTCCAGGACCGCTACGACGTGACCGTCGCCGCCGACGGCGCGGCGGCCCTCGAGGAGGTGCGGCGGCGCCGACCGGACGCGGTGATTAGCGACGTCATGATGCCCGTCCTCGATGGTTTCGGTCTGCTCGACGCGCTGCGGAGGGATGACGAGCTCCGGGACCTCCCGATAATGCTGGTGTCGGCTCGTGCCGGGTCCGAGGCGACGGGTGAGGGCCTCGAGCGGGGGGCGGACGACTACCTGGTGAAGCCGTTCGCCGCCCGGGAGATGCGGGCCCGGGTAGAGGCCTTACTCAACGCGTCGGCGCGGTTGGGAGCCACGGGCCGGGACCGCACCCGCCGGCAGCGTCGGGCCGCGGCGGCCGACCTGGCAGCGGCCCTCAACTCGGTGACCACGGTGCAGCTGCTGGCGGAGACGGTGTTCGTCAACCTCGGGCCGACGTGGAACCTGGTGACGGCGACCATCGGGCTGCTCGAGCCGGACGGCACCCATGTAGCCCACCACTTCGGGGGAAGCGATCGCACGCCGCGGCTGTCCGGCCGCCTGGCCCGGGTAGAGATCGGCGCCGACACCCCGCATGCCCGGGCGGTGCGCGATGGGTCGCCCCAGCTGTTCGAAACGCGAGCCGAGCTGCTGGCAGACTTCCCGGCCCTCGCCGAGGACGCCACCGAGCACGGCCTCGAAGGATCGGTGACATTTCCGTTCGTGGCCGCCGACCATCGGATCTTCGGTGCCCTGACGCTGGGCTGGCAAATACCTCTGGCGCTGGACTCCGAAACGGTCACCGAGCTATCGGACATCGCAGAGGTCGTCGCTCGAGCCACTGAGCGCGTGGTCAACCACCAGATGCAGCGGGAGGTCGCCGCCGGTCTGCAGCGCAGCCTGCTGACCCTCGATATCCGCTCCACCGACGTGTTGGCCCGGGCCCTGTACCGATCGGCCCAGGCGGAGATCGAAGTGGGTGGCGACTGGTACGACGCGGTCGACCTGGGCGACGGCCGGCTGGCCGTCGCCGTCGGAGATGTCGTCGGCCGGGGCCTCTCTGCGGCCACCACGATGGGGCAGCTGCGCGCCGCCATGGCGGCCGCGGCCATCGCCGCCCCCGGACCGTCCCAGGCCCTCGACATTCTGGACCGCTATGCGGCGCCGCTTCCCGGGTCCCACTGCGCCACCGCCGCACTGGCCTTCGTCGACACCGCAGCCGGTGAGCTCCACTACTCACGGGCCGGTCACCTGCCTCCCGTGATCGTCACACCTGACGGCACCGTCGCGGTGCTCGACGGTGGCGGATCGTGGCCGTTCAATGTGGGCCTGGACGCGCCACGCCCAGCGGCCGAGCGGGCCTCCTTCCCCCCCGGGTCGCTCCTGCTGCTCTACACCGACGGGCTCGTCGAGCGTCGCGGCGAGTCGCTGCAGGTCGGCATCGAGCGGCTGGCGGACATCGTGCAGCGCCACTGGCAGATGCCGCTGTTGGACCTGGAGAGGCATCTGGTCGGGGCCATGCTCGACGGGCGCGAACGAACTGACGACGTGGCCCTGCTCGCCTTGCGCTCCGCCGGGCAGTCCCGTAGGCACTTCGCCAAGGCGGTGGCCGCAGACCCGAAGCTGATACGCCCCCTCCGACACCACTTCGCGGCCTGGCTGGCCCATGTCGGCGTCGATGAGGCGGAGGTCGACGACCTCGTGCTGGCGACTGGCGAGGCTCTGGCGAACGCGGTGGAGCACGGCAGCGGCAACGACCCGGAGCGGGTCGTCGGCCTCGAGGCGGGGGTGCTCGAAGGCCTGATCACGGTGGCCGTAACCGACTCCGGCCGGTGGAAGGCCGGCCTCGAAGGCTTTCTGGCCGGACGAGGTCGCGGCCACACTCTCATCCAAGCGCTGGTCGATGACCTGCGCATCGAATCGGATACCCACGGCACGAGCGTGGTGATGGTCCGGAACGCTCCGACCCCAAGACCTTCGACGACGAGCGGGGATGACAGCGGGCCGCCGCCCCGGTCGGGGGGCGGCGGCTGATCGGAGGGCTGGTATTCGCGGTGGCTACGCCATCACTTGACGACCACCGTGATCGAGGTGCTGGTAGCGGTGCTCGTCGGCGTGACAGCCGATCCGGGGACCACGCCGGTGATGTTCACCCCGCTGCCGCTCAGACCGAACGTCAGGGTATAGGTGCCGGCCGGGGTGCTCGTCCCGGTGTTGCCACCACCCCAGTTGAACCCGTAGACGATGGCGCCGCCGGAGTTGATCTCAGCGGCCATCGGGGTTTCCACGAGCGGGGTGGCGCTCCCGGCGGCGGTGATGGTGAGGGTGGTGCCGGTCGTCCAGACCCGCGTCTGGTTGGCCAGGTTCACCCCGTCGCTCAAGAAGGTCGTGCCATCAGTGCCGTAGGTCGCGTAGCGGTCATCCAGGTTGGGCGTCAGGTTGGTGACGTTGTAGCCCTGCCAAGGGCTGCCGGTGGCCGCCATGTCGAGCAGGGAGACCTCGACGCGGATCGGCGAGTTGGCGTGCAGCGCCGTCGAGTCCTTGAGGTTGGAACCCCACTGGGCCGTGACGTTTACCGTCGCCGCCGGGACGTCGGCGCAGTAGGCGCTCCAGGTGGCCGTCGTTCCCTGCAGCCAGTAGCCCGGATAGTGAGCCACCCCGACGATGGGTTGGGCCAGCTGCGTTGCGCCCAGCGAGCCGTAGAACACCGAGTCACCGAAGTTGAACACGCCACCGTCGGTGGCCACCATCTCGTATCCCTGACCGCTGACGCTGTCGTCCATGGCCACGATGGGCCGGTCCGAGGGCACCCCCCCGGCTGCGCCGAAGAAGCCGGCGTCGCCGAAGGTGAAGACCCCGCCGTCGGCCGCCACCAGGCGGTAGCCGTTGCCGGTCGGGGAGGCCGTCATGCCCACAATGGGCTGCGCCAGCTTGACGTTGCCGGTCGAGCCGAAGAACGGGGCGTTGAAGCTGAACACCCCGCCGTCAGAGGCCACCAACCAGTAGCCACCCGTGGCCGGATCGGACGCCATGCC
>JAGWSF010000202.1 GCA_028876385.1 Acidobacteriota bacterium | reverse complement strand
GGGAGGCCGTGGCCGGCGGCGATCTAATCGTCAACGCCACGCCGGTCGGGATGGACCGCTCGGCCACACCGCCGTTCGGCATCACCCGGCGATGGCTGCGGGCCGGCCAGTTCGTCGCCGATCTGGTATACGACCCGGCGACCACCCCGCTGCTCGCCGAGGCCCGCGCCGCCGGAGCCCACGCCACCAACGGGCTCGGGATGCTCATCCACCAGGCCGCTCGCCAGGTGGAGTTGTGGACCGGCCGGCCCGCCCCCATCGGGGTCATGTCGGCAGCCGCGGTCGCCGCCATCTCCCACCGCTAGCCACCCCGCCACTCCGTTGCGGGAGCCGATGAGGTTTTCCGCCTGTTCGTCCCTTCAAGGGACGACCCATCCGAGCCGATAGGGAAAACGACGATTCTTCTCGGAGGTTCCCGTGTCACTCAAAGGTTCACTACAGACGGTCGCCCTGCCCGAGGTGCTCCGCTTCCTTTCGGGTACCGGGAAGAGCGGTGAGTTCTACGTGTCCGGCACCCGCGGCGAGGGTCGCCTGTGGTTCGCCTCCGGTCGCATAGACGGCTTCCGCGTCGGCCGGTCGGACGAAATCTGCGACGCCCTGTTCGAGATGCTCCGTCTCGGCGACGGGGAGTTCGATTTCTCCTCCGATCAGGAGCGGCCCGCCGACGTGGCCCCCGCCGAGGAGGTGGATCTCGAGGCGTCCATCAACGCCGCGCTGCAGCGTCTGAGTGAGTGGGAGAGCATCTCGGCGGTGGTCCCGTCGCTGGAGCACCGGCTCAAGCTGCGCTCCGACTCGCCCGGGGAGCAGGTCGTGCTCGAGGCGTCGCAGTGGTCGGTCGTCGTCGCCGTTTCCGAGGTACGCCACGTCGGGCGGGTCCTCGAAGCTCTCGGCCTCGGGGAGTTCGACGGTTGCGCCACCCTGCGCGACCTCGTGGCGGCCGGCCTCGTCGAGGTGTCCGAACCTTCCGGCCCGGCCGGGGCCGCCCCCGAAGAGGCACCGTCGGTCAGCGAGCCGGCCGTGATCGAGCCCCTCGGCCTGGAGCCGGTCTCCGTGGAGCCGGTGACGGCCGTACCCGAGCCGATGGGCTGGTCCGGGGTCGGGCCCGAGACCTCCGTCCTAGGCGGGGTCTTCAGCACCGATTTCAGCGGCGCGGCCGCAGAGCCGGCCCCGAACGGGGACGTTGCAGGTGGGTTCAGCATCGAGGCGCCGTTCACCTTCGAGGCGGCCGGCGAGGCTGACGCCGAGGAGACTTCCGCGGTCGCCGACGGTCTCGACGACGATGCCATCTCGGGTCAGCTGCTGCGCTTCGGGTACCAGGGCGACGAATCCCCCGCCGATCCCGACGACGACCTCGCCGGACACCGCGAGGAGCACGAGGTGCTCTCCGCCGCCGAGCCGGTCCTCGAGCCGGTCGCCGGGCCGACCATGGACGATGTCCACGTCGACCACTACGCGGCCCTGCGGGCGGCCATCGCCGAAGCCGGCGAAGACTTGTCCTCCGACGCCCCAGAGCCGGAAGGGAGCGCCTCGGTCTACGAGTTGCACACCGAGCCCGAACTCGACGGCCGGGCCGCGCTGCAGGCGCTGCTGTCCGAGGTGGCCGCCCCGGAGCGGTCGGCGGAGCCCGTCGACGCCCTCGCCGACCGGGGTCCCTGGACCGACCACGAGCTGTCGGCCATGGACCGGGACCGGGATGACGACAACAGCATGTCCAACGTGGTCCCCTTCGCCTCGGCCCACGCCGCCTCCACCGAAGACCAGCCCACCGACGAGGAGCCCACCGAAGAGGAGGAGGCCGGTGAGGAGGAGACCGCCGCCGAGGAGCCCATCAACCGGGGTCTGCTGCTCAAGTTCCTCTCCTCCGTCCGGAACTGACCTGATCTGACCGTGACAACCACCCCTGCATCGGCCGCAGCGGTTGACACGGGGGCCGCACCGAGCGACGACGAGCGTCTCGGAGCGCTCCTCGTCGCCGGAGGCCTACTCACCGAGGACACCCTCGCCGCCGCCCTCGCCGCCCGCACCACGCGCGGCTACGGCCTGACCCAGGTCCTCATCGAGGACAACCTGGTCACCGAGAACGACATGGTGGCCACCCTGGCCGCCCACCTGAAGCTCGAGTACGTCGACCTGGCCGAGTACCCGGTGGACGCCGCCGCCGCAAGGCTGGTGAGCGACTCCCTGGCCCGCCGCTACCTGGCCCTGCCCATCGGGTGGATCGAGGGCCGACTGATCGTGGCCATGGCCGACCCGTCGAACGTGTTCGCGGTGGACGACATCAAGACCGTCACCGGGGCCGACCTGCGCATCGCCGTCGCCACCAAGAACTCCATCCTCGAGGCCATCACCAAGTACCACCGGGTGATGTCCGACGCCGAGAACGTCTCGGCCGAGGCGGCCAACTCCTTCCAGTCCGAGTCGGACCTGGTCAACGTGAAGGAGCTGAGCGAAGAGTCACCGATAGTCAAGCTGGTGAACCTCCTGATCAGCCAGGGCATCGCCGACCGGGCCTCGGACATCCACATCGAACCGGGGGAGCGCGACCTGCGGGTCCGGTTCCGCATCGACGGCGTGCTCCACGAGGTCATGCGCCCCCCGAAGAACATCCAGTCGGGGATCATCAGCCGCCTCAAGGTGATGGCCGACATCAACATCGCCGAGCGGCGGGTACCCCAGGACGGGCGCATCAACACCGTGATCAACGGTCGCGACGTCGACCTGCGGGTCGCCACCCTGCCCACCGTGCACGGCGAGAAGGTCGTGATGCGGGTCCTCGACAAGTCGACGGCCATGCTCCGCCTGACCGACCTCGGGTTCCTACCCGACAACATGGCCCGCTACGAGCAGTCCTTCCGCAAGCCCTACGGCACCATCCTGGTCACCGGTCCCACCGGTTCGGGCAAGTCCACCACCCTCTACGCCACCCTCAACATCGTCAGCGACGAGACCAAGAACGTCATCACCGTCGAGGATCCGGTGGAGTACCAGCTACCCGGGATCAACCAGGTGCAGGTCAACACCAAGGCCGGCCTGACCTTCGCGGCGGCGCTGCGCAGCATCCTGCGCTCGGACCCCGACGTGGTCCTGGTCGGCGAGATACGCGACCAGGAGACCGCGGTCATCGCCATCGAGGCCGCCCTCACCGGTCACCTCGTCCTCAGCACCCTGCACACCAACGACGCGGCGTCGACCCCAGGACGTCTGGTGGAGATGGGCGTGGAGCCGTTCCTGGTCGGCTCGTCCATCGACTGCATCGTGGCCCAACGCCTGGCCCGGCGGCTGTGCATGCGCTGCAAGCAGCCCTACACCCCCGACTACACCGAGCTGTCGGCCATCGGCTGGGACTTCGAGCGGCTCGGTTCCCTCGACGCCGATTTCCACCTTTACCGCAGCGTCGGCTGCGGGGCCTGCGGCGGAACCGGCTACCACGGCCGCTTCGCCATCCACGAGGTGCTCCAGGTGACCGAGGAGGTGGAGCGCCTGATCGTCGAGCGGGGCCACACCGACGAGCTGCGCAAGCTGGCCATCGGGCAGGGCATGCTCACCCTGCGCAACGCCGGGATGGCCGAGGTCGCCCACGGTGTCACGTCCATAGAGGAAGTCCTGCGGGTCATCGCCTGAGCGACCCGTAGCTGTCCGTTTCCAGTTCTTCAGCATCGATCTACTTATTCCGAAAGAGTGGGCATGGTTCCTTCGTCGAGAGCTATCGGGGAGTTCCTCGTACGCCGCAAGGTCCTCTCCCGCGACGCGCTGGAGCAGGCCCTTCTGAACGAGGCCGACACCGGTGTGCCGCTGGCCAAGCTGTTGGCCACCGAGGGTCTCGTCGCCGAGCGCGACCTGGTCGCGGCCGTCGCCGACGAGCTCGGCTTCCAGATGTGGGACCCCGACACCGAGCCCATCCCGGCCATCCTCGGCGGGATGCTCCCGGTGGCCCTCTGCCTCAACCTGAGAGCGGTGGCGGTCGGAATGGCCGGCAGCGAGCTGATCGTGGCCATGGAGAACCCGACCGACACCGAGGCGGTCAAGCAGATCTCCTCGGAGACGGGCTGGACGGTCAAGCCGGTGCTGGCCGCCGGGTCGGACATCACCCTCGCCATCGAGGTGCTCTACGGCGTGGAGCACAAGGCCGCCGAGACCTCCCCCGAGGCCGCAGCCAAGGCCGAGGAACTGCACATCAACACCCTGCTGGCCGAGATGGTCGCAGCCGGTGCCTCCGACCTCCATCTGACCGCCGGTCTGCCGCCGTGCATGCGGGTCGACGGCCACATCCGCCCCATGTCGGACTACCCGACCATGACGCCCTCGGAGCTGCGCCGCCTGATCTACGGCATCCTCAGCCAGAGACAGCGGGAGAAGTTCGAGGAGCAGCTGGAGCTCGACACGTCCCACCCGGTGCCCAACGTCGGCCGGTTCCGGCTCAACGTGTTCATCCAGCGCGACTCCGTCGGCGCCGTCCTGCGGGCCATCCCCTACAAGATCGTCCCCCTCGAGAAGCTCGGCATCCCGACGGTGGTGGGGGACCTGGCCCGCCTGCCCCGCGGCCTGGTGCTGGTGACCGGCCCCACCGGGTCGGGCAAGTCGACCACCCTGGCGTCGATCATCGACGTCATCAACTCCAACTCGGCGTTGCACATCATGACCGTGGAGGACCCCATCGAGTTCGTCCACGACCACAAGCGGTGCGTTATCAACCAGAGAGAGGTGGGGGAGGACACCAAGTCCTTCTCCAACGCCCTCAAGCACGTCCTGCGCCAGGACCCCGATGTGATCCTCGTCGGTGAAATGCGCGACCTCGAGACCATCTCCACCGCGCTGACCGCGGCCGAGACCGGCCACCTCGTGTTCGGCACCCTCCACACCCAGGACGCCCCCCAGTCCATCGACCGGGTCATCGACGTGTTCCCCGCCCACCAGCAGCAGCAGATCCGGGTCCAGCTCGCCTCGGCCCTCCAGGCGGTGGTCACCCAGCAGCTGCTGCCCCGCTCGAGTGGTCGGGGCCGGGCTGCGGCGTGCGAGGTGCTGATCGCCACCCCAGCGGTGCGCAACCTGATCCGCGAGGGCAAGACCCACCAGGTGTACTCGACCATGCAGGGCGGCGGAAAGTACGGCATGCAGACCATGGACCAGTCGTTGGCCCATCTGGTCCGCACTTCGGTCGTGTCGATGGACGTGGCCCTCGAACGCTGCCACAACGAAGAGGATCTGCGCCGCCTCGTCTCTGGAGCCAACTGATGCCCACCACCTACGCCTACAAGGTCCGGGACCGCTCGGGCAAGGTTCTCACCGGTTCGCTCGACGCCGACAACACGGCCCTCGTCGCCAACCGGCTGCGCCAGATGGGCTACGTGCCCATCAGCATCGACAAGAAGGCCGGGGCGGGTGTCAAGAAGGACATCGCCATACCGGGTATCTCCAACCGGGTCCCGCTCAAGGAGCTGGCTGTGTTCAGCCGCCAGTTCGCCACCATGGTCAACTCCGGGCTGACTTTGCTGCGCAGCCTTTCCATCCTGGCCGCCCAGACCACCAACAAGCATTTCGTGACCATCATCGAACAGTGCCGCAAGGACATCGAGTCGGGGTCGTCCCTGTCGCAGGCTCTGTCTCGCCATCCGAAGGTCTTTGACAACCTCTACATCTCCATGGTTCGCGCCGGTGAGACCGGGGGCAACCTGGACCGCACCCTGATGGATCTGGCCAACGCCATCGAGAAGCGGGTGGAGCTGCGGGGCAAGATCCGCGGCGCCATGGCCTACCCGATCGCGGTGCTGTCCCTGGTGCTGTGCATCCTCGCCGCCATGCTGCTGTTCATCGTGCCCATCTTCAAGGGCATGTACTCCCAGCTCGGGGGCAAGCTGCCGGCGCCGACCCTGCTGCTCATCGACCTCTCCAACATCGTGGTGCACGGCGCCCCGTTCGTGCTTGTCGGCGCGGTGGTCGGCGTGATCCTCTACAAGCGCTGGGTGAAGACCCCGGCCGGCAAGACGGCCCGGGACCGGCTGATCCTCAAGGTCCCCATCTTCGGCTCCCTGATCCGCAAGACGGCCATGGCCCGCTTCGCCGCCACCCTCTCCACCCTGCTCGGGTCAGGGGTGCCGGTACTCGAGTCGCTCGACATCACCTCCGACACCGTCGGCAACGAAGTCGTGCGCAAGGGCGTGGCGGCTGTCTCGCTGGGCGCCAAGCAGGGCGAGCCGCTCAGCCGCCCGCTCCAGGAGCACCCCGTCTTCCCCCCGATGGTCATCCAGATGATGTCGGTCGGGGAGGAGACCGGTGCGCTGGACTCCCTGCTGGCCAAAGTGGCTCAGTTCTACGAGGAGGAGGTGCAGCGCATGGTCGACGCCCTGACGTCGCTGCTCGAGCCGCTGCTCATCGTCGTCCTCGGCAGCGCCGTCGGCTCCATGGTCATCTCGCTGTACCTGCCGATGTTCGACATCGTCAAGCTGGTGGGCAACAACAACTGACGGGCCGGTGATCTCCGGGTGAACGATCGGCCAACGCCGGTCGGCATTGGCCCCACCCGGATTGCGCCGTGTGCCAGGATTGGCGACGCGATGGGCGAAGTGAGTGGGAGAGGTCCGGCGGCGGCCGCGTTCCTCGCCGGGCTGGCGCTGTGGGCCGGCACCGTAGTGGCCGTCGGCCCGGCCCCGGCCCAGGCCTCCGACGCGGCCACGACCCCGCCCCCGCCGGTCACCTCGACCACCCTGCCGCCGGTACCCGCAGTGGGTCCCGACCTCACCGCCGGCCAGGACCCCACCCGGCTTCTGGCCAACGCCATCGCCTTGAGCTCGGCGGGCAACGCCGACCCGAGCCTGGTGCAGTCCATACACGCCGTGCAGGCCAAACTCGACGCCGACGAGACGGCCGCGGTCAAGGCTCAGGCGGCGGCTGCCCGGGCCCAGCGCGCCGCCACCGTGGCCCGGGCCGCGGCCGAGCGAGCCGCCGGTCAGTACTCGGCCATGAGCGCGGCGCTGAGGGGAGCGGTCGTCGCCCTCTACACCTCGGCCCCGGGGGGAGTGGCCGTGACGACGCGCGGGCAGGTGGCCCTCTACGCCCAGGACTACCTCCAATCGGCCATAACCCCCTACAGCGTGATCAGTCAGGCCCGGGAGCTGCAGACCCGTCGGTCAGGCGAGCTGAAGTCGGCCGAGGCCGACCAGCGCCGGGCCGACGCCAGCGACGCTGAAGCCCAGCGCCTGCTGGCTTCGGTGAAGGTGCAGGAGGACCACCTTCTGTCGGACCTCCAGGCTGTGGCCACGGCCAGTGCGGCCCAGTTGGCCGCCGATCACCTGACCCTCGCCAGCGAGGCCAGCCACGAGCTGCTGTCCCCCGACAGCCCCCTGCAGTTCACCCCGAAGACACCGGTACCGGCGCCGCTGCCGACCACCTCGGTGGCTCTGGCCTGGGCCTTCGCCGAGCTGGGTCAGCCCTACGTATGGGGCGGCACGGGTCCGGACAGCTTCGACTGCTCCGGCCTGACGCAGTTCGTCTGGAACGCCGCCGGGGTGAGCGTTCCCCGGGTGGCCGCCGACCAGTACGCCTGGACGGTGCCGGTCCCCCTGTCGGACCTAACGCCAGGGGACCTCGTGTTCTTCGGGACCGCGGACATCCACCACGTGGGCATATACATAGGTAACGGCCTGATGATCAACGCCCCGCACGTCGGCACCGATGTGCAGGTCAGCCCCATCTGGTGGTCCGACCTGGCCGGCTTCGGACGGGTGCACTCCGACACCGTGCCGGTTCCGCCCCGCTCCACGCCGAGCCCCACCCATCAGATCGTGCCGGCGGTGGTGCCCACGGCCGGGAAGGTCCCCTCCCAGACCGCCCCTCCGCCGGGCTGGCACGCCGCCCCGGGCGAGACCACCCCCCTCGTCACCACCGGCTCCGGCCCGGGTCCCTCGACGACCACCTCCTCGACCTCGTCGACCACCTCGACCACCTCGACGACGACCCCGGATTCATCGACGACCACTGATACCGGGTCGACCACCACCACGACGACGACGGTTGCCACGACCGGTACCACGACGACGACGTCCACCGTCGTGACCGGCACGCCTTAGCCAGATCCCCGGGTTCTGTCACCCAACCACGCAATTAGCGTCGGAGACCGACGTTGGGGACCGCTTGAGGGGCATTTCGGTAGACGCGGAGACCGGCAGCCCATTTGGTCTCAGGTTCGGATAGGGCGTGCCGATTACTTCATTGCGGGCAGGGCTCGCAGGTAATCCACGATCCGAAAGGTGAACAACCCAACATGCTGTCATCCATCAAGGAGCGACGCGACCGGGACGAGGAGGGTTTCACCCTCATCGAACTGATGGTCGTGGTGCTCATCATCGCGATCCTGCTGGCGATCGCCATCCCGACCTTCCTGGGTGCCCGTAACGGGGCCAACGCCCGGGCCGCCCAGTCC
>JAGWSF010000201.1 GCA_028876385.1 Acidobacteriota bacterium | reverse complement strand
TCCTTCTTCTTGTTGATGATCGTCGAGAAGAGGGGCGGCTGGGCGCAGAACACGTGGCCCTCCTCGATGAGGGGGCGCATCTGGCGGAAGAAGAAGGTGAGCAGCAGGGTGCGGATGTGGCTGCCGTCGACGTCGGCGTCGGCCATGATGCACACCTTGTGGTAGCGGGCCTTGGTGACGTCGAACTCCTCGCCCACGCCGGCACCGATGGCTGAGATCAACGCCTGAACCTCGGTGTTCTTCAGCATCTTGTCGATGCGGGCCCGCTCGACGTTGAGGATCTTGCCCCGGATGGGCAGGATGGCCTGGGTGCGGGGGTCCCGGGCGCGCACCGCCGAACCGCCGGCGGAGTCGCCCTCCACGATGAACAACTCGGCCTCGTGGGCGTTCTTGGTGGCGCAGTCGGTCAGCTTGCCGGGCAGCCCGGCCCCCTCCAGGGCCGACTTGCGCCGGGTGGCGTCGCGGGCCTGGCGGGCGGCGACCCGGGCGCGGGCCGCCTGGATGGATTTGCTGACGATCTGGCGGGCCTCGGTGGGGTTCTCGTCGAGCCACTCGGCCAGCTTCTCGTTGGTGGCCCGCTCCACGAGGGACCGCATCGGGACGTTGCCCAGCTTGGCTTTGGTCTGGCCCTCGAACTGCGGCTCCCGCAGCTTGACCGCCACGATGGCCGTCAGGCCCTCGCGGATGTCCTCACCCTGGAGGTTCTCCTCCTTCTCCTTGAGCAGGTTGGAGGCCCGGGCGTACTTGTTGACCACGTTGGTGAGGGCCTTGCGGAAGCCCTCGACGTGGGTCCCTCCCTCGACGGTGTTGATGCCGTTGGCGTAGCCGTGGATGCCCTCGTAGAACCCCGAGTTGTACTGGATGGCGACCTCGACCTCACTCTCCTCCTCGGCCACCTTCCAGTACCCGACCTTCTTGAAGAGGGGCTCCTTGGTGGCGTTGAGGTGGCGGGCGAAGTCGATGATGCCCCCGTCGTACTTGAACACCGCCTGGTCACCGCCGGGGCGCTCGTCGACGAAGCGGATCTCCACGCCGGCGTTCAGGAAGGCGTAGATCTGCAGACGCTCGAGGATCACCCGGGCCTGGAACTCGACCTCGTCGAAGATGCGGGCGTCGGGCCAGAAAGCCACCGTGGTACCCGATCGGCCCCCCGGCGCAGGACCGGTGACCTCGAGCTTGGTGGCCGGCTTGCCGCCGTCGACGAACTCCATCCGGTGGTGCTGGCCCTCCCGGTCGACCTCGACGACCAGGCGGGTGGACAGGGCGTTGACCACCGACACGCCGACGCCGTGCAGGCCTCCGGACACCTTGTAGCCGTCCCCGCCGAACTTGCCGCCGCCGTGGAGCTTGGTGAGGGCGATCTCCACCCCGGAGAGCTTCTGCTGGGGGTTGTAGTCGGTGGGGATACCCCGCCCGTCGTCGACGACCCGGCAGCCGCCGTCGGCGGTCAGGGTGACGTCGATGCGCTTGCAGTAGCCGGCCATGGCCTCGTCCACCGAGTTATCCACGACCTCCCACACCAGGTGGTGCAGGCCGCTCGGACCGGTGGAGCCGATGTACATACCCGGCCGCTTGCGGACCGGGTCCAGGCCCTCCAGTACGGTCATGTCCCGGGCGCTGTAGCTACTTCGGCGCGGTCGTTCAGAACTCTCTTCGACCGTCACTTGCATGGTCATGGACGCGACCTCTCAAAAGGGGTTGATCGGGCCGCCCCCGAATCTGTCCTCACAAGACAAATACGCAGGTCAGCGGCCCGAAATTCGATGTCTGTAGTTTACCAGAGGGGTGGGTCGGCACAGGGCTAGGAGCGGTCGCGCCGCCCCCGCCGGAAAGGTGCCTCCACGATCGGTTGGCCTACCACCTTGAGCTGGATATCCCGCACCTCGCCGGGCCCGGTGACGGCGGCGATGCGCTCGAGGAGGTCGCCGGTCATGTAGCTCAGCTGGGTGGCCCAGGCCGGCTCGTCCACGGCCAGCACCAGCACCCCGTCGTGGAGGGAGCGGGGCCGGGCGTGACCGGCGATGTCGGGTCCCACCATCTCCTCCCACCGGGCGAACACCGCCGACG
>JAGWSF010000200.1 GCA_028876385.1 Acidobacteriota bacterium | reverse complement strand
GTGGCCCTGCTGCGCTCCCAGGCCGCCATCCTGGACCGGGCCGAGAAGCTCGAGGGTGACGAGGCCACCGGGGCGCGTATCGTGGCCCGGGCCGTCGAGGAGCCCATCAAGCAGATCGCCGTCAACGCCGGCATGGAGGGCGGCGTCGTGGTCGAGAAGGTCAAGAGCCTCTCCAACCCCGCCGAGGGCCTCAACGCCGCCACCGGCGAGTACGAGGACCTCTTCAAGGCCGGTGTCATCGACGCCGCCAAGGTGACCCGCTCGGCCCTGCAGAACGCCGCTTCGATCGCCGCCCTGTTCCTCACCACCGAGGCGGTCATCGTGGACAAGCCGGAGAAGGACGCCGCGCCGGCCATGCCCGGGGGCATGGACGACTTCTGATAAGTCGCCCCTCGGGGCCCGACCTTTCGGGATTACCAGTACCGGTCCCGGCCCTTTCGAGGGCCGGGACCGGCCGCGTCGGGCCCGCCGTCGGCCTTGGTCGGCACCGGGCCGCCCGGTCAGGCGTCGGGTCCGCTCCAGCCGGGTCCTAAACTGAGGGGGTGATCGAGCCGTTGAAGCCATCCGTCGGTTGGGGAGTGCTCCACCTCTTCTGCCGGGTCCGTCCCGGAGCCGACGGACAGGCCGTGGTGGCGGCCGTCAAGGCCCTCCACGACGAGGAGCACCAGGTCGTACCCTTCACCGTTCTCGGGCACAAGGCCGACCTGGGCTTTCTGGCCATCGGGCCCGACTGGGTGGTCCTGCGCCGCCTTCAGAGCGGTTTGCAGGCCGCCGGGCTCGAAGTTTGCGACTCCTACGTGTCGCTGACCGAGGTGTCGGAGTACGCCGCGGGAATGCCCGAGGAGCACCTCCAGGCCCGGCTCTACCCGACCCTGCCCCCGCCCGGTAAGCGGGCCATCTGCTTCTATCCGATGACCAAGCGCCGCGGCGACAAGGATAATTGGTACAGCCTCGCCTTCGATGAGCGGAAGCGTCTGATGATGGAGCACGGTCAGTCGGGGCGACGTTTCGCCGGGCGGATCGTCCAGCTCATCACCGGGTCCACCGGCCTCGACGACTACGAATGGGGGGTGACCCTCTTCGGGGTCCACCCCGACGACCTCAAAGAGACCGTCTACACCATGCGCTTCGACGAGGCGTCAGCGCTCTTCGGTGAGTTCGGGCCGTTCTACGCCGGGGTCGTCGGATCGGCCGAGGAGGTCGTGACCGAGGCCGGGTTGGCTTGAGCGGCGTCGAGGCGGGGGTCACCGACCTGGTCTACCTGCGTGATGCCTACCTGCGGGAGCTGGACGCGATCGTGACCGCGGTCGAGCCGGAAGGCCTCAGGGTCGCTCTCGACCGCACCGTCTTCTACGCCACCGGCGGCGGCCAGCCCCACGACACCGGCACCCTCGCCGGCTGGCAGGTGGTGGACGTGCGCAAGGAAGGCGCGCAGGTCTGGCACACCCTGGCCTCAGGCCCGGGGGACCTGCCCGAGGTGGGCCGCGAGGTCCGAGCCGAGATCGACTGGGACCGCCGCCACGCCCTGATGCGCACCCACACCGCTCTGCACGTGCTGTGCGGGGTCATATGGAACGAGTGGCGGGTGCCGGTCACGGGCGGGAACATGGAGCCTCTGGCGGCCCGCATGGACTTCGAGTTCGACCCGCTGCCGGAGGGCTTCGGTCCCCGGGTCGAGGCTCTGGTCAACGCCGAGCTGGCCGCCGACCGGCCCATCGAGGTGTCCTTCGTGGACCGGGCCACGGCGGTGCTCGATGAGGACCTCATCCGCACCAAGGTCAGCCTGGTGCCCGAATCGGTGAAGGAGCTGCGAGTGGTGGACATCGTCGGCCTCGATAAGCAGGCCGACGGCGGCACCCATGTCCGCTCCACCGCCGAGGTCGGTCGGGTGGTGGTCGTGAAGACCGAGTCCAAGGGCAAGGGCAACAAGCGCATCCGCCTCGAGGTGCGCGACTCATGAGCCTGGCCGTGCTGCAGGAAGGCCTGGCGCAGCTCGACCGGTTGGTGGTGGCCTTCAGCGGCGGGGTGGACTCGGCGCTCCTCGCCCGGGTCGCCCACGACGTCCTCGGCGACCGCAGCGTGGCTGTCACCGCCGTGTCGGAATCCCTGTCGCCGGCCGAACGCGATGACTGCCGGCGCTTCGCCGGGGACTGGGGCATGCGCTGGCTGGAGGTGGGCACCGACGAGCTCGCCCGACCCGAGTATGTGGCCAACGGTATCGACCGCTGCTACCACTGCAAGAGCGAGCTCATGGACCGGCTCGTCCCGGTGGCCGAGGCCGAAGGCGGGGCGAGCATCGCCCTCGGGGTCAACCTCGACGACCTGTCGGATCACCGCCCCGGCCAGCAGGCCGCCCGCGAGCGCGGGGCGTGCTTCCCGCTGGTCGAGGCCGGCTTCACCAAGGATCTGGTGCGGCGCACCGCTCGGGAGCTCGGCCTCGAGGCCTGGGATAAGCCGGCCGCCGCCTGCCTGGCCTCGCGCATCCCCTACGGTACGCCTGTGACGATCAGCAATCTGGGCCGGGTGTCGCGCGCCGAGGACGCCATCCGGGCCCTCGGGTTCCGGGAGCTTCGGGTCCGCCACTACGGCGACGTGGCCCGCATCGAGCTGCCCACCGCCGAGCTCGGCGAGGCGGTGCGGCGCCGGGAGGAGATAGTCGAAGCGGTCAAGGCCCACGGCTACCGGTACGCCACCTTGGATCTGGAGGGGTTCCGCAGCGGCAACCTGAACATGGGGTACTCGGCATGAACGACCGGGTCCGTCTCACCTTTCCCGCCGACCTGGTCCGCCAGCCGGTGATCGGGCAGCTGTCGGTCCGCTTCGGGGTCATGCCCAACATCCGCCGCGCCGACGTGAGCGACGACGTCGGGTGGATCGTCTGCGAGCTCGACGGGGAGCCGGCGGCCGTCGCCGCAGCCATCGCCTGGATGCAGGAGATCGGCGTGGACGTGGACCAGCTCGCTCATCCCCTGGAGAGCTGAGCCGCCGGGTGGGCCGGCCCGAGGAGGCCGACCTCTCCCCCAGGGATGGCGCATCCCCGGGCGACAGCGAGGGGTCGCCCGAGGACCAGCTGCGGGTCTACGCCCGGGAGTTGGCCGACGGCATCGTCGCCGCCCTGCCCGGGTGGGTGATCGCCTCGGTCGAACGGATCGTGTCGGCCTACACCGGTCGGGTCCCCGACGCCGTCGGCGAGGAGGCCCGCGTCGCCGCCGCGGCCGCCGCGGCCGAGGTCGGCCCCTCGCTGCGGGAGCTCCTCGAATCCGATCCCGACGACCAGCGGACCACCCCCCTCGCCCTGGTGCGCGCCGCGGTGCGCTACCCGACCGGGGTGCTGCTGCGAGCCGGGGTTCCCCCCGTCGAGCGCGACGCCTTCGACGAGCGCGCCTTCCCCGATGACCGCTACGGTCTCACCCCGGCCTCGTTGGCCGACCTCGACCCGGGACTGGCCGACGTCAGTCTGCGGTGGGGCGCCGCCAAGGCCTTCGTGCACCGGCGCCGGCACCGCTCCTGAGCGGCCCCGGCGGCCACCGCTCCGAAGGGGCCCGGGCGGCCACCGCTTCGAAGTCGCCGCTCAGTTCGACGGCAGGGTGAGCGTGAAGACGGCTCCGCCGTCGGGGGCGTTGGCCACGCTGGCCCGGCCGCCGTGCTCCTGGGCGATGGCCGCCACGATGGACAACCCGAGCCCGGCCCCCTTGCCGACCCGGGCCTTGTCCCCCTGCCAGAAGCGGTCGAAGACGTGGGCCAGCGAGTCGGGATCGAGGCCGGGCCCGTGGTCTCGGACGGTGATCACGGCCGAGCCGTCCCGGAGGTGGCAGCCGACCTCGATGGGGGTGCCGGCCGGGGTGTGGCGCAGGGCATTGCTGGTCAGGTTGGCGAGCGCCTGGCGGAGGTAGGCCTCGTCGCCGGACACGACCACCGGTTCGGGGGCGTCGAGGGTGACGTTGCGCGGTGGGTCGCCGGCCACGACGTCGGTGCACGCATCGGCGACCAGCACCACCAAGTCGGTCGGCTTGCGGGCGATCTCGCGGTGCTCGTCGAGGCGGGCCAGGAGCAGGAGATCCTCGACCAGAACCTTCATGCGGGCGGATTCCTCCTCGATGCGGCGCAGGATGGTCGGCAGGTCCACTCGCGCCTGGTCGCCGCTCACCCGGAACAGCTCGGCGAAGCCCTGGATGGACGTCAGCGGTGTCCGCAGCTCGTGGGACGCGTCGGCGAGGAACTGGCGCAGGCGTTGCTCGGTGGCGTCGCGCTCGGCGAAGGCGGCCTCGATGTCGTCGAGCATGGTGTTGAAGGCCAGGCCGAGCTGGCCGACCTCGCTGGTGCGCCCGGCGGGGCTCACCCGCGGCGACAGGTCACCCGCCGATATCAGAGCCGCCGTAGCGGCCATGCGCTCCAGGGGGCGCAGACTGTGGCGCACGATGAACCAGGCGCCGGCGGCCGTGACCAGCAGGAGGCCCCCGACCGCCGCCACCTCGATCAGGACCAGGCGCCGCAACGCCGCCGCCACCTCGCTGGTGGGCACGGCGATCACCGTGAAGCCGGTCTGGCGGTTCGGTATCTCCAGGACCCGAAACTCGACCGACCCCTTGGTGGCGCCCACGGTCAGCAGCCGCCCGTTGGGGGGCGGGGGGGCGATCACCGTCGGGAGCTTCGGCTGGGTCGCCAGACCGAGGGACACGTAGGTACCCACGACCGTTCCGGCCATGCTGCGGCGTTGGCCGAACTCGCCCGAGGGCAGGAACGGGCCCGGCAGCCCCCTTCCCTGGTCGCCGACCTCGCCGCCTCCCGCGGGCCCGTCGCTCTGGGTGTCGAGCAACTGGTCCACGAGCGGCTCCGAGCTGCGCAGCTGATTGTCCAGGCGCTGGTACTCGGAGCTGCGGTAGGCGAGGTAGGTGGCGGCGAAGGCGATGCCCTGGGCGGCGATCACGAGGGCCACCAGGCCCAGCACCAGGCGCAGGCGGAGGGTCAACTAGCGGGGTAGGCGCAGGGCGTAGCCGACGCCACGCACGGTGTGGATCAGCGGCTGCTCGCCGTCGTCGATCTTGTGGCGGAGGTAGCTGATGTAGGTCTCGAGCACGCTTGCGTTGCCGGCGAAGGTGTACTCCCACACGTGCTCGAGGATCTGCTCCCGGGTCAGGACCCGCTTGGCGTTCACCAGCAGGTAGTGCAGCAGCTTGTACTCGGTGGGCGTCAGGTCCACGAGGCGCCCGTTGCGCCACACGTCCCGGCTGTCCTCGTCGAGTTCCAGATCGGCGAAGCTGAGACGTCCGCCCCCCGACCCGTCGGCACCCGAGCGGCGCAGGACGGCCCGGACCCGCTCGACCAGCTCCTCGATGCTGAACGGCTTGGTGACGTAGTCGTCGCTGCCGATGCGCAACCCTTCGACCTTGTCCGCAGTGGTGTCGCGAGCGGTGAGGAAGATGATCGGGACGTGCGCGCCGGCCCCTTCGGCCGAGCGGATGCGCCGGGCCACTTCGAAGCCGTCGAGATCGGGGAGCATCACGTCGAGCACGACCAGGTCGGGGCGCTGGCGGTCGATGGAGTCGAGGGCCTTACGGCCGGACTCGACCCGATCGGTGTCGAACCCGTTGTAGCCGAGGGCCATGGCCACCAACTCGGTGATGTGCTCCTCATCGTCGACCACCAGGACGCGGGGCTTGCTCATACGGCCACCTTGGGCTCGGTTGCTGGGACTTTGCTGGGTATTGCCTGAGAAATGGCGTGTTCCTATTTGCGCCGGCGGGGCCTCTTGGGTTTCTGGGGAGGCAGGGCGTTGAGGCCGTCAGCGGTGTTGGTCATCCGCTCGACCGGCGCCTGGGTCCAGCCCGCGGCCGACACCGGGCGGTCCTCTTTGAAGAGGCAGTCGGGAGGGCAGGCGAAGGGGTTCTCGGCGTTGGCTTTGAGCCGGCAGCGCTGCACGACCTCGCCGCTGGCCGTGCTCCGCGCGAGATAGTGCCGACATTCCTCGTATACGCCCACGCCCGGTATTTTAAAGTTCTGCCCGATGGGAACACGTCTAGTGGTGGTCGGCGGCGATGCCGGCGGGATGTCGGCCGCCCTCCAGGCCCGGCGCCTCGACCCCGCCCTGGAGATAGTCGCCCTCGAGCGGACCCGCTGGACGAGCTATTCGGCGTGTGGCATCCCCTACCTGGCGGGGGGTTCGGTGCCCGACCTGGACAGCCTGGTGGCCCGGACCCCTGACGCCCTTCGCGCCCAGCGCATCGACGTCCGGACCGGCCACGAGGTGCTCGGCGTGGACCTGGCGGCCCGGCGCGTCGAGGTCCACGACCGGGCTCACGGCCGGAGCTTCGCGCTGGGCTTCGACCTGCTGCTCCTGGCCACCGGGGCCCGGCCGCGCCGGCCCGTCATCGAGGGGATCGACGCCCCCCACGTGCACGGGGTGCAGACCCTCGACGACGCCGCCCACCTGCTCGACGCCACCAGGCGCCACCGTCCCGCGGCGGCGGTGGTGATCGGCGGCGGGTACATCGGCCTCGAGATGGCCGAGGCCTTCCTGGCGCGGGGTGTCCCGGTCACGGTGCTCGAGCGCAGCTCGGAGGTGATGGCCACCTTCGACCCCGACCTCGGGGCGGAGATCGCCACGGTCATGCGCCGCTTGGGGATCGATGTGCGAACCGGCGTCGAGGTGACGTCCATCGGACCCGCCTCGGTGACCACCTCCGAGGGGGACGTGCCCGCCGAGGTGGTCGTGCTCGGCACCGGCGTCGTCCCCAACGCCGAGCTGGGCGCGGAAGCCGGCCTGCTCACCGGTCCCCACGGCGCCCTGACCGTCGACCGGCGCCAGCGCAGCTCCGAGGACGGCGTGTGGGCCGCCGGCGACTGCTGCCAGTCGGTGCACCGGCTGACCGGCCAGGCCGTCTACGAACCGCTGGGGACCGTCGCCAACAAGATGGGTCGCGTCGCCGGCATCAACCTGGGGGGCGGCTACGCCTCCTTCCCCGGGGTCCTCGGCACCGCGGTGACCCGGGTCGGACGGCTCGAGCTGGGACGCACCGGGCTGCGCCGGGTCGAGGCCCGGGCCGCCGGATTCGAGGTGGTCGAGGAGACCATCCACAGCACGACGGCGGCCTCCTACCTGCCCGAGGCCCACACCACCACGGTGAGGATGGTGGCCGAGCGGCGAACCGGTCGGGTGCTCGGCGTGCAGTCCCACGGAGGACCGGGATCGGCCAAGCGGATAGACGTGGCCGCGGTGGCCGTGGCCACGTCGCTGACGGTGGAGGACCTGGTCGGGATGGACCTCTCCTACGCCCCGCCGTTCTCCCCGGTGTGGGACCCGATACAGACCGCGGCGCGAGCACTTTTGTCAAAGCTCTAGATTCACTGCTGATGCCGGAGCGACCCGTCACGGACGTTGACCTGATCCGATGGAGCGAAGCGCTGGCCGGCATCGCCCGGACCGGTCTGGCTTTCACCCAGAGCCTCTACGAGCGGGAACGCTTCGAGGAGATACTCAAGGTCGCGGCCGACATCCGGGTGGCGGCGGACCACGACGGTGGGCGGTTCGACGCCGACGCGGTGGTCGCCGGCTGGATCGACAGCGTGGACGCCGGGGTGGCCGGGTACGTCACCCCCAAGGTGGCGGTCGGCGCCATCGTGGGCAACGACCGCGGTGAGCTGCTGCTCATCCAGCGCGGGGACTCCGGGGTGTGGCTCTACCCGACCGGGTGGGCCGATGTCGGGTACTCGGCCGCTGAGGTGGTGGTGAAGGAGGTCGAGGAGGAGGCGGGCATCGAGGTCGAGCCGCTGCGCCTGGTCGCCGTCATCGACGGGCTACGCCTCGGGGCCAACGGGCTGCCGTTCTACTCCCTCGTCTTCCACTGCCGGGCGGTGGGCGGTGAGTTGCGACCGCATCCCCTCGAGACCAGGGACGTGGGCTGGTTCGCCGAGGACGCCCTCCCCAGCCCCCTCGCCGGCGGCGGCCACTGGCGGGAGATGGCCTTCAACGCCATCCGGGGACGCCCCTTCGACGTGGTGTTCGACCTGCCCCGGCGGTCGACCTGGCGGAGCTGAGGCGGCGTGGGCCTGCCCACCTGGCTGCAGCGCCAGCAGTCGGTGACGGTGCGGGCCGCGTCGCAGCGGGTGAACCGCTCCGACCTCGACCGCTTCTTGAAGAGCCTCGGGGCCGACGGGGCCGTCGCCCGGGATCTCGACGCCGAGGTGGACAAGGAGATGGCCCGGGTCAGCGCCTTGAGCACCCTCACCTCGCCTCTGGCCGTCTCCTACATGGAGCGTCTGTCTCGCCCCATCCCCAGCCTCACGCCTGAGATCGGCGTGCTGATCGTGGGTCGCACCTACGTGGCCCACATGGTCGTCGAGTCCGATCCGAACCGCTTCGGGGCCAGTGACGTGCCCGTGCTCGGAACCCTTCCGCCGCTCAAGAAGGGTCGGCCCCCGCAGGACCTGCTGACGAGAGTGGTGAAAGTGAGCAGGGGTCGCACCTTCCCCCCGATCTGCGCCCTGACCCCGGCGGCGTGGGAGGGCCTCGTGCGAGCCACCGCCAAGCGGGCCCACGACGCCGCCGCCGGGGAGTTGGTCTCGCTGGAGGTGGTGGACGGCGTCGCCCGCTTCGCCTGGGTGTTACGCCAGGTAGACCTGCACTACGGGCTTTCGCCCGAGGTCAACAGCTGATCCAGCAGGGCGTCGATCACCGACACCCGCCCCGCCGAGCGCTCCCAGGCGTCGCCTATCCGGTCGTGGTCGACCAGCCCGGCGGCGTCAGGCTCGATCCCCAGGGCCGCCACTGCAGCTACGACCAGCGGGCGGGGCTCGATCTCGTCGCCGTAGGCGGCGAAGGCCTCCAGCCCGTCCCACAGCCGCTCCAGGGGGGCGGGGGGCGGGGCGCCGGTGGCCAGGGCCAGCGCCGTCTCGGAGAACACCTCGTAGGTTCCCGTTCCTGGCGGGCGCTGGTAGCCGGCCACCGGATGGAGGCGCCACTCGACGGGCATCCCGCCCGGGCCGTCATCTCTCAGCCACACCTGCGAACCGTTCACATAGGCGTCCACGGGCTCACCGAAGCGCTCGTCGAGGGCGACGATGAGCGCGGGGGTGGCCCGCCACACCGCCGCGGCTACGAGCACGGCGGCACGCTCAGGCCGGAGCGCACGCCGTTACCGGGCACGCCGCTACCGGGCACGGCCTCAGTCCCGGCGCGGGTGCTCGCGCAGGAACCGCTCGACTTCGGAGGCCAGCTCGTCGATGTTCCCGAGGCGCAGCGAGCCGGGCAGGCCCTGGTCGGTCCAATCGGCATCGGCGCTCTCCTCCAGTTGGGCCACGTAGGCGGCGGCGTCGTCGTCGTCGGCGATGCGCTCGGTCACCTCCCGCTCGTACTCGCGCGCCGCGGCCCGCAGCTCCATGGGATCGACGGGCGCTCCGAGCAGGGCCGCCGAGCGTTCCACGAGAGCCAGGGCCGCTTTGGGGGAGGGGAGTTGGTGGACGTAGTGGGGAACGGCGGCCCAGAAGGAGGCGGTCGGTATCCCGCCTCGGCGCAGGGCGTCGTGGAGGACGCCCACGATCCCGGTGGGTCCCTCGTAGGTGGGGGAGGCCAAGCCGAGGCGGTCGGCCAGGTCCCGGTCGTCGGTGGTGCCCGAGACCCGCACCGGGCGGGTATGGGGCACGTCGGCGAGCAGGGCCCCGAGGATGACCGCCAGCTCGGCCCCGACCTTGGTGGCCACCTCGACGAGGGCCTGGGCGAAGGTCCGCCACTTCAGCTGGGGTTCCACGCCCCGCACCAGCACCAGGTCGTGGTTGGAGCCCGGCACCGCGGCGCCGAGAAGCTCTATGTCGGGCCACACGATTTCGCGGTGACCGGCGTCGGAGAGGCGGACGTTGGGCCGGGTGACGGTGAAGTCGTAGAACTCCTCGGCGTCGATGGTGGCGAAGCGCTCGGCCTGCCAGGCCTGAGCCAGGTAGCTGAGGGCCAGCGAGGAGGCGTCCCCGGCGTCGTTCCAACCCTCGAAGGCGACCACGAGTAGGGGCCGGCGCAGAGCGGGCTCGCGTTCCCAGCGCACGAGTTCCATGTGTCGAACCTACCGGGACGGATCGCTCGGCGCAGAACAACCTGTCCACTCGTACCCTTCAAGGCGTGGAGTTCTCCCCGGCGACGCAGGCGTGGTTCGAGGCCGCCTTCGACGCGCCCACCGACGCCCAGACGAGGGGCTGGGAGGCCATAGGTCGCGGTGACCACACCCTGATCCTGGCCCCGACGGGCTCGGGCAAGACTCTCGCCGCCTTCCTGTGGGCTCTCGACCGGCTGCTGACCCACGGGTCGGGCACCGGCTGCCGGGTCCTGTACGTCAGCCCGTTGAAGGCCCTCACCTACGACGTGGCCCGCAACCTGCGGGCGCCGCTCGCCGGGATCACCCGGGAGGCGGCCCGGGCCGGGCTGCGGCTGCCCGAGGTGAGCATCGCCACCCGCACCGGTGACACGCCGACCGAGGAGCGGCGGGCCATGGCCCGCCGACCCCCCGACATCCTCATCACCACCCCCGAGTCCCTGTACCTGCTGCTCACCTCCAAGGCGGCCTCGATGCTCCACACGGTGGAGCACGTGATCATCGACGAGATCCACTCGGTGGCCGCCACCAAGCGGGGCTCGCACCTGGCGGTCTCCCTGGAACGACTCGAGGACGTCACGGCCCGGCCCCCGCAGCGCATCGGCCTGTCAGCCACCCAGCGGCCGCTCGAGGAGCTGGCCCGCTACCTGGGGGGTGGCGCGCCCGACCCCCGGCCGGTGACCATCGTCGACGCCGGAGTGCGAAAAGCTCTGGAGCTGTCCATCGTCGTCCCCGTCGCCGACATGGGGGACCTGGCCCGACCCCCCCTGGACGGTCCCGCGGCGGGGCCCCCGGCGGCGTCAGGCTCCCCGGTCCCGTCGATCTGGCCGGCGGTGTACCCCGAGTTGCTGCAGCTGATCCGGACCCATCGCTCCACCCTCATATTCGTCAACTCCCGCCGCCTGGCCGAGAGGCTGGCCGCCCGCTTGAACGAGCTGGCGGCCGACGACGACACGTACGCGTCAGGAGCCTCGTCGTACATGGCGGCGGGAGCCCCGGCCGAGCTGGTCCGGGCCCACCACGGATCCATCGCCCGGGAGCAGCGCCTCGAGATCGAGGACGCCTTGAAGGCCGGCACGCTGCCCGCCTTGGTCGCCACGTCCAGCCTGGAGCTCGGTATCGACATGGGCGCCGTCGACCTGGTGGTACAGGTCGAGGCCCCCACGTCGGTGTCCTCCGGGCTGCAGCGGATCGGGCGGGCCGGTCACCAGGTGGGCGAGCCGTCCAAGGGAAAAATTTTTCCGAAGTTCCGTCACGACCTCCTCGTGGCCGCCGCCGTGGCCGAGCGCATGCAGGCCGGGCTCGTGGAAGAAACCCGCGTCCCTCGGAACGCGCTCGACGTTCTGGCCCAGCAGGTGGTGGCCATCGTGGCGTCAGCCGAGGGGCGCGTCGCCGTGGGGGACCTGGCGGCCACGCTGCGACGGGCCTATCCGTACCGGGACCTGCCCGACGAGGCGTTCCACGGGGTGCTCGACATGCTCTCGGGGCGCTACCCGACCGACGAATACGCCGATCTTCGACCCCGCCTGGTGTGGGACCGGGTATCCGGTGAGGTGGAGGCCCGGCCGGGGGCCCGGATGCTCGCCGTCACGTCCGGCGGGACCATTCCGGATCGGGGGCTGTACGGCGTGTTCACCCCCGAGGGGGGGCGGGTGGGGGAGCTCGACGAGGAGATGGTCTACGAGTCGCGGGTGGGTGAGACGTTCCTGCTCGGGGCCACCACCTGGCGCATCCAGGAGATCACCCGGGACCGGGTGATCGTCATCCCCGCCCCTGGCGTTCCGGGCAAGATGCCCTTCTGGCACGGTGACAGCATCGGGCGACCCTACGAGCTGGGCCGGGCCATCGGAGCGTTCACCCGCGAGGTGCGGGGCCGCTCCGACGAGGACCTGGCCCGAAGTTGCGGGCTCGACGAGCTGGCCGTGCGGAACCTCCGGGCCTACATTAACGAGGAGCGGGCCGCCACCGGGGGGCTGGTACCGACCGACCGTCAGATAGTCGTGGAACGCTTCCGCGACGAGCTCGGGGACTGGAGGGTCGCGGTCCTCTCGCCGTTCGGGGCGCGCGTCCACGCCCCGTGGGCCATGGCCATCGAGAACCGCCTTCGGCGCGACACCGGCGTGGAGGTGCAGGCCCTGTGGAGTGACGACGGGATCATCATCCGGCTGCCCGAGTCCGAGGACGCCCCACCCCTCGACGCCGTCCTGGTGGACCCCGACGAGCTCGACGAGCTGGTCGTCGGCGCCGTCGGCGGCTCGGCCCTGTTCGCCGCCCGCTTCCGGGAGAACGCCGCCCGGGCCCTGCTCATCCCCCGCCGCCGCCCCGGTAGTCGCACCCCGCTGTGGCAGCTGCGCCAGCGCGCCGCCGACCTCCTCGCGGTGGCGAGCCGCCACGAGTCGTTCCCCGTCCTGCTCGAGACCTACCGGGAGTGTCTCCAGGACGTCTTCGACCTCCCCGCCCTCAGCGATCTGCTGCGCGACGTCGCGGCGCGCCGGGTCCATGTCGGGGAGGTCGAGCTCGAGGACCCGTCGCCGTTCGCCAGCGGGCTGGTGTTCTCCTACGTGGCCCAGTTCATGTACGAGGGTGACGCCCCTCTGGCCGAGCGCCGGGCCCAAGCGCTCACCCTGGATCGCCGGATGCTGTCCGAGCTGCTCGGGACCGACGAGCTGCGGGACCTCCTCGACGCCGAGGTCATCGAGGGCCTCGAAGCCGAGCTTCAGGGCCTGGCCCCCGAGCGCCGCTGCGCCACAGTGGAGGCGGTCTCGGATCTGCTGCGGCGGATCGGCGATGTGACCGCCGGCGAACTCGAGCTGCGCTGCACCAGCGAGGCGCGGGCCAGCCAAGCGTGGGCCGAGCTGGTCGGCGCCCGCCGGGCCTTCGTGGTGCGGGTGGCGGGCGAGGAGCGGCTCGTGATCGCCGACGACGTGGCCCGCTACCGGGACGGGCTCGGTGTCGCCGAGCCCAGAGGCGTGGCCGAATCCCTCCTGGATCCGGTGCCCGACGCCTTGATGCAGCTGGTCCGGCGCTGGGCCCGGACCCACGGCCCCTTCGAGTCGGCCACCCCGTCGGCCCGGTTCGCCGTCCCCGCCCCGGAGATGACCGCGGTGCTGGACCGTCTGGCCGGCGAGGGGCGGCTGGTCCGGGGGGCGTTCCGCCCCGGCGGCCACGGGAGCGACGAGTGGTGCGACGTGGACGTGCTGCGCATCCTGCGCCAGAGGTCCCTGGCGGTGCTGCGCCGAGAGGTGGAACCGGCCGACGCCGAAGCCCTGGCCCGCTTCCTGCCGGCCTGGCACGGGGTGGCCCC
>JAGWSF010000199.1 GCA_028876385.1 Acidobacteriota bacterium | reverse complement strand
GACCAGCTCGTCTGGGGTGAGCGGGCAGTGCGGCCAGCCGTCGATCATCCTGATTCCGTCGAAGTCGCGCACACCGCGGTCGTTGGGGTGCAGGTCGATGACCTGCTCGATGCCGCAACCGCGCAGCCGACACGCCCAGTTTCCGGCCTCGGAGTAGGAGAAGAGCCGGTCGTCGATGACCTCGGTGACGGGGATGCCGTCGTCGAGCAGGGACTCGATGACCGCGAACGCTTCGTCGACGGGGTTGGTGTCGGCCGGCACGACGCGGACACGTTCGACCAGGAACGGTCGGTCCTCGGTGGAGCCGAGGTGGGCGAGGGGGATGAAGGAGATCAGCTTGTAGCCGTAGAACATCTTGGACCTGTTGTCGTAGGTCCGGGTCCGGTAGCCCCAGCGGGCGAAGGGATCGTAGGGGCGTCCGGCTTCCTTCACGAGGTTGTCGATGTCTTCGTCGCTGGCCGGCCCGGGTACCGCCTCCTCGCTGTCGGTACCCGCGGCGGGCGCCTGGTTGGACCTTGCTGCCTTAGCTGAGGCCTTCCTGGCTCTGCGGCGTTTGGCGTTGTTGGCCGAGTCGGGGCTGTCGGGCCTGTTACGGCGTTTGCCCCGAGCGGCGGAGTCGATGCCGCTGTCATCCACGGCATAGGTGCCGCTGTAGGGAAGGTGGCTGGGGCGGCAAGCGGCGAGTAGGCGGTCGAAGATGTTCTGCAGGGCCAGGCGTCGTTCTGCCCGGTCGTAGGCGCTGAGGTCGGCGACGCGGTCGTCTGTGTAGGCGAGCTTGGTCTCGATGGCTTCGAGGAGGTAGCGGACCTGCCGCACGGTGATGGGCTGGCTGTCGGTGAGTACGCCCAGCTGGATGCGGTAGGAGACGGCCAGGTCCTTGGTCAGCACCTCATGGACGAGGGTCAGGGCCAGGTTCTTCTTGGTCATGACGGTTAGGACGAGAGCGGCGAGGAAGACGTCGACGGCCAGTTGGCGTGGACGGCCGCCGACCCGGGAGGGGCGTAGCCGCGCCTCGATCTCGGCGTGCACTCCCGAGCGTCGGACCAGCAGGAGTGCCCTGTCGAACTCGCAGCGGCGGATCATGGCTGGGCCGGTCCGTGGCCGGGGAGATGCTGTTGGAGGTGGGCGAGCGCGCTGGCCACTGCCGCCGGTTCAGGCGCCGGACAGTACGGGAGCAGGTCGGTTATCGAGCGGGCCGATCGCAGCCCGGCCGCGTCGAGGAGCACCCCGAGGGGGACGGCTCCCATGGCGGCGACCAGCCAGGTGGCCCGCAGCCGGTTGACCTCGATGGCCACGGTTTCCGCGGCGCGGGCTGTGACCGCGTGCTCTACTGCGGGTCCAGTCACGTTGCGCCGGTTGGCCGACCGGCCGATCACCGGGGCGGTCCGGCCTCGGCGGGCCCGGTCGTGCGACGCCAGCGCTTCGCGCACCAGCGGTTCGTAGAGGCGCCGGACCACGACCGAACGGGGCCGGTCACGGCCGCCGACGGTCACGACGAGCCCTGGGGTGTTCTCCCCGAGGTCGGTGTCGGCGAAGCCGTCACGTCGCACGTGGCGCAGGTCCCGGCCGTCCAGGCCGGCACCGAGCCCGAGGCCTACGACGAAACTCAGCTCCCTGCGGCGGGCCTCGGTTGGCTGGTTGCGGGCCAGGCGGATCAGCTGTGCGCACTTCTCGGCGCTGTAGGGTCCGGCGACCGGCTGGTAGGCGATCTTCGGGGAAGGATCGCGGGCGTCCAGAGCAGCCAGGGCCCGCCGCACGACGGTACGCCGTGTGGCTCGGGAGGCGTCGGCGACATGTTTGAGAACCAGGTGGTGGTCGTAGGCGTCGACCAGGCCGAAGGTCAGCAGCTCATCCGCTCGCAGCGGCGACAGCGGGTCCGGGCGGCCTGGACGCGCTGCTGCCCAGTCGCAAAAGCCGGCCAGCACCGACGCCGGTCCCCGCACTGCGCTGCGGCGGGGTGGTGCGTAGCCGACGATGAGCCTCTCCCACACGGGGCGTAGCTGGCCCCACCGGCGGGCGGGGATGCCGGTCGGCTCGAACCCGGTTATGGCGTCGAGCACTTCTGGGTCCAGAGCGGCGGGGTCCGGCGCTTCCGCCAGGGTCGGCCCGGCGGTGGCCTCGACGGCGGCCGTGATGGCCGCCTTGGCGTGACGTATGGCCGCGGCTCTGCTCACGCGGCGGGCGTTCTGCGGGGCCGGGGCGCGCCGGTTCTGTTCGACGGTGTTGGCGGTAGCCTCCCAAGCGGTCGTTACGGCATCGGTCGCGGCCGCCAGAGCGGCCGCCGGCGAGCTGAGAGTGCCGGGTCCGCCCTGGTGTGCATACGCCGCAAGTCGGTGATCAGGCTGACTACCGGCTCGAGGTCGTCGCGGCGCATGGCACGCCCGGTGAGACGGTGCCACGCTGCTGCAACGGCAGCCACGGGACCGGCGAAGTCGGTGATCGCTGCGGACAGCGAGGACCGGTCCCCAACTGATCGGGGGGAACGGCTGCGTCGTGGGTCCAGGGCCTGCAGACCTCGGGCCAGGCGTCCCAGGTCGGCCCGGTGGTTCTCCTGGGTCTTGGCCGACCGGCCAGCGGCGGCCAGGCGGCCGAGATGAGCGTCGATACCTGTCCGCGTCAGCAGAGAACCCAGATCCGGGGAGCCGGAGCGGCCCCACCCGCATGGCCCAGCCAAGAACAGGCACGCTCGGGACACCAACCCCTTGGCGTCCTCGGCGTCGGTCGGCCCCACCATCCGAACAGCCGAGAGCACTGTTTCACGTGCCAGCCCCCACTCCGTCGAGCTCAGGCACCGGGGCCGGTAGCGCTCCAGCCCGCGCGTCCACCTCAGCGGCCCTCTGGCCGCGTTCACTGCTGAGACGAGGAGGGCGCCGCCTCTGGGGCGCGCTTGAACCAGCCGGGCTGGCTGGCCTCTGCCGCCGTCCCGGCGCCGATGGCTGAGCCATGGCACAATCCGTTTCCCGCGCCGCAATCCGGGCGCGTTCGGTCAAAGACCGCGCCGGTCCCCGGGCGGGGGTATCCTTTCAGCGCGTCCTTGAATCCACTTTG
>JAGWSF010000198.1 GCA_028876385.1 Acidobacteriota bacterium | reverse complement strand
TGGGCGCAGGGGGTGAGGGCCAAGCTCGGCCTGGCCGAGACCCGCCCCGACGACGACACCCTGGTCAACGACCTGTTGAGCCTGCTCGAGCGCGACCGGGTCGACTTCACGTCCTTCTTCCGGGCCCTCTCCACACCGGCCCGGGGCGAGCAGTGGCCGGTCGGGCTCCCCCTGCCCGATCCCGCTGCGCTCGAGGCATGGACAGCCCGCTGGAGCCGGCGCCTGACCGAGGAGGGCCGCGACCCCCGGACCGTCGGCGAGGCCATGGACGGGGTCAACCCGATCTACATCCCCCGCAACCACCGGGTCGAGCACGCCCTCGATGCCGCCGGCCAAGGGGACCTCCGGCCGTTCGAGCAGATGCTGGAGGTGCTGGCCCACCCCTACGATGAGCGGCCCGGACTCGAGGAGTACGCCTCCCCTGCCCCTCCGGCCTTCGGCCCCTACGTCACCTACTGCGGCACCTGAGCCGGGCGTGGCCGGCAGTCGTCAACAGGGCGGCCCGATGCGCCGGCGCAGGTCTTCCTCGGCGCCCTTATCGCCTTCGAAGAGGTCCCGGTTATCGTGCTTCTCACCGCGGCGCATCTTGCCCCGCTTGACCGACACCGCGTGGGTGAGGCTGGCGTAAGCGGCGGCGGTCCCGGGGGCGTCGGCCATGTAGTTCTGGGTGCTGCCGGGTGCGACCCCGATCATGTCGGTCTCCGCATAGGAATCCTGGTTGGCGCCCATGTAGGCGAATGTCCAGCCCTTCTCCTCATGCTTCTTGATCAGATCGAAGACCTTCTTCTGATCGTATTCTCTGCTCTCATTCTCCTGGCCATCGGTGAAGATCACCACCAGGATCTCCTCAGGATCCGATCCTGTGGCGACCAGACGTTCGGCTCGGATGGCGGCATCGGCGATCAGATGTCCCATGGCGTCATAGAGGGGCGTACTGCCACGAGGCTGGAAGGAAGACGCCGACAGCGGAGTCACCTCGGCGAGCGGCAGACCTTCAGCCAGGACCTCGTGGGGGTCTTGGCTGTCGAACTGCACCAGGGTCATAACCGCGTCGTTCCCGTCGACGATCTGAGCCGCCAGGAAAGAGTTGAAGCCGCCGATGACATCGTCTGCGATCGACGCCATGGAACCGGAGCGGTCGAGGAGGAAGTAGATGTGGAGGGTGGGTTGGGCGCTCACTTGGCCCCTTTCTTCTTGGACGCGGCCAGACCGCGTTCGAGGACGAGTCGGATGGTGTCGCTCATGGCCAGACCCTCGCCGTTACCCACCTCGGCCAGGCGTGCCAACAGGTCATCGCTGAGCCGGACGCTGATGAGGTGGTTGGTGCTCGACTTGGCCGCCCGGGTTGACGTGGCGAAGTAGGTCGAGGGTGCTGAACGCTCTGTCACAGCGACAACTGTAATACAATCGTCATCGCTAGGCAATACAGTTGCATTATATCTTGAGGAAGTGGTGCGACGAGATCAGGCCAGATGGGAGGGGGACGGCCGGCTAGTCCGACGGGCGCGAAGGGTCGTCGGCCACGGCCCGGCGAGGTTCTACGACTGCCCCGACCGCCCCGGCAGGTCCGGCTCCGCCAGCAGGAGCGGAAAGTGGCAGGCGACGTCGTGGCCCGGACCGACAGAGCGGAGCGTCGGGTTCTCCTCCTGGCAGCGCTCTGCGGCTTTCGGACACAGGGTGCGGTACCGACATCCCGTCGGCGGGTTGAGCGGAGAAGGCATCTCCTGCGCCACCGCCACCTCGCGACCGGCGGTCGACGCGGCGTCGCCACCAGAGGGCGCTTCGGCGGTAGGGATGGCGGCCAGCAGAGCCGCCGTGTAGGGATGCGCCGGCCGGCGGTAGATCTCCTCCGAGTCGCCGATCTCGCAGATGGTTCCCAGGTACATGACTCCCACCCGGTCGCTGACGTGCTTCACCACCGCCAGGTCGTGGGCGATGAACAGGTACGTCAGGCGCAGCTCTCGCCGGAGCCGCTCGAGCAGGTTGAGCACCTGCGCCTGGATTGATACGTCCAGCGACGAGACCGCCTCGTCGCAGATCACCAACTTGGGTGACAGCGCCAGGGCACGGGCGATACCGACCCTCTGGGCCTGCCCCCCGGACAGCTGGCGGGGCTTTCGCTCACCGAAACGAGACGGGTCGAGTCCCACCAGATCGAGCAGTTCGGCGCTCCGGCGGGCCCGGTCGGCGGCGCCTCCGATCCGATTGATCCGCAGCGGCTCGGCCACCAGGTCCGAGACCCTCCAGCGGGGGTCCAGCGACGAGTAGGGGTCCTGGAACACCATCTGCACCTTCCGCCGGCTGCGGCGCAGCGGGCCGCCCCGAAGCCCGGTCAGGTCCTCGCCGTCGAACAGTACCTGGCCCTTGGTGGGTCTCGGGGACTGCAGGATGGCGCGGGCGGTGGTGGACTTCCCGCAGCCGGTCTCGCCGACCAACCCGAGGGTCTGGCCCTCATCGATGGTGAAGGAGATGTCCGACACCGCGCTCAGCGTCGCCTCCGTCCGCCCGACGGCAACCTTGAAGGTCTGGGTCAGGTGGCGGACGTCGAGCAGGTGGCCGGTCGCCTCCACCGGTGGGGTTACCTCGGTGGAAGGGGCGGTCAACTCCCGTCCCCCAACGGGAACCAGCACGCCCATTGATGAGCCGGATCGGCGTCGGAGGACACGCCGTCCCCCGCCTGCCTCCCGACCAGCGGCGGCGCCGCCACCCGACAGCGCTCCTCGACGAACCGGCAACGGGGCGCGAAGGAGCAGCCGGGCGGCGGTTGGGTGAGGTCCGGCGGGTTGCCCTCGATGCTGGCCAGGGGCGAGTGCGACTCCTGGTCCAGGGTCGGGATGGCCTTGAGGAGTGCGTCGGAGTACGGCATCCTGATCCGTCGAAACAGCGCCGCGCTCTGGCCGGTCTCGACGATCCGCCCGGCGTACATCACGGCCAGTCGGTCGGTGTGGTGGGCGGCCACGCTCATGTCGTGGGTGATGAGGATCACCCCCATCCCGAAGCGGGACTTGAGGTCATCGAGCAGGGCCAGGATCTGGGCCTGCGTGGTGACATCGAGGGCTGTGGTCGGCTCGTCGGCGATCAGGACCGCCGGGCGGCCCGACAGCGCCATGGCGATCATGGCCCGCTGGCGCATCCCGCCCGACATCTGGTGGGGGTAGGCCCGGGCCCGCTGCTCGGGGTCCGACACCCGCACCGCAGCGAGCAGGCTGACCGCTTCCTTCCAGGCCTCTTGCCTGGTCGTCTGGCGGTGCAGGCGGACCGCCTCGGCGATCTGGGTGCCCACCCGCATGGTCGGGTTGAGCGCCCTCATCGGATCCTGGAACACCATGGCTATGTCGCTGCCGCGGTGGCGGCGCATCTCCCGCTCCGGCAGGCCGATCAGCTCCCGTCCCCGCAGCCGGGCCGAGCCGCTCACCTCGAAGCGGCCGCTGAGCAGCCCCATCAGGGCCCGGGCGGTGACCGACTTACCGGAGCCGGACTCGCCGACGATGCCGAGCGTCCGGCCGGCCTCCACGCCGAACGACACGCCGGTGACGGCCGGGGTCCGGGTCCGACCAGCGGTGAAAGTGACACGGAGGTCGTCGACCTCGAGGACCCGCTCGGCCGTCCCGATCGGCGCCAACGGTGATGATTCGACCGTCGCCGGCTGACCAACAGAGGACGTCACCGCTCACCTCCGACGGCGTGACGGGATCGGAGCCTCTCCCCGAGAAGGTTGAGAAGGGCCACGAACAGGAATAGGAACGCGCCGGGCACGAAAGCTATCTGCGGGGCATCGGACAGATAGCCCTTCCCTTCGGAGATCATCCCACCCCAGCTCGGCTGAGGGGGCCGGACCCCAAGACCGAGGAAGCTGAGCGAAGCCTCGACGATCATGGCCACGCCCACCGTGAGCAGACCGTAGGTCATGAGACCCCCCAGGATGTTGGGCAGGACGTGACGAATGATCAGGTACCACGACCGGGCACCGGCCAGCACGCCGCTCAGCACGAAATCCCGCTGGCGGATCTGCAACGTCCCGGCCCGGGCAATACGCCCGAAGGTCGGCACGGTGAAGAAGGCAATGGCCAGGATCACGTTCCCTTCGCTCGGCCCGAGGTAGGCCGACACCGTGAGCGCGAGTATGAGCGAGGGAAAGGCCAGGAAGGTGTCGAGCACCCGCATGATCAGCGATTCGAGCCAACCCCCGGTGAAACCGGAGACCATGCCGAGCAGGCCGCCGATGGCCATCCCGACGGCGACCGATCCGAGTCCGATCTCGATGGACACCTGACCGCCGTTCAGAGCGCGCGACAGGAGGTCCCTTCCCAACTCGTCGGTGCCGAGCAGGTGGCCGGAAGTGCCGAGCCCGGCCCTCGGATGGAGCAGGTCGGTGACGTTCGGCGCCGGCAGCCCGAACACGACCGGGCCGAGGAAGCAGACCAGGACCAACCCTCCCAGCAGGACCGCCGGTATCCACACGGCCCAGTCCAGCGCCAGCGACGGACGCCTCACCCACACGGATCGGTCGGTAACGGCGGCCGTCAGGTCAGCCATTGGCGACCTCGTACCGGACTCGGGGATCGATGGTCGAGTAGAGCAGATCCACCGCCAGGTTGATTATGACGAAAGCGACGGCGGTGAGGACAACCACTCCTTGCACGACATTGACGTCGCGCTGGTAAATGGACGTAACCAGTAGGTTCCCGATGCCGGGCAGCGCGAAGAGCGTCTCGACGATCACCGCCCCGCTGATCAGCTTCCCGAAGTTCACCCCGACAACCGTGATGAGCGAGAAGAGCGAGTTGCGCAGCACGTGACCCACGAGGACACGTGAGCCGCTCAGACCCTTGGCTCTCGCCGTGGTCACGTACTCCTCTCTCAGTTGGTCGATCATGTCGCCCCTCAGGATCCGCATGTAGAACGAGAATTCGCCTATGCCGAGCGTCGTTGCGGGGAGGACGGCCGACTTGAGGTTCGATCCGAGGCTGTGTGTGAGCGGCACCCACCCGGTGGCCGGCAGGAGATGGAAGTGGACGGAGAACACCAGGATGAGGATGATTCCCCACAGGAAGTGGGGGGCGGACACACCGGCGAAAGCCACGGCGCCGAGCACCCGGTCCGTCCTGCCCGACCGGTCGGCCAGAGCGGCCAGGGCGGCGGGCACGGCCAGGACCAGGGCCACCACCTGGGCGACGATGATCACCTCGAGCGTTACCGGCAAGGCGTGGGCGACCAGACTGGTGACGCTCTCGCTGGAAGTGAGGGACCGGCCGAGATTCCCCTGCACTGCGTGCCACAACCACTGCCAGTACCGATCCCACAGAGGCTTGGTGAGACCGTCTTGGATCTCTATCGCCTTGATCGTCTGCGGGTCCGCTCCCGGGCCGGCAATCGCCAAGGCGATGCTGCCCGGGAGCAGGTTCAGAAGAAGGAAGGTGAGCACGCTGACCCCGACGATCACGGGCATGGCCTGCAGACTCCGCCTTCGTAGCAATGTCTTCCCCCCTACCCCTCGTCACCAGCGTGGCAAATCGGCGTCGAAGCGCTCAGCTTAGCCACGCCCCTTGCAGCTCCATCCAGTTGTTGGCCAGATTTGGGACGCCGTGAAGGTTGGAGACGCTCGCCCTCCACCAATCGGCGGCGAAGAGGAAATCCTCCGGGATGTCCTTGGCCAGCTGGACGGCCAACGACTGGAGAATCGGCTTCCGGGCCGCCTGGGTGGTGGCCCCCCGCTCCTGGGCGAGGAGCTGGTCCACCACCGGGTCGCTCAGCCCGACGGAGTTCTGCGGGCTGCCCGAGCGGAAGTAGAGGGACACGTTGCCGTCCGGCTCGTAGCTGCCGGCCAGACGGTAGAACATGGCCTGGAACTTCCCAGTCTGGGAATCCTGGACCAACGCCAGGTTCTGAAGCTCGTTCAGCTGAACCTTGATCCCAGCCGCCGCCCATTCGCTCTGCAGGGCCTGCCCGACGGCGACCGACGTGGCGTCGTTGCGGATCGACAGGGTGAAGGACAGTACGCCGAGCTGCTGGACCAGCTGCTTCGCTTTGGCTAGGTCGTAGGCCGGGTAGCCCGGGACGCTCGGACCCGGGTAGGCCCACGACTGGGGGGTCCAAGGCGACTCGATCCCGGTAGAGGCCTTCCCGGCGAACAGTGCGTTGTCGATGACCTGCGGGTCAGTGGCGTAGGTGATGGCCTGGCGGGCCACCACATTGTTCAGCGGAGCCCGCTGGGTCTGGAACTCGACAAAGTAGGTTCCGACTCCGCCGAGGCTCTGCACCTGCAAGTTCGACGCCGACTGAACGGTCGATATCTCGGTCGGCAGGATGTCCTCGTCGTCCTGGATGGCCCCGGACTGGAGGCTGGCCAGGCGGGTGCTGACATCGGGGATCACCTTGAAGGTCACCGAGTCCAGATAGGGTTTGGGGGCGTTCCAGTAGCCGGGCCACTTGGCGAGGGTGACCGAACTGTTGGCCACCTCGCTAACGAACTTGAACGGCCCGGCCCCCACCGGGTGCAGCCCGAAGCCCTTGCCCTCCTGCTGGACGGCCGCCGGCGATGCCATCATGCCGGGAACATTGGCCAGCAGCGATGGGAAGGTCGAGTCGGGGTGCGTCAGCGTCACCGTCACCGTGGTCGGATCGGTGGCCACCACGGAGGCCAGATCCTTGAGGTCGACCCGACACTTGCAGGCGTTGGCCGGGTTGGCGTCTCGCTGGAGGTTGAACACCACTGCCTGGGCATCGAAAGGCGTGCCGTCCTGGAACGTGACGTTCTGCCGTAGGGTTATGACATAGGCCTTATCGCCGTCCTGGGCGGTATAGCCGGTCGCCAGGTCCGGTTGCAGAGTGCCGCCCGGGCCCAGATCGAACAGCGGCGCGAGCACGGCCATCGAGATGTCGGCGTCGGTGAAGGTGGTGGCGTCCAGCGGGTCGATGGGATGCCACACCGCTTCGACCCCGATACTCAGAGAACCACCCGACTTGGGCATAGAGGCGACCGCCGGCGCGGTCGGCGCAGTGGATCCGGTGGTGGATTTGGGCGAGCTGCCACCGCAAGCGGCAGCGATCAGTGAGACGGCGCCCAGGAATGCCATGTACGAGACACGTCGAGAAGTAATCCGACTCATGCGAAATGGTTCCCCTCTGAATATTGGCTTGTTGCCCATTGATTGGTGGCGGCCTTGTCGCCCGCAGCGGTCCTTTTGTGCCACGGCTCACCAGTATCGGAACCGTCGATGCACGACTGCTGACCGAAGCCCAGGTGTTTGCACATGATCACGGCCAGGTTCGTGTTCCGACGGCTGGTCGGCCGGCGGAAGCACAGCACCGACGAGTCGGCCGGCCTGGTCATTCCTCCCCCCTAGGTCAGTAGCCAGATGCTCCACTTATGATACTTTCCCTAACATAGTGCTAGATTCTTCCCGTCACAAGTAGCAGACTGCGGAGGGGACCGGTTGGGCGCCGAGGAAACGAACCGTCGGGGCAGCATCCTGAACGTGGCGTTCGAACCGCTCACCGTCAGGGATGGAGTCCATCTGATCGCCACTCAAGGCAACGGCGTAGTGGTGGAGCAGGAAGAAGGTCTGGTCCTGGTCGACGCCGGACCGGGAGGAGCGCTGACGGACCGGGCCATCGCCGACGTCCGCCGACTTTCCGAACGGCCGGTACGGGCCATCGTGTACTCCCACGGCCACATCGGCTACAACGCGGGTGTGACCCAATGGCGGTCCCATGCGGCCGACCGCGGGGAGCCCCAACCGGTGACCATCGGCCAGCGCAACGTTCTCAGCCGCTTCGAGCGCTACGAGCGCACCCGGGGGCTGCAGTTGATGCTCAACAGCTGGCAGTTCCCCCGCACCACCAGGGAGGCGCTGGAAGTGGGCCTCTCCATCCCGCCACCAGACGTGACCTTCGACGACAGCTACCTCCTCGACGACGCCGACCATCCGGTGGAGGTGTTTGCGGCACCTTCTGAGACCGACGACGCAATCGGCTTGTGGCTGCCCCGCCAGCGAATTCTCTACTCCGGGCCGGCCGTGATCAACGGCTTCCCCAACATCGGCACCCCGCAGCGAGTACAGCGCTTCACCACCCGCTGGATCGAGACGCTGGAGAAGATGTGCCGCCGCGGCGCCAGCTACCTCGTCCCGGAATTCGGCCCTGTCGTGACTGGGGAAGAGGCCGTCCGAGAGCGGCTGGTCAGCACCATAGACGCCCTGCAGTGGCTGGTGGACGAGGTACTGTCCCGCCTCAACCGGGGCATGACCGACGTCGAGATCATCCACGACCTGCCCGACCCGGGCCCACTGTTCGACCACCCCCATCTCCAAGCCAACTACGGGTCCCCTGATTACGTCGTACGGGACCTGGCACGGGAGCATTTCGGATGGTGGATGTCGCGCAACCCGACCGACCTTCACCCGGCCCACCCGGACCGTGTCGGCGCCGCGGTCCTCGATGCCGTCGACCCGGACCGGGTGCTCGATCGAGCCCGGGCGCTGATCGGCGAAGGCGACGACCAGATGGCCCTGCACGTCCTCGACCTCGTCGCGCTGGCGCCGGGCGATACACCGGCGATCGACGAAGCCCGCCGCCTGAAAGCGCAATGCTGCGACCGGCTGGCCGGCGAATGCAGCATCTTCGTCTCCCGGAGCCTCTACCGCGGCTCGGCCCGGCTGCTGCGTTCCGGTCGTACGAGGTGGTCCCAGGCGCCGGACGGGCTCGACCACCTCGACGGCTGAGCAATCGGCCGTCGGGTCAGTCCGCCGGCGTGGGCACCGCGACGCTCCTGTGCATCTGGTCGATTCCCCCGCCCCTTTCGACCAGATCGGGGCCAGGCCGCCGTGGGGGAACGGAGAGGAAGGGCTCGACGAACGCATCCCGCAGGTCCGACACGACGGGGGCGTAGGCGGGATCGTCGACCCGGTTGACATCCTCCTCGGGGTCGTCCATCAGGTCGAACAGCTGTACCGGCGTCCGGGTCTTCTCGTAGACGACGAGCTTGTAGCGCTCGGTGCGCCACATGGCGAAGCCGTAGTTCTCGCTGACCACCGCCTCCCGCCCGGCCCAGTCGGAGCCCCCCGGTGGGCGGCCCACCAAGGCATCGGCGAACGAGACTCCGGCGCTTCCCTCCACGGGCGCCGCCCCGGCCAGAGCGCCGAGGGTCGCCGCCAGGTCGACGTGCTCGACCATCTGCGTCAGGCGGACCGGCACCGACCCCTTCGGCGGGCGGATAACGAGCGGGACGCGGACCGCGGGCTCGTAGAAGACCATCTTGTTGAGCAGACCGTGCGTGCCGAGCATCTCGCCGTGATCGGTGGAGTAGACGACCCATGTATCGTCGGCCAGGCCGGACCTGTCGAGCGCGGCGAGGATCCGGCCGATGGCCTCGTCGATGAGCGTGACGTTGGCGTAGTAGTGCCGGCGCACCTCCCGGGTCCGACCGTCGGTGAGGGTGCTGCTGCTGCTGTAGTCAAGGAAGGTGTTCAAGAACGCCGCCAGGGGTCCGCTCCCCGGCACGTCCGGGCGGCGCGTCGAGTCGAGTCGGATGTCGGCGTCCTCGTACTGGCGGACGTAGCTGGCCGGCGCGTCCCACGGGTCGTGCGGACCGGGAAAGCCGACCCAGCAGAAGAACGGCTGGCCGGCGGGGCGGGACTCGATCCACTCGACCGCCTTCTCCCCCACCCACCAGTCGATGTGGTGCTCCGCCGGCAGCGGCGACGGGTCGACCGTCCACACCGGCAGGCTGTTTCGTCGCCACGGGACCCGCGGCCGTACGAACGCCTGGTACTCCTCGAGCAGTCCGTGTCGCTCGAGATGATCGGTGTAGGCGTTGCGGACGAATCCCGACGCCAGCTTCCCGACCGCTTCCACCACCTCGTCGAAGCCGAACCGGGTCATGAGCGGAAGGCCCAGGGCGACATCGGGCGGGTGGGGGAACAGGTGCATCTTGCCGATCGCCGCAGTGTGGTAGCCGGCGGCCCGGATGGCCTGGACCAAGGTCGGCAGGTCGGTCCGGGCCGGGTAGTCGTTCTCGAAAGCGCCGTGGTCGCGGACGTATCGCTCGGTGAGAAGCGACACCCGCGCCGGGACGCACAGGGGCCCCTGGCAGAAGGTGCGCTCGAACGTGAACGCGGAGGCGATGAGCGAGTCCAGGTTGGGGGTTCTCACCACTGGGTGCCCGGCGGCGCCGATCGTGTCGGCGCGATGCTGATCGGAGAACAGCCACAGTATGTTCGGCCGGCCGGTCACGTGGTCGTTCCGGATCGGGCGTCGTAGGGGATCGACGACCAACTCAGTTCGCCCTGCTCGAGGAGCCGGGCCGACGTCTCGTACAGGGCCTTCGAGACGTATGGTTCGACCTCCTCGGCTCGGCGTCGGCACAGGTCGGCCTTCAGCCGCCGGGCCTCGGCCACCTCGGGGCGTCGCCCGTCTCCGAGGGCCACCAGGTCGATCACGTGCAGCGCCAACTGCACCTGACCGGCGTCGGCGAGCTGCTCAGCCCGGGTGATCACCGCAGCCGGATCGGTGATGGCGCCGGCGATCGCTTCGGACACCTCCGACGGGCGCCCCGGATGCAGCGTCGTCGGGTTGCGGTCCCACCAGCCGGTCTCCTCCCGGTAGACGTCCCTGACGATGTAGTCGGCGGCGCCGTATCCGGGCCGCATCCACGGCAGCCCGAACATGGCCTCCGGATAGCTCATGTCGGCCAGGATCTCCGTCTCGTCGAGTCCCCGGTTCAGCCGGCGCACCACTTCGGATCGCAACCACAGCAGGGCGGCCGAGGTCGACTTCAACACCGTTTCCACCTCCTTCGCCCCTTCGATCACCCCGGCGAACTCGGTGAGGAGCCGTTCGGCTCCGAGCTCGGTGAGCCGTTCGAGCGTCTCGGCCCACCGCCGCGTGAAGCGCTGGGTTCGCAGCGGGGTCCCGATGTTGGGGATGCCGTGCCCGGTGACCACCGGGCCGGCACACAGAAGGCCGTCGTCCGGTAACCACATGACCAGGGCGTCGTCGACCTCCGAAGGGGCCCACAGCAGTTCGATCCGCCGCCGGCCTTCCACGACGACCAGCCGGTCATCGAACACCTCATCCGGGTCGTGCAGGCTGAGCAGGTCGATCTTCTGTCTCAGGGGGCCGCTGCTCGGGAACTGCATGTAGGCGAACCGGGCCTGCAGTTCGAGGGTCTCGCGGTAGCGCTCGTAGCGGGCCAGAAGGTTCCGGTGGGCGATACGGCGGGCCGGCGACTCGCCCCGGCCGGCGTTGTGATCGTCCCAGAGAGGGATCCCGGCGTTGTATCCCATGTGGCCGTGGGAGTAGACGATGGCGTGCACCGGCTGGTCCGTCGCCGCTCGCAGCGTGGCGATCATCCGCGGGAAGTGTCTGGCGGTGCCGGCGTCGAGCAGGACGATCCCCGAGTCGCTCTCCGCGGCCAGGGAATTGCCCTGGCCGGGCAGGACGACGAGACCGTCGCCGATGGTCTCGCCAGCCAGCTGGCTCGCCAGGATGTGCTTGTTGACGGTCATATTCGTCACCTCTCGGGGCGGTGGGTGGAGCGCGACACGGCGGAGGGCACGGGGAGACTCGCCTTCCCGGAAGCGGTAACCGGGGGCGGCGGAGGCGGATGGCCGACCATGGTGATCCCCATCTCGGCCATGACCTCCTCGGTGTGCTGGCCGAGGCCCGGACTGGGCCTGACCCCTCCGACCATGCCCCGTTCCATCTGCACCGGCAGCGCCGGCAGCAGGTAATGGCCGTGCGCAGGGTGGTCGACGGACACCACGTAACCGTTATCGACCACCTGCGGGTCGTCCAGCACGTCCAAGGGCAGGTTGTAGCGGACGGCCGGGATGGCGTGACTTCGCAGGTACTCGATCCAGTACCCGCTGCTACGGGCCCGGAACAGCTCCTCCACACCGGAGACGAAACTCCTCCACTCGTCCGCACCCGGCTCGATGCCGAGCTCCCGGGGGTCGGGCAGCTCCAGCGCGGCGAGGAAACGGGAGCGAAGAGTGGGGCTCATCGCACCCACAGACACGTACCCGTCGCTGGTCCGGTAGTGGCGGAAGTTCAACTCGAACGCGCCGCCGGCCGGCACCACTCTCTCCTCAAAGAGCCGGCGCTCGTCCTCAAAGCTGGCGTCGCAGCGTCGCAGCGTCTCGATTTCGCGGCGGACCTCCTCGATCTGATGGCGATCGGCATCGAACTGCACCGTGTTGGGGGTACTGAACATCAAAGCGGTGGACAGCAACGAAGTACGGACGCGCTGCCCCTTGCCGGTGCGCTCACGGACCCGCAGGGCGGCCAGCACCGCGATGGTGGAGGTGAGCCCGGTGGCGTAGTCGTTGTACGCCGGCCGGATGGTGAGCGGCACCGAACCAGCCGGATCCGAGCGGGCGGTCACGTAGGAGAGACCGGACAGGGCTTGAACCAGTACGTCGTAGCCACCTAGCGCCCGGTCCGGACCGGATGGCCCGAACGCACTGTGCTCGAGGTAGACGATCGAAGGATTGACCGCCGATAGCTGGTCGTATCCGACCTCGAAGCGTTCCCGGTCGGTGGGTTTCAGGGCCATCAGCACCACGTCGGACCACTCCACTAGGCGGTGGATCACCGGGCGCCTGGCCGGATCGGCAAGATCGACGCGCACCGATCTCTTGCCCACGTTGGTCATGGCATACCCACGACCGTCGGGACCACCGTCGACGGTAGGCAGCGGCGCCAGGTAGCGGGTGGAGTCACCTTCGGGGGGCTCGACCTTCACCAACTCGGCTCCCAGACCGACGAGCATCCGCCCGCAGTACGGAATGGCGATGTTCTGGGCCAACTCCAGGACCCGGATGCCCGCCAGGACGTGGCCCTCACCGTCGCCGCCGCGATCTTGTCTGTCCAACAGGAACCTCCCCCGACGGCGCGACTTCTACGCCGTAGCTATCATAGTGTCAACATTATTGAGCAATTGTCACTCGTCGAGGGGAGAGAGATGACGAGCCGGACCGTGAGTGAGGATGGGCGGGCGGAGCGCACCGCATACCGCATTTGTCCCCTGTGCGAGGCCACGTGCAACCTCGAGCTCACGGTGAAGGGTGACCGGATCACCCGGGTGCGGGGCGACCGGTCGGACAGCTTCAGTCGGGGGTTCCTCTGCCCCAAGGGCGCCTCCCTCAACCGCCTGATCGAGGATCCGGCCCGGCTGCGCCAGCCGATGGCCCACACCTCGTCGGGGCACGTGCCTGTCTCGTGGGCGGAGGCGTGGGAGCGGGTGCGCTCGGGCCTGGCCGAGGTCGAGCGCCGCCACGGACGTCAGTCGTTCGGGATCTACATGGGGAACCCGAACTGCCACAACCTGGCCGGGCTCATGCTGCTGCCAGAGGTGGGTCGGGCGCTCGGCACCCGCCACCACTACTCGGCGTCCACGCTCGATCAGGCCCCCAAGCAGGTGGCGTGTGGCCTGCTCTACGGTGACCCCTTCGCAGTGGCGGTCCCCGACATCGACCGCACCGACCATCTCCTGCTGCTGGGTGCCAACCCGGTGGTGTCCAACGGGAGCCTGGCGAGCGCCCCCGACTGGCCCGGTCGCCTCTCCGATCTGCGCCGCCGGGGTGGTCGGCTGGTGGTCGTCGACCCGGTGCGCAGCGCGACGGCCGACCTCGCCGACGAGCACCTGAGGATCAGGCCCGGCTCCGACGGATTGCTCCTGCTGGCGGTGCTGCACGTGCTCTTCTCCGAGGGACTGGTGAGGCTCGGGCACCTCGAGGGCCTCGTCGACGGCGTCGAGGACGTACGGGCCCTGACCGGGCCTTTCTCCCCCCATGCCGTCGCCGGCGCGGTGGGTCTCGAGCCGGAGGTCATCCGCCGGGTGGCCACCGAGCTGGCCGCCGCCCGCCGGGCCGCGGTCTACGGACGGATCGGCACCACCACGACGCCGTTCGGAACCGCCACCTCGTGGCTGGTGGACGTGGTCAACATCGTCACCGGCAACCTCGACCGGGAGGGCGGGGCCATGTTCGCCCGGCCGGCGCACGGTCGCGTCGGCGGGCGCAACGTCCGCCGGGAGTTCAGCGTCGGGCGGTGGCGGACTCGGGTCCGGGGACTCCCGGAGGTCCTCGGCGAGTTCCCCGTTGCCGCCCTGGCCGAGGAGATCGAGGAGCCGGGCGACGGACAGCTGCGGGCGCTGATCTGCGTGGCCGGCAACCCGGCGTTGAGCTCCCCCGACTCCAATCGCATGGAGCGGGCTCTCGCCTCCCTCGAGTTCATGGTGGCGGTCGACCCCTACCTGAACGACACCACCCGCCACGCCGATGTGATCCTCCCGCCGGCCGACCACGCCCGGGTCGCGCACTACGACGTCTGGTTCAGCACCTGGGCGGTGCGCAACGTGGCCCGGGCGTCGCCGCCGGTTCTTCCCCTGGACGGTCAGGTACCCGACGAGGACATTCTCCTCGGTCTCCTGGCGGTGCTCGCCGGCGGCGACGCCGGCACCGCCGGCGAGGAGTCGGTCACCCGCGCCCTCCACCGGGCCGCGGCAGCCCTGGCCGCCGCCGACCCGACCCGCAGCGGCGACGCCCTCCCGGTGGGCGACGTGGAAGCCCTGCGCCGGTCCCTGACCGGCAGCACCGTCTGCGAGAAGCTGGTCGACATCGCCGTCCGCAGCGGCCCCTACGGCGACCTGTTCGGGCGCCGACCGGGCGGGCTGACCTGGGCGGCGATGATCTCGGCCCCGCACGGCCTCGACCTCGGCCCGCTCCAGCCCCGCCTGCCGGAGCTGCTCCTCACCCCCAACGGCAGGATCGACCTGTGCCCACCCATCCTGGCCGGCGAGGTCGACAAGCTCCGCGGCCATCTGGGCGACGCGGCCGCAACGCTGGTCCTGGTCGGCCGGCGTACCCTCCGGTCGCACAACAGCTGGTTGCACAACCTGCCCACGCTGCTCCGGGGAGCCGGCCGCTGCACCCTTCAGATCCATCCAGACGACGCCGCTCGCCTGGGGGTCGCCGACGGCGCCGTGGTGCGGGTGACGTCAGCGGCCGGCCGCATCGAGAGCGTCACTGCCGAGGTCACCGACCGGATGCGACCCGGGGTGGTCAGCCTCCCCCATGGCTGGGGCAGCGCCGGGCCCGGCACCCCCGTCGCGGTGGCCGCGGGCGGGGTCAACGTCAACGTGCTCTACGGTGACCGTGACGTCGACGGGGTCACCGGCACAGCCGTGTTCAGCGGGATTGCCGTCGAGGTGGCGCCGGCATAGGGCCCGGCTGCGACCCAGGACGGGGGCTCACTCCTTCTGCGACAGCACCTCCGGCCGGTTCATGAGGCTCCCCGGTGCCTGGTCCCCGGGGACCAGGTCCACGAAGTGGATGACGCCCGAGTAGGCGAACACCCCACGGCCGGCGTAGTCCGCGGAGACCTTCGGGCCGCGGTCGGCCCCCACGTCCAGGCCCCACCCGGTGCGACCGAGAGTCGGGGTGGTGTCGATCTCGCACCACTCCCGCCCGTCGACGCTCAGCCGGGCCGAACCCTGGCCACCCCCGCGGGCCGCGTGCACCATCAATACCCGGATCGTGGCAGCAGAATTGACAACACAATCGGCGGTCAGCGGCCGATCCATCCACCTGCTGCTCACGAACCTCAGCTGACCGTCCATCACATACAGCGCGTACCCTCCGGACGAGTCACCCAGAGCGAAGACCACCCCCTCGTCGCGCTCGCCGTAGGCGAACTCAACCGAGAGCTCGAAACCGCGGTCGGCCGTCAGGGGGGTGACCACCGACAGCGGGACCGTCCCGGTACCGGGGTAGAACCGACGGGGCTGGGACACGAGCGGCTCGAGCCGCGGGGTGACGGTGAGGTTGCGCCGGGGGCTGCGATTATCGAGGGGGTACACCCAGTTGGCGGTGGCTTCGGCCTCGAAGGCGGCGTCCATCCGGGCGACGATGTCGGGATGTTCGACGGCCACGTCCTCGGTCTCGCACGGGTCGGACGCCAGGTCGAACAACATCCAGTTATCCAGGTCGATGGGCTCGTCAGGCGGCTGCAACGAGACGATCTTCCAGTCGCCGTCCACCATCGCCCGGTTGCCCTGCAGCTCGTAGTGCTGGCGGGTCCGCTCGGTCCGGCCGGATGGGTCGCTGAACAGCGCGGAGGCGTCGAAGCCGTCCATCGGGGCCAGCGACCGACCCCGGAACTCGGTCGGGTTGGCGATCCCGGCCAGCGACATGATGGTCGGTGCCAGGTCGGTCACGTGCACCCAGTCCGGCCGGATCACTCCCGGCTGGTACTGGCCGGCCGGCCAGTGGGCCACCAGCGGCACCCGGATGCCGCCGTTCATCGGCGTCCGTTTGAACATCCGGAACGGGGTGTTGCTGGCCTCGGCCCATCCGGTCGGGTAGGCCGGGACCGAGTAGCGGTCACCGAGGCGGTCCGATTCGAGCAGCTCGAGGGCCCTGGCGTTGGCGTCGTCGGTGCCTCCGTAGCGACTGTGGAAGCGGTTCGGGCTACCGTGGGGACCGCCGACGGCGTTGGCGCCGTTGTCCGAGGTGATCAGAATCAACGTGTTGTCCAGGCGACCGGCCGAGCGAAGAAAGCCGACCAGCCGGCCGAGGGCCTGGTCGAACGCCTCGATCACCGCCGCGTAGAGCTCCATGTAGCGGGCGCACAGGCGCCGCTCCGACCCGCTCAGAGTGGACCACTCCGGCACCCTCGGGGTGTGGGGAGGGATGCGGTGACGGGAGTCCAACAGCCCCATGGCCTGCTGGCTCTCCAACCGGCGGCGGCGGAGCGCGTCCCAGCCGTCGTCGTAGCGGCCGGCGGTGCGCTCCCGGTCAACCCGTCTGGCGTGCAGCGGCACATGCGGAGCGTTCTCCGCCAGGTAGAGGAAGAACGGTCGGTCCGGCTCGGAGGCCAGGTGCTCCTTCAGGTAGACGATGGCCCGGTCGGTCCAGTCGTCGGTGCTGTAGTAGTCGTCGGGGTAGTCGTCGACGGCCACGAAGGTGTCGCCCTCGATCAGGTGCTCCGGCTCGAAGTAGCTGGTCTCGGCACCGAGAAAGCCGTAGAAGCGGTCGAAGCCCCGGTGGTTGGGCCAGCTGGAGCGGTCGGCGGCCACCCCCACCTTGTGGGTGGGGGTGTTGTGCCACTTGCCGATGGCCATGGTGGCGTAGCCGTTGGCCTTCAGGATCTCCGCCAGCGTCGGGACCTGCCGGGATATCTCGCCGGCCTGATAGCCGGGGTACCCGGGGTCGTTGGAGGCCAGCCAGCCGCTGCCGACGGCGTGTGGGTTGCGGCCGGTGAGCAGCGCGGCCCGGGCCGGGGTGCACATCGGGACGGTGGTGTAGCCGGTGAAGCGGATGCCGTCCGCGGCCAGGCGATCGACGGTCGGGGTGGACATCTCGCCGCCGAAGCAGCCGAAGTCGGAGAATCCCATGTCGTCGAGCAGCACCACCACCACGTTCGGGGCCTGCTCCCGGGGGGTGGGCGGCGTCGGCCACCACGGCGTGGACTCGCGGATGGTCCTGGCGATACGGCCGCCGAACCCGCGGCCCACGTCGGGAACCGGGCGGTCGTCGCCCGGCCCTCTGGCGGCGGTGTCGGCGTCGGGGTCGGTGGTCACTCCTCTACTCCCTGGCGAGCAGCTTCTTGGGCCGGGGCGCGTCGCTCGGGCCGTCGCCGCCGACCGGTACGTGGGGGAACTCCTCGACGCTCTTGCGGTAATCGAAGACGATCCTCTGGATGGCCTCGTTGACCCACAGGTTGGCTCCGTAGATGTCCCACTCCTCCTTCGGGTCCGACGCCACGTTGTACAGCTGGGGGAACGCCAGGTCCAGCTTGTAGCGGTGTCCCGGCTGGGTGCCGTACTCGATCAGATGCAGCTTGTACTGCCGCCACTTGATAGCAGCCAGGCTGTCACCGACGAAGGCGAGCAGCCAGTCCCTAGGGGAGGGCTCCTTGCCCTCGAGGAACCCGGTGAGATCCATGGAGTCCATGGCCCGGTCGGTCGGGACCCGCCCACCGCAGATCCGGGCGAAGGTGGCGTAGAAGTCGGTTACCGACACCATGTCGTTGCTCACCGTCCGCGCCTCGACATGCCCCGGCCAGCGGATGATGCAAGGGACCCGCAGTTGGCCCTCGTAGGCGGTGCCGAGGCAACCCCGGAACGGGCCGGTGTCGCCCTGGGGACCGAGGGTACCGTGGGAGGGTGGACCATTGTCACTGGCCCACACCACGATGGTGTCGTCCTGCACTCCGGCCTCGTTCAACGCGTCGAGGACCCGCCCGGTGTAGCTGTCCACCTCGAGCATGCAGTCAGCGTAGGGACCGTTGCCGGACCGGCCCTTGAACTCCGGGTGGGGCAGCGCCGGATGGTGGATCATGGTGAAGGGGATGTAGAGGAAGAAGGGTTGCCCGGTGGCGGCCCGGTCGTGGATGTACCGGCAGGCCCGGTCGGTGATCTCGGCGTCGATGAACGGTCGCGACTCGGGGTCGTAATCGGCCACCGGGACGGCGGGGCTGCCGGCCTTACCCTCCCAGATCTTGGTCTGGCGGACCAGCGCCCCCTTGTCCGCCTGCATCAGGTCGAACACCGGGTCGGTGCTGTCCTGTATGCCGTACCACTCGTCGAATCCGAGAGCGGTCGGGTGGCGCTCGGCGACATTGCCGAGATGCCACTTGCCGTATATCGCCGTCGAGTAGCCCACATCTTTGAGCATCCGGGCCATGGTGTACTCCCACGGGGCCAGGCCGTTCTTCACCCCGAAGCGCACCCGCTCGCAACCGGAGCGGATCGGCAGTCGACCGGTCATGAGGGCGGCCCGGGTGGGGGTGCAGGCGTGCTCGACGTTGAAGTTGGTGAGCCGCAGTCCCTCGTCGGCGAGGCCGTCGACTCTCGGCGTGGGGGCCATGCGCAGGACCCCGCCGCCGTAGCAGCCTGGGTCCCCGAAGCCAAGGTTGTCGAGCAGCATGAATACGATGTTCGGTTTGGACTCAGCCATTGCGGCTTCCCCCTGTGTCGGGTCCCGCGGCGCGGGACAGTTCTGATACGGCGTCCGCGAAGCGGTCCAGCCCGGTGTCGATCTCCTCGGCGGTGCTGACCAGCGGTGGCATGACGATCACGGTGGTCGGGTCGATGCTGGCATGGAGAAACAGGCCCCGCTCCCAGCACCGCGAGACCAGCTCGGAGGCGACGGGCCGGCACAGCTGCAGCCCGTAGATCAGGCCGCGCCCCCGCAGGTCGACCACCGTGTCGGGGTGGTCCCGCCTGATCGTCTCCAGGCCGGAGCCCAGCGGGTCCGCCTGGGCCAGCACGTTGGCGCCCAGCGCCGGGTCCTGGTAGCGGTCGGCGACGAGTCCGGCGATCTGGGCGGCGATCTCGCCTCCCATGAAGCTGGAGCGGTGCAGCGGCGGCCGTTCGAGGAAGTGCCGGCGCAGGTCGTTCGGGAAGGTGAGCGCGCCGATGGGGTAGTAGCCCGCCGACAGGCCCTTGCCGGTGACGACGACGTCGGGGAGGATCCGGTGGCGCTCGAACGCCCACCGGTCCCCGCTGCGGTACAGGCCGGCCTGGACCTCGTCGCAGATGAGCAGCGCCCCCCGTTCGTCACAGATGCGGCGCACCTCCCGCAGGTATCCAGGAGGCGGCTCTCTCACCCCGGTGGGGATCTGGATCGCCTCCAGGCACACCGCGGCGGTGGAGCCGTCGACCAGCGCGTCGATGTCTTCGACCGAGCCGTAACGGGCCTTGGGAACCGGTCCGGCGAGAGGCCCGTAGATCTCTGGGTGCAGCGCCGGGTCGTCCATGGCCAGAGCGAAGCCGACCGCCCCGTAGTAGCCGCCGGTCACCGACACCAGGCCGTGCCGGCCGGTGTGGCGTTTGGCCAGCTTGCAGGCCACCTCGAAGGCCTCCGAGGCGCTCGGGGTGAAGACGGAGTCGTCGAGTGGCGGCGGGAACAGCCGGGAGAAACGCTGCTCTCCATCGGTGCGCCGCTGGGAGCGCATCGACCACAAGCCGGCGTCGTGGCCGGTGATGACAGCGGCCACCGCCTCGGCCATCTGCCGGTGGGCGAATCCGAGATTGAACACTCCCCCGGAGATGTGCCAGGCCAGCAGCCGGTTACCTGAGTCGTCTGTGAGCCACGAGCCGGATCTCTCGTGCTGAGGCCAGGCCGGCCTGCTGAGCGTGCTCATCCCACCCCCCTAGGTGTTGACACCGCGTTGTTACAACAAACAATATGCTAGCAATGAGCCCACTCGCCAGAGCACGATGACCTCCCTCCCCCACCCGCCCCAACCCTTCGCCGGACGGGTCGGTCGCACCTACGGAGAGTCCGAGCCGGACTGGCCGGACCCGGTCCGGCCCCCGGGGGGCGCAGCGAACGTGGTGGTGATTATGTTCGACGACCTCGGCTTCGGTCAGCTCGACGCCTACGGCGGCCCGTGCCGGACACCTAACATCACCCGGCTGGCCGAGCGGGGTCTGCGCTACACCAACTTCCACACCACGTCTCTGTGCTCACCCAGCCGGGCCGCCCTGCTCACCGGCCGCAACCATCACGCGGTCGGCTTCGCGGCCATCTCCGAGATGGCGTCGGGCTTCCCCGGCTACAACAGTTTCCTACCGCGGAGCGCGGCGACCATCGCCGAGGTGCTGTGTCTCAACGGTTACTCGACCTACTGCACCGGCAAGTGGCATCTGACTCCGACCTCGGAGGCCACCGCCGCCGGACCGTTCGACCGGTGGCCCCTCGGACTCGGCTTCGAGCGCTACTACGGGTTCCTGCCGGGCGCCACCGACCACTGGCACCCGCTGCTCACCGAGGACAACCACCGGGTCCCGGCCCCGGATCGGGACGACTACCACTTGAGCGAGGACCTGGTCGACCACGCGATCGCCATGCTCCGAGATCAGCAGCAGGTGGCTTCGGGGCGACCCTTCTTCCTCTACCTGCCCTTCGGTGCGGTCCACTGCCCGTTCCACGCCCCAGCGGAGTACATCGACGCCTACCGGGGCCGCTTCGACGACGGCTGGGATGTCGAGCGGTCACGGACCTTCGAGCGCCAGAAGCACATGGGTATCATCCCGGCCGACGCCGACCTGCCGCCGCGCAACCCGGGGGTGCTTCCGTGGGACTCGCTCGACGCCACCTCCCGGGCCGTCTACGCCCGCCTGATGGAGGCGTTCGCCGGGATGGCCGACCACGCCGATGCCCAGATCGGCCGCCTGGTCGGCGCCCTAGAGGAGATGGGCGTCCTCGACGACACCGTCTTGATGGTCCTCTCGGACAACGGCGCCTCCCAGGAGGGGCAACGCCACGGTTCCACCAACACCGAACGCTTCCGGAATCTGATGCCCATGACGCCCGAGGAGATGGAGCCGGTGCTCGACGGCGTCGGCGGCCCCGGCAGCGACCCCCACTACCCGGCCGGCTGGGCCATGGCCGGCAACGCACCGTTCCGCCGCTACAAGCGCGACACCCACCGGGGCGGCAACACCGATCCTCTCATCGTCCACTGGCCGGCCGGGATCGGCGACCCGGGGGGGCGGCGCGGCCAGTACCTGCACATCACCGACATGTACCCGACGCTCCTGGACTTGGCCGGCCTGGAGGTCCCGACCACGGTGCACGGCGTGGAGCAGAAGCCCATCGAGGGGTTCAGCTTCGCCGAGACCATCCGGCGGCCCCACGCCGGCGAGGTGCGCAACACCCAGTACTACGAGATGCTGGGCAGCCGGGCGCTCTACCACGACGGATGGATGGCGGTCACCTGGCACCGGCCGGGCACCGACTGGTCCGACGACGTATGGGAGCTCTACGACCAGCGCCACGACTTCACCCAGGCCCACGACCTGGCCGCCGAGCACCCAGAACGCCTCGCGGACATGGTCGGGCTGTGGTGGAGCGAGGCCCGGGACCACGACGTCCTGCCCCTCGACGACCGGGGTTTCGACCGCTTCATCGATCCGACCCGGCCAGCCGCCAGCGAGGACCGCGACGTCTACCGCTACTACCCGGGCACCTCGCCGGTACCAAACCCTTCGCTTCCGGTGTTCCTCAACTGCCCGCACTCCTTCACCGTCCACTTCACCATGGACCGCCCCGACGACGCCGGCCTGCTCGTCTCCCAGGGCGCCAACCTGGGCGGGTGGGCGCTGTGCGTGACCGGCGGGAGGGCGCTCTACATCAACAACTGCCTGCAGCTGTCGACCTTCGTGGCCGAGACGGCCACGCTGCCGGTCGGGCGGCGGCTGGCGCTGCGGGCCGGGTGGGAACCGATTGAGCCCGGCGTCGGCACCCTGACCCTGTACCTCGACGGCATCGAGGTGGGCCGGGAGGACCGGGTGCGGTCAGCCCCGAGAGGTTACAGCATGGTGCAGGAAGGCCTGTGCGTGGGGCGGTCGTGGGGGCCTTCGGTGTCGAGCCGGCACTACGACGGCCGCTTCGAGTTCACCGGCCGGATCCATGTGGTGGAGCTGGTCAGCAACGCCGCCGCCCAGCTGCCGATCCGCTGAGCAGCCGGCCGGAGATTCCGACGACCGGTCTGCCGTGGGGATCAGGCGAAAGGGCGGGTGAGGAGTCGGGCGATCATCTCGTCCTGGGCCTTGAGGTGAGCCTTCAGGTCGGCCAGCTCCTCGAGCAGTCGCTCCGCGCTGGTGTGCGAGTGGCGGGCCCGGTCCTCCTCGGCGGCGGCCATCTCGTTCTGCCCGACGAGAATCACCGATAGCAGCACTAGCTGCAGGAAGGTCTGGGACAGCCACGACACGACCACGACCAGACGGCCCGACTCGATCGCCGATGGGAGCCCGATGAGGGCCAGAGTGGCGAAGGCGTAGGCGCACCACATCGTCCCGACCGCCCGGGTCACCTTCACCGCTACCGAGGCGTGGAAGGCCCTTCGCCCCGATTGGTCCCCCACACGCATGAAACGCCTCCGACACTGTGATAGCACTGCTGGCGCTATGATACTTGCCTGAACCGCAACCGTTGACGGCAGATTGGAGAGCGGCCGATGGCTGTGGCGAAGTCCCGGGCTGCGAAGGACAGCCCGGTCGAAAGCTATACCAATCCCCTTGAGGGGCTGGAGCATCCCGGGGTGCCGGAGCCCAAAAGCGCCCGGGACCGCCGGGCCACCGAGGCCATGCTCGAAGCGGCCGTGCTGCGCATCATCGCCCGCGACGGGGTGCTGGGCGGGATCAACCTGCGGGAGGTGGCGGCCGAAGCGAACGTCAACCGAGGTCTGGTCTACCAACACTTCGGTTCGAGGCGCTCGCTGGTCCGCTCCGCCCTCAAGGCTCTCCACGCCAGCCGGGGCCCGCTGATCGACTCGGTTCGGGGCCTGCCGCTCACCGACCGACGCCGGCTGGTGTTCCGGGCGTCGAATGCCCAGCCGGCCTTCGCCCGCATCGAGGCCCTGCTCGCCATCGACGGGGACGACAGCCTCGTGATGATGCCCGGCGTCACCGAGACACTCGCCGGCCTCGAGCGGGACAAGGCGGCCAAGGTCGTCCAGTCGTCGCTCGACATCAAAGCGGTGCACGCCATGATCTCCTCGGCGACCCTGGGCTACGCCATCTTCAGAGACCAGATGGCCCGCGAGCTGGATATACCGGTGGAGGACCTCGACGCCAAGGCAGAAAAGGTTCTCGTCAAGATGATCCAGGGCCTGCGCTCCGTCCGATCACCGAAAGAATAGGCCCGGGCCCAGTCGAGAGAGTCGCTTGGTTGGAGAAAGGCCCGTCGGACACCAGGACTGTCATAACTGGTGGGCTCGGGCCCACCCGGCCCAACGTCTTTCCCTCTGCTCGAGCCCGAAGGGGGCACGGCGGTCGCCCCCTTTCAGGCGAACACGGCGACGGGGACCACGCACTCCTCGGGGGAGGTCCCACCGTGGCGGTAGCGGCCGTTCGGGCCGTGACCCCAGTGCGGGTTGGCGGCGAAGCCGTGGTCGGCCAGTACGACCAGGG
>JAGWSF010000197.1 GCA_028876385.1 Acidobacteriota bacterium | reverse complement strand
CCGGGGGGACGCTCACCGGAGACAGGGCCGCCGGGGACAGGGCCGCCGAGGGGACGTCCGCCGGGGGGACGCTCACCGGAGACAGGGCCGCCGGGGACAGGCCCGCCGGGGACAGGCCCGGTGGCGGCAGGGCCGCCGGGGGGATGCCCACCGGAGACAGGGCTGCCGGCTGAGGCGCGCCGGGCACAGGGATGCCGGGCTGAGCCGCTGGCGGGGAGACCAGATCATCGAAAAGCGATGCCGCGCCAGACGGGTCGCCGGACAGCTGCTGACGGGAAAGGGGTGCCGGCTCGCCGGAACCTGAATCACATGTACCGGGGCGCGGCGGCGTCGGAGTCTCCAGTGCGACCGAGTCACCGGCCCCTGCCTCAGACCCAGTCCCAAACCCAGGCGCCCTGCCGGACCCGGACCCCGCCCCCGTCGCGACCGGAGGCCCGGCCCAAGGGCCGCGGCCGACGTTGCGGAGCTGCGAGAAAAAGCCGAGATCCATGAGGTCGGTCAGGGAGAGCTCTCCTTCGTGCCCGCAGGCGATCTCGGCCAAGGCGATCAGGGCGTCATAGTCGAGCTGACCGAAAGTCTGCAGGTCCTGACCGCGGTCACGACGCAGGCGGTTGAGCCGTTGACGGATCGGCGTCAGCAAAGAATCCACGGTCATCCCGTCCTCGACATTGCCTGAGGCCATGAGATGCCATACGCCTTCGAGGTCCACGAACTTTCGCAATCTCCGCGCCGCGTGGATACGGCGCCGTTGCTCCTCGCGATCGATGTGGTCGGCTCGGACCTGGGCCACCTCGTCGCGCAGCTCCCCCACCGACGACGACCGAGCCTTATCGATCAAGCCAGCCGTCTTGGAACGATCCGCCTCGGCCCCCACGGCCACCAACTCGGCCTGCTCGGCGGACAGTTCCCCCGAAAGCGCCGCCTGCGCCACCTCGGGATGCTCCGACAGCCGCCTCCCATTCTGTAACTGTCGGCGAGCCTGCCCCGTACCGACGCCGGTCCGGTCAGCCAACTGCTCCTCGGCCGAACGGTAGCCCTCGGACCGCCACGAACCCCCCTCGGCCAGGCGGGCTGCGGCCAGCGCCTTCAGCGTCGCCACCGACCCCTCGATGGCGGCGCACAGCGACACGACGCGTCCCGTCTCGGCCGGGATCAGCGACCCGGCGTCAAAGGCCTTGGCGTAGTCACAGACAGATTGTCGAACAGCCTCGAGATCACGGCACACCAGCACACCTCGGCACGGAAACCCTGTGTACAGGCCGGTGCGAGACCGACGATCCCGTCCCGGCCGCCACCATGGGCAGACCAGAACATATGTTCGATTGTACGCGAGGGCGGCAGCTTTGTCAAGAAGCGCGTCAGACCAGTTGGGCCCGCAGCATCCCCTCGGCCAGTTCGGCCTGCTCGGCGAGCACCCTGGCGACCTCTCCTTGCACGGTGTCGATCTCGGTCACCACGTGGCGGATGTTCACGACGGACTCCACGACCTCGCGGATCTCGGCCTGGATACCTTCGATCTGTTCGGTGATGGCCTTGGTCGCCTTGCTCGTGCCGGCCGCCAAGTCCTTCACCTCACTGGCCACGACGGCGAAACCCTTCCCCGCGCTGCCCGCTCTGGCCGCCTCGATGGTGGCGTTGAGGGCCAGCAAGTTGGTCTGCTCCGCGATCGACGCGATCGTGTTGACGATGCTCCCGATCTGCTCGGAGGTCGCCTGGAGGTTGAGGAGGCGGGCCTCGGACTCTTCGGAGCCTCTGACACCTTTGCTGGCGATCTCCGACGCCTGGCCGGCGGATGCGCTCAACTCGGTGATCCCCGACGACAGCACCGCAGCCGTCTGGCGGGACTCCTCGAGGCCCAGGGTCTTCTCCAAGGCCGCGGAGAGGAGATGACCGGTTGACCGGAGGGCCTCCAGACGGCCGGGTTTGAGCTCGAGGGTCTCGGTGGTGAAGAAATCCATCGTTCCCAACACCCGTCCGGACACGATTATCGGGAAGCACACCCCGGACTTGACGCCCGCCCCTCGGGCGGCCGGGGCCCGCACGCAGTCGGTCAGATCACCCAGGTCGGCCACGAAGACGAGGTCCCGCTTGCGCCAGGCTCTCCCGGATAGACCAACGCCTTGGCTGAAGCTGGCCGTCGCCGTCACGGACCGGAACTCCTCGTTGACCGAGCCCGACTCCACGCTGAAACGCAGACAGTCGCCGTCGATGACCCAGTAGGAACCGTAGGCCCAGCCGAAGGCCGACCGCACCGTGTCCAAAGCGGCTCGGGCCAGATCGTCGGATGTGGAGTGGCGGCCGAGTTCGGCGAGCACCGCGCTGACCGCTCGGGCGTCGGCCGCCGACTCCCGCTCGGCCTCCGCCTGGGCCAGGCGGGCCAGGGTCTGCGACACGAGACGCCCGACCGTGCGCAGGGTCTCGGTTCGGGTCTTGGACAGCGCCACCAGATCGTTGGAGAAGAAGTCCATGGTGCCCATGACCTGACCGGCCACGATGACCGGGAAGCACACGCCCGAGCGCACCCCCGCCTGCCGGGCCGCGGGGGCCCGGACGCAGTCGGAGAGCGCGGCCAGGTCATCCACGGTGACCAGGTCCCGCCGCCGCCAGGCCCGCCCGGACAGACCTACGCCTTCCTCGAAGGAAGCGGACATCGTCACGGCCCGGAAATGCTCATCGACGGACCCGGACTCGGTCACGAAGCGGAGCGCGCCGCCTCGAACCTCCCAGTAGGAGCCGTAGGCCCAGCCGAACCCGGTGCGGACCGCGTCGAGCGCGGCCTTGGCGCACTCCGCTCTGTCGGAAACCGCTCCGAGAGCGTCGATGACCGCCGAGATCGCGGCCAGGTCCTCCTGCGCGGTCTCCGTAGTCACCGATACGGGACCGGTCCGCTTGAACACCTGGGCTCACCTCCATTCCTCCGTCGGAGGATCGGTCACCGGCCCTCTGCTGGCCGGTTTCCCTATCGACCGCACGACTCAGCTGATTGAGCGTCGGCCCAACGACCATAAGTCCCGATTCGCACCTCCCGGCATTCGGCGAAACGACCTCCGCCCACCGGCCGTTCACCCACCGGCCGCCCTCCCACCCGCCGCTGGTTCAGCCCGCTGAGCTGGGCGCGCCTCGGTCGCGCAGCCATCCCGCCAGGAGCTGACGGCGGGTGTCGGTGGCGGTGGTCACGTCCAGCGCGGTCTGGGCGGCGGCGTAGGAGGGGGTGGCGGTGAGGTCGGCGCCGGCGGCGAGCAGTCGTTGGGCGGCTCGGCGCTGGCCGCCGTGGCAGGCCTGCCAGAACGCCTGGTCCAAGTCGTCCTGGGTGACCGGGCCGGCGGCAAGCAGCTCATCGAGGCGGGCGAGCAGGCCGAGCGCGGCGGCGTGCCAGAGGGCCTCGACGGGTGCCCCAGAAGTGACGAGGAGGCGGGCGACGTGCCAGCAGCCGTAGCCGACGGCGTTGTCGAGCGGGGTGCCGATGGATCCGCCTGGAGTGTCGAGACGGGCGCCGGCGCCCACGAGGACGGCGGCCACGTCCACGTCGTCGGTGCTGGCGGCCCAGTGCAGCGGCGTCTCGGGTTGCCGTCCTCCGGTGTCGTCATCGGGATCGGCGCCGGCGGCGAGGAGCAACGCGGCCATCTCCGGCCCGGCGGGGAAGTACCCGGGCCAGTCGGTCACGGCGTGGAGCGGGGTGCGCCACCCGCCGTCCCGACCGTGGCCTCCGATCATCCGGGCCGACGCCAGGCCGGGGTGCTCCCCGACCAGCCGGCGCACCGTCGTCGTCTCACCGTCGTGAATCGCCGCCGTCAGCTCCAGGGCGAGGGGATCGAGGTGCTCGAGCATGACCGGCGGGCCGTCGTCGGTAGCAGACCTCATGAGCGGCCACGGTAGACGGGTCGCCGAGTCGGCATCGTGGTACTCGCCTCTGCAGGGGTGGCCTACGGATTGGGAGCGGCGCCTCGCTACATTCCATGCTGTGCTGCGTTGCGCCGGATGCGGGACCGACGTCACCGCGATGATGGTGTCGTGCAGGGCCTGTGGGCGGCCCACGACCGATGCCGCGCCGAGTTGGGACGATCGGGAACTTCCTTCCTACCTAGGAACCGAAAGCGACGAAGGCTGGAGGCGGCCACGGCTCGGCCGACGTCGTCGGCCCCCAGCCGAGGCACCGGCGGCCGCAGCAGCTGCAGCGTCGGCGGCCGCAGCGTCGGCGGCTGAAGCGGCGACGGCAGCCGTGGCCGCGGCTGCCGGCGAGAACGCTGTCATCCCCCGACACCAAAGGCGGCCCCGTTCGCGCCTCTCGCCGATGGCGGTCCCCGTCGCGGCAGTGGTGGCGACGGCAGCCTTGGCCGGCGCCCTGCTGGTGGCCACCCGGCCGGGCTCGGGGAGGTCGCCCCAAGAGCCGCCGCTGCCGGCCTCGGTACGCCACCTCGCCGGTCGGATCATCGCCGAGGCCGCCGACGGCACTCCGCTGGTGAGCCTGCCAGACGCCAGCCATCAGAGCGCGGTCCGACCCGGCCCGGTCACCACCGGGGCCCGGCCGGTGCTGGTGGAGCGCGACGGTGAGGTCGTGTGGCAGGCTCATGGGAGCCTGTCGGGAGCGTTCTATCCGGGGGCCTCGACGGCGGGTACTCGGCCCGACTCGTTGGCCGACAGGGCCACGGCTGCAATCGTGCCGGCGGCCGGCGCGGGACCAGCCACCACCACGCCGGTATCGCTGGTGTCGCTGTCGGACGGGGCGCGGACCAGTCTCGGGGCGGCCAACGACGCCGTCGGTGATCCCCGAACGCGGGGTGCCTTCGTGAGTGTGGCTGCAGCGGTCCAGCCGGCGGGCCGCTCGGCAGGGGTGGACAGCCTGGCCGATTCCGAGGTGGCGTTGCGTCAGAGCAGCGGGCAGACCACAGTGCTGGCCACCGCTACCCAGCTCGACCGCGACGCCGGGATCGACCCCCGCCAGGCGGTCAACCTGACCCTCTACCCCGATCCCGACGGCGGCAAGATCGCGGTGGTACTCAACCCCGTCGGCACCGCCCCCGGCACCCCCGCCGGTACCCCCGCCGGCAACCCGGTCGGTACCTCCGCCGGCAACGCCGCCATGGTGGTCCTCGACCGCCGGGGCCACCGTCTCGGCTCGCTCAGCGCCTCCACCGGACCGGCCGAGTACAGCGCGCTCTACTGGTCTCCCAACGGCGAGTCGGTGGCCTTCGCCAGCTTCAACAGTGTCGGCAGCGCCCTGGCCGTGATGAGCCCCGACTACCGTGTCGTCACCCAGTCCGTGCAGCCCGGCACCCGCCTGGGGCACTGCGCCTGGTCACCTGACGGGGCGTGGGTCCTCTGTCAGGCGGCGTTCGACTCCTCGACGGTGTCGGTGGTGAACTGGGTTCTGGCCCGCAACGACGCCGGCCTCGACCCCGTCTATTCGATCCCGGCCAGCGGCGACCCGGTGGCCTGGATTCCCTGACCGGCGGCACAGGGAGTGGGCGAGCAGGGGAGAGCGCTATGAATAGCATCGCGGAAATGATCGAGCCGGGCGCACGAGCTGCAGCAGATGCCATAGCCGCCGCGATGGACCAGCACGGCGTGCCCGAAGTCGAGTTGCGCGCCGAACGGGACGGCCCCGACCGTCCGGCCGGAGCGGTCTCCCTCTGGTCGGTGACGACGTCGCTAGGCGCTTCCCGGGGAACCGACGAGGGGTGCCTCGGACGCATCGCCCTTCCGAGCCCGCTCAGCCGGCCCACGTTCGACGAACTGTTCGCCGCTCTGCAGCACCGCGGCCTGGTCCGCCACCACCTGTATCCCCTCGAACGCGACGAATGGTTCGTGGTGCCCGATATCTGGCTCATCTGCCGCGACGATCTGCCGCTCGATCGGATGAGCGTCCCCGATCTGTGGGACGCGGTGCTGGAACCGGCAGCCGAATCCGCTCCCCGGCTGACCTTCGCCGACCTGCGCGGCAGTGACCTTTTTTCCTGGTTCAACCTGTCGGAGAAGCAGCGGACGACATGGTCCGCGGATCTCACCCGGCTCGACCTCGAGCCGGGCGCGTTCAGCGCGGCCATCGATTTCGCCGTCCTCGTGAACGGGTTCGACGTCATCGCCGGGGCGAAGCTGGCCCTCGACCGGTCCTTCGTCGATCAAAGTCGACCCAACCTGGCGGCGGCGACAGACCTGACAGTGAGCCTGCTGCGCTTTCTAGCGGGTGCCGATCCGCTGCTCGACCACGTGGGACGGCAGCTGGAGGCGGTCGGGCTCGAAGCAGCCGGAACGATCACCGGCGGCTACGACCGCCCAACGTCGGATCCCGGCCTGACCCCGCTGCTGCGTCTGTTCGTCGAGCCGCTCGCCGGACGCATGAGCGTTCGCGGTCGGCAGCCGCTTCGGGCGGGGAACCTACTGCGGGCGGGGGGCCGCTGGTTTGACCTCGAGTGGGGGCGCCACCCGGACCACCTGCTCTCGACCCGAGGGCCGCACCGCGCCTGACCGGCGACGCCGCCCACGGAGCATCCCGTGACGACGAGCCGGCCGGAGCGCCTGGGTCACAATCACCGCCAACCGTAACCGGTCGGAAGGGTATAAGAGGGCACGTGCTAGCCTAAGCCGGTGGCAGCGAACACGGCGGCCGGCTGACCCGGCGTCCACGCGTGTCCTGAAGAGGCAGCTGGGGACAATGGAGATCACCATTCTCGGTCCGGTGAGGGTCGTGAGCGACGACGGACCCGTCTCCGTGGGCGGCCTCCGCCAGAGGACGCTGCTCGGGCTGCTCAGCGCCGTAGGTGAGTCCGGTATTTCTATCTTCCGCCTGGTTGAGGAGATCTGGGCGGGCTCGCCCCCTTACGGCGCCGAGCCCACCGTTCGGACCTACATCACCCGGCTCCGCAAGATAATCGACGCCGATCCCCTCGAACCGTCCCTGATCACCGGCGGCCGCGACGGCTACCGGCTCGACACCACCCGGGTGGGCGTCGACCGGGTCCGCTTCGAGCGGCTGGTCTCCGATGGACAAAGGCAGAGCGATCCGAGGCGGCGAGCCCGCATCCTCGAGCAGGCGCTGGCCGTGTGGCAGGGACCGGCCTTCTCCGACACCAGCCCCGGGGCCCTCCTCCTCGCCGAAGCCACCCGGCTCGACCAGCTCAGGCTGAGCGCGGCCGAGCAGATGGCCCGCGCCGAGCTCGACTGCGGGCGGCACCGGGAGGTCATCCCGGCGTTGGAGCGCCTGGTCAACGATCAGCCCTGGCACGAAGGCCTCTGGAGCCTGCTGGTCCTGGCCCTCTACCGGGCCAAACGCCAGGCCGAGGCGCTGCGGACCCTCCAATCCTTCCGTGACCGGCTCCGTCAGGAGCTCGGGCTGGAACCGTCGCGAGACCTGCTCGCCCTCGAACACGACATCCTCGTCCAGGAGTCGGCGCTCGACTGGCGACCGTCTCTCGAGGGCGGCCCGGCCATCAGCGTCCGGTCCATCTCCGAGGAGGTGTCACAGCGTTCCCTCACCCGACCGCAGCACGCCTCCCAGTCACTCGAGTCGGGGCGGCGGGCCCTGGCCCAGGGCTCCTACTCCCAGGCGGTGGACCGCTTCGCTCGGGGGCTGGCCGTCCTCGACAGCTCCCAGGGCCTGTTCGAACGGCAACTGGCGTGTGATCTGCTGCTCGGAACGGCCGAGGCCCACCTGCTCGACCGCAATCTCGAAGCGGCTCGCAACGCCGCCTTCGCGGCCGCCGACGTGGCCCGCCGGATGGGCTCGGCGGCCCGGCTGGGGCAGGCCGCGGTGTGGGCGACGTATGTGAACACCGTGGGCCGGGTCGATCCGCTGGCGGCCGGCTTGTGCGAGGAGGCCCTCGAAGCCCTCGGGGAGTCGGAGCCGGCGCTGCGCGCCCGGGTCCTGGCCGGCGTGGCCGACTACCAGGGATTCGGGTTGGGTGAGGGCCGCGACGCCATCGTCACGTCCCGGCAGGCCCTGAGATTGGCCCAGGACAGCGGCGACGATGTCGCCATCGGTCGGTGCCTGTTCGTCCACGCCGAGGCCCTCGGCTGGAGCGAGAGCGCCGCGGAGCGGCTGCTCCTGGCCGAGCCCCTGCTGCGTCTCGGACGGCGGACCGGCGACCGCCGGCTCGAAGCCGACGGCCTGCACGTGAGGGCCCTGGCCCGCCTGGCCCTCGGAGACCTCCAGGGCTTCGACGCCGACCGAGCCAACCTGGAGCGGACGGCGGAGGGCACCGGGTACTGGTACGCCGAGATCTTCCTGCCCCTGTGGCGGGCCATGCGCTACATGATGGAAGGCCAGTTGGAGGCCGTCGAGCCCCTCGTCCACGAGCTGCTGGCCCGGGCGACCGACGAGCCCAACATCCAGAACCTGGCCGCCGGCCAGCTGTTCTTCATCAAGTGGGAGCAGGGCGAGCTGAACCAGCTGCTACCCGTCCTGACCCAGATAACCACCAGCGAGCCCGGTGTCCCCGCTTTCGTGGCCGGTTTGGCGCTGGCCTGCGTCGAGACCGGTGACACCGGTGAGGCCACCCGGATGCTCGAGGCGGTGACCGCCGACGGGCTGGAAGGGGTCGCACGGGACCTGACCTGGACGACCACTCTGTGCCTGTGGACCGAGGTGGCCGTGGCGCTGGGCCATCGCCACGCCGCGGGGGTCCTCCTCCGCCATCTCGGTGGCTACAGCCGCCAGGTCGCCGTGCTGGCCAAGGGCATAGCCTGCCTGGGTTCCTTCGACCGCTATCTGGGGATGCTGCACGGCCTCACCGGAGACGAAGAGGCGGCCCGGGAGAGCTTCGAGGTGGCGCTGCAGATCGACCGCCGCCTCCGGTCGACGCCGCTGCTGGCCCGCACCCAGCTCGAGTACGGGCGCTTCCTGGCACGGAGCGGCTCGGCCGCCGACCGAGAGCTCGGCTGGCAACTCCTGGCCGAGGCGGGGAGCGCGGTGGACCACCAGGGCCGCGGCTACGCCATCAGGGCGGCCCGGGCCGCGGTCTCCACCCGTTGACGCCCTGAACGACCGGGTGCCGCGGCGGGTGCCGCGGCGGGTCCCGCAGCAGTTGCGCACCGTCGGAACGGTTGCCGCACCGTCGGGGCGGCTTGCAATAGTTCTGCAACCTCGCCTCTTTAGCGTCATGGCTGTCAAGTGATCTCTTTCAGGAGGGGCTGCCGGATGGCCGAGCTGCGAATCGAATGGAACGGCGAGGAGTGGTCCTTCGCCGGGACCCCGGGCCGGCTGGTCACGGTGGGGCGGGCCGGTGACAACGACGTCATCGTGGCCGACCCCACCGTGTCCCGCCACCACGCCCAAGTGATCTGGGACGGCCGGTCGTGGACCTGGTCCAACCTCGGACAGGCCCGCACCTTCAGCGCCGGCCAGGCCGTCGCCCAGCTGGCGTTGAACGGTGCCCTCAGCCTCACCCTGTCCGGCCCGCACGGTCCGGGCCTGGCGGTGACGGCTAGCCCTGACCGTGAGGAAGCCACGACGCCTCCCGCCGGCACAGTGCCCCCCGCCGGCACAGTCCCCCCCGCCGCCACGATGCCTCCGGTCAGCACAGTGCACCCCGCCGGCTCCGGGGAGTCGAAGGGCGGTCCCCAGGCCGGCGCCCCACGCTCGAGCGGCAGCCCCCAGGGCGGACCCGGGGAGCGCGGGGAGCGCGGGGAGTCACCGTTCATGTCGAAGGACGAGATGCGCACCGCCCTCGACATCCTGCTGCCGATCAAGAGCTGGGTATCCAACCCGGGCTGGAGCCAGCGCCTGCGTCTGGCGGTGATCCCTTACGCCCTGGCCCCGCTGGTGTTCCTCGTCGTCTACAAGAACTCGTCCAACCTCACTACGCCGGGCTGGCTCTACAGCCTCTACGTGGCGCCGCTGTGGGCTTTCGCCTTCTGGATGCTCATGAGGCCGGGCGCTCTCGGCCGTCGCGAGTTGGTGATCGTCGGCGGGGTGATCGCCTGGGGCGCAGCGTGGACCTCGCTGGTCACGATCAACATCAACGACCACCTGGTCAGCCTGGGCCACGCCGTCGATCAATCGGGCAATCAAATTACCTACGTCGCCCCCTTCACCTTCTTGCACGCCATCGGCGTCGGTTTCAACGAGGAGATCACCAAGGCCCTACCCGTCCTGATCGCGGCGGTCGTCCTGCTCAAATGGCGGGGGGAGAGATTGAACCTACGGATGTGGATGTTCATCGGTAGCCTGTCCGGCCTGGCCTTCGGTGTCTCGGAGGCGTCCGACTACACCAAATCGGCCATCCTCGGTATCAACCAGGCCAGCACCAACTCACAGGCCGTGCTCGAGGTGCTCCAGTTCTCCGAGAGGGTGTTCGTCGACGGCTTCCAGCACGCCATCTGGGCCGCCATCTCGGGCTTCTTCATCGGCATGGCCGTCAACTACCCCCGCCGCCGGGTCGAACTGATCGTCTTCGCGGTGACCGTACCGGCGCTGCTGCACGGTCTCAACGACTGGCTGGCCCCCCACGACTGGCTGTGGATCGGTGTGCAGACGGTCTCGCTGCTGCTCTTCATCGGCTACACCATGTCGGCCCGGTCGATCGAGCACCAGGTCCGCCGCACAGCCCTGTTCCGGGGGGATTCCATCGCCGTCGACATGTCCGAGCCGGTGTCGAAGAGCGAGCCATGGGGCGCAGTGCTGGCAGACGACGTCAAGGTCCTCAAGTTCCGCCGGGCCGGCAAGGGCTGAGTTACCGTCCCGCCTCCTGTCCGGGCCCACGAATACAGTCTTGCGGTGACCTCCGACGCCGTAGCGGTGCTCGGCCGGGGCCTTGTCGACCCGGCTGCCCCGGCCATCTGGACCGACGACCTCGGCCTGACCAGGGGCGACGGGTGCTTCGAGGGCTGCCGGGTGAGGAGGTCCGGGGGGATGGTGCTGGTCGACGACCTCGAACTGCACCTGGATCGCATGGCCGGATCGGCGGGCGGTCTCGACATCGTCTTCGACCGGGCCTCGTGGCAGGCCCTGGTGGGGTCCCTGGTCGTCGAATGGGACAGGGCTCGGCCCGCCGAGGAGGAGGCCAGCCTGAAGCTGGTGCTCACCCGGGGGAGGGAAGGGGGCGAGGAGCCGACGGGGTTCGCTTCCATCTCCCGGATGCCCGCCGGTATCCCGGCCGCCCGCCGGGACGGTGTCAGGGTGGTCACCCTCGCACGGGGTGTGGGCTCAGAGGCCTTCGCCGACTGCCCCTGGCTGCTCGGCGGGGTCAAGACGCTGTCGTACGCCTTGAACATGGCCGCACAGCGTGAGGCGCACCGCCGGGGCGCCGACGACGCCATCTTCGTGTCCTCCGACGGTCGGGTCCTGGAGGCCACCACGGCGGCCGTCCTGTGGGTCAACGACACCCGGGTGCGCACGGTCCTCCCCGGGGCCAACGGCATTCTGGCCTCGATCTCCGCCGAGCGCCTCCTTCGGGAGCTGAGCTCCCACGGCTTCACCACCGGCCGGGATCAGACCACCGTTGAGGGTCTGCGGGCCGCCGACGCAGTGATGCTGGTCAGCAGCGTCCGGGGCCCGGTCCTGGTGCGATCCATCGACGGCCGGGAGCTCACCGCCACCGGGACAGGGATACGCGCCCTGTCGGTCTGCCAGGAGCTGCTCCACTTCGCGCCGGGACCTCCTCGGGCGTCAGCCGGGTGAGCTCGACGAGCCCGCGGTCACTATCGAGCCACTCGCGGGGCCACCCGCAGCCGAGGAGCTGGTAGGCACCCGAAGAAAGGGCGAGAGCTCACGTCGGCCGGAGCTACGCGACGCGAGCGGCCCCGACTTCAGTCACCGCCGGGCGTATCCGTCCAGCGCTCCCCGTTCCAGTAGCGGCTGGCGCCCTCACCGGACGGATCGGGATACCAGCCCGGGGCCGTGGCGGGGGGCGGCAGGGCCCCGGAGCGGCGGCGCCGGCGGACCCGGATGGCGAGGGCCACAATGGACAGCACGATGACGACCACAATGGCGGCCACGACCAGCACCAGGACCGGAGATCCAGACGAAGTGGTCGCTTTGCAGCCCGCCACCGCCGGATTGCACGCGTCGGTCCCCAATGCCGCAACCAGTCGAGTCCACAAGGCCAGCTCCTCCCGTAACCCATGTGTCGAACCCTGCGAGAAGCGTAGGTTCCGCGCCCGATGACCGGGGCGCAGATACTGACCGGCCTGGCCCTGACGGAGGTCGTCGAGGTACCGCTGTACTGCCTCGCCCTGAAGCGTGTGCTGCTAATACGAGCATTGGTGGCCGCCGCCGCCGGCGCCTCCGTCAATCTGATCAGCTACCCGCTGTTCGCCTGGGCGCTGACCCCCTCCCTGGTGCATCCCCTCGGCCCCGAGGCGGCCCTGTGGTGCGCCGAAATCATGGTCTGGCTCCTCGAAACCGCTTTGCTTTACGCTTGGCAGCGACGGGCCGTGATCGATCTCACCCTCATCTGTCTGCTCGCCAACGCCTGTTCCCTCCTGGCCGGTCTGCTCGTGGGTTAGCGCCGCCAGGCGAGGGGACACGACCCGCCGACCCTTGATCCCTACCTTTCCTCGTTGCTGCAGCTGTTCGTCGGTTCCAGCCCGGGGCGCCAGAGCGTGCGCGGCCCGGGGGATACTCCGGGCCGGGAACCTGCCGGTCTACGGGGCCGCTGGTTCGCCACCCTGGTCGAGGCCGGAGCCCTCGGTCAACGCCGGCTGGGCCGGCCCAGGGGAACGATGATGCGCCACGCTCCGGCCAGCATGACCGCGCTGAGGCCAGCCAGGGCCAGCTCGTCTCCCAACCACACCCCCGCCGAGTGGCGGTGGGTGGCGTCGCAGAGGTGGCGAATCCCGGGGCCGGGGGCACCGTTGCAGCCGAGGTGCTGGATGGCGTCAAGATCGACGGTGGAGGCCGCACCCGAGTAGCCCCACCGGGCCGAGGTCAGGTACGAGACCTGGCCGAGCACCGGGGTGTGGGTGAGGTTGAACGCCGCGCCGGTCATGACGAACTGGGCGAACAGGACCACCGGCAGGATGGTGAGGGCCTTGTCACCGTTGGACACCAACGCCGAGATCAGCAGGCCGAGGGCCATGGCCGACACCCCCGTCATCGACACCACGAGGAACAGCTCGAGTCGGCCCGAGCCGAACAGGGCGCCGTGCTGCGGCCCTCCCTGGCGGGCCACGCCCAGCACCACCAGGATCAGGGACTGGGCCACGGTGAGGACGCCGAGCACGACCGCCTTGGAAAGTATGTAGGCCAGCGGGGAGACCCCGACGGACAGTTCACGGGCCAGGATGGACCTTTCCTTGACGATCTCGCGCACCGCGTTGGATGCACCGAGGTAGGCCGAGCCGAGCACGAGAGCCACCAGCACGCTGCCTGCCGTGGCGCGCGAGGTGGGGGCGGCGGTGTTCAGGTTCCCGTGACCGAGCACCACCATCATCAACAGGCCCAGCACCGGCGCCTGCAATAGGAGCAGCGCGGTGTTGCGCCGGTCGTTGACGATGACCGACACGTAGCGGCGGACGAGGGTGGCGAACTGGTTGCGGAAATCCGCGGTCGGCGGCGGGGGCGCCGGCTGGGTGGAGGGGGTCCCTGCGCCGGTTTCGGCGGCCAGGGCTCGTTTCTGTTCGGCCAGTGGCTGCCGGACGTAGCGGCTCTCGGCTTCGGAGCCGCAGAAGGACGCCTTGGCCTGGCCCGGATCGCTGCGGTCGAGGACCCGGAACACGTCGGCGTACTCGTCCTGGTCGAAGTAGTCGAGAGCCTCCGATGGCGGACCGAAGAAGGCCGTCTGGCCGCCGGGGGCGAGGAAGAGGATCCGGTCGCACATGCCGAGGCTCTGCACCGAGTGGGTCACGGTGATCACCGTGCGGCCGCCGTCGGCGAGGGATCGCAGCAACTCCATCACCGACTTCTCGTAGCCGGGATCGAGGCCCGAGGTCGGCTCGTCGAGGACCAGGAGGGACGGGCGGGTGAGGAGTTCGATGGCCACGCTGGTCCGCTTCCTTTGTCCTCCCGACAGCTTGTCCACGACCAGGCCGGCCCGCTCCGACAGGCCCAGCTCGGCCATGATCTCCACCACCCGTTGGCGGCGGTCGCCGGCGGACACGTCGGGAGGGAAGCGCAGGGCGGCGGCGTACTCGAGGGCGTCGCGGACGGTGAGCTGGGAGTGCAGGAGGTCGTCCTGGGGGACGTAGGCGATGCGGTTGCGCAGCTCGGCGTAGTTGGCGTAGACGTCGCGGCCGTTGTAGAGCACCTGCCCGGAGTCGGCCGGGCGGCTACCGATGAGGGCCCTCATCAGGGTGGATTTCCCCGCTCCCGTCGGGCCGAGGACGGCGAGGAACTGGCCCGCTTCGAGGATGAAGCTGACGTCGTCGAGAAGCCGGCGGGATCCGGCCCGCACGGCCAGGTCCAGGGCCGAGAAGCTGACCTGGCCGGAGTCGACGTATTCCTCCAGACGGCCCTGCCACAGCCGGAACAGGTGATGGCCGATACTGACGATCGATCCCTCGGCCAGGGCCGCCCGGCGGGCCACCCGGCCGCCGTCTACGAACACTCCGTTGGCCGACCCTAGGTCGACGATCTCGTATCCCCGCCGACCCTGGCGCAGTTCGGCGTGATGGCGGGAGACGAGCAGGTCGGCGACGACGATGTCATTGTCCGCGGCCCGGCCGATCCGGACGCGGGTGGCCGGCTCGTAGGCGGCCGAGAACTCCCCCAGCTCCGACCGTGACGGCCCGGCCCCCGACGCCGACTCGGACATCGGGATCGGCCGGCGGGAGCGGCGCACTGGCGGCTGGTGGGCGGTCCAGGCCCGCTCCGACGCCACCCCGACGGCCACGGCCAGGCGCACCGCCGCACCCCGCTGCGGGTCGCCGAGGTGCACGAGCATGGATCCCTCCACGGGGACGGCGGCCACCCGCTCGCCGGAACTGAAAGTCCCGTTGGAGCTGTGATCCTCCAGCACCCACCCGGCGTCCCCGTCGGGGCGCACGACGGCGTGGCGGCGCGACGCCCGCTCGTCGGACACGACCACATCGGCGCCGCGGTCCCGACCGATGACCACCGGACGGTCCCCGTCGAAGAACAGCTCATCGCCGGCGGGGAGGACCTGGACCGTCAGCCGGGCGGTCACCCCTGCGCCCCGCGGATGTCGTCCGCGCCGTCGTGGATGCGACCCTCGACCGGACCGTCGCGTCCGATCGGGCCGAAATCCACGGTCATGGCGCGGACGGCCATGCGCTGGTTGGGGTCGACCGTCTTGGGTTCCTCCCCGACCGGGCGGATGTGCCAGGGCCGGCGACTCAGGTTGCGGACCACCAGGGCGCCGGGGCGGTTGGGGTGAGCCTCGACGACGCCGATGGCCCGCCGGTAGTTCTTGTCTCTGGACAGGTGGTGGCTGGTGATCGGGGCTCCTTCGCTCAGGACTATCTGCTGGTTGTGCACCTCGAGCAGCGGGGGGCGGGGGGCGGCGGCCCGGCAGTTCCAGCATTTGCGGTCGGGGACGTGGGGGTCCCAGAAGCGCGCCGCCCGGCAGTGGGGGCACTGCGAGATGCAGTCGGCCAGGCGGGCGAGAGTACGCCGCCAAACCCCCTCGGTCACCCGGCCGGAAAGGCTGGCGTCCCAGATACCGGTCGTGAACGCCCGCTCGAAGACCCGCTGAAGGAACTGCGGGTAGATCTGCCACCAAACCTCGACGGCGTCCCCAGGCAGAGGCCGGTTGGACAGGTCCTTCGGGTCGTAGACGAACACAGGTTCTATTCCGTAGTGCAGGAGGGCCATGTCGCTTTCCGATATGTGCGCCGCCGACCAGTTGTAGGACGAGTCGGTCCGGCTGCCCTCGAGGGGGTGACCGTGCATGAACAGGTGGAACAAGAGGACCGACAGCGAGTACAGGTCGGTGACGGTGCAGGGCAGGGAGTCACCTCGCACGATCTCCGGCGCCATGAAGCGGGGGGTACCGCGGACGAACACGTCGGCCCCGTCGATCCCGACATTGTCGATGTCGATGATGGCCACCTCGGCCCGGTCGACATCGACCTGCAGGTTGCCGAAGTTGATGTCGCGGTAGCACAGGCCGCTGCCGTGCAGGGCGGCGAAGGCGTCGACGAGCTCCCGACTGATGGTCACCAGTACCCGGAACGACGGCTGGTCGGGGGAGTTGAGCATGGCCGCCAGCGAGGTGAACTTCTGCTTGTCGAGCAGGGGCATCAGGTAGCCGAAGCCGCTCCATCCGTCGGCCGCCACCATGTCTATCGGCCACGTGAAGGCCGGGTGGGGCTGGCCCCGGGTGATCAGCTGGTCGATGCTGGCCCGCTGCTGCTCGATGCGGGGCCCACCCCGCAGCCACTTGAGGGCCAGCGGGCGCGACCCGAGCGTCGCCTCGTAGACCACCCCCTGGCCGCCGGCGCCGAGCCGTCTACCCACGGTCACCTCGGCGCCGGTCCGCACCATACGGACGGTACGGCCGGTCAAACTGTCGATCAGGTTGGTCATGACGTCTTCTCCGTCGAGAGCGGGCAGGCGACGATCGATGCGGTGGAGGGGCTCCGGCAGGTGGCGGTCATGGTGTCGGGGTTGACCAGGTAGACCAGGCTGGTCCCGTCGGCGACCGCGACAGCGCCCGACGACAGCGACAGCGGTGGAGCGGCGCCGGTCAGCGGGCCGGTCGCGGCGGCGCCGAGAGCACCCCCCACACCCGGTAGGGGCAGGCGCCACAGTCTCCCGTCGCCGCCCAGAACGAAGACGTCGGCCCCGTCGACGACGGCGTCGAGCGGCCCCGAAGCCACCAGCGGGGCGGGGAATACGACGGTCACCTCGGCGCCGGTCGAGCCGGCGACGGCGATCTCGGCGGCTCCAGGGACCAACCGGACCGAACCCGCTCGGCCGGCGCCGCTATCGGTCGGCGGCGGGCTCGTCGCCGGTGCCACGGTGGTGATGGTCGGCCGGGTGCCGGTCAGGTGATGCGGGCCGCCCGACGCGGTGGTCGCCAACGCCGTCGCCACTACCGCCCCGGCCACGACGACCGCGCCGGCGGCCAGCCAGAGCCTCGACGGTCGGCGGCCCGGTCCCCGCCGGCCCTCCCGGCCCTCCCGGTGCTCCCGGCCCTCCCGGCCCTCCCGGTGCTCCCGGCCCTCCCGGCCCTCCCGGCCCTCCCGGCCCTCCCGGTGCTCCCGGCCCTCCCCGAGCGGCTCCTCCCGGGACTCCACCGGCAGGGTGGAGGAGCCGAGCGGCAGGGTGGAGGAGCCGAGCGGCAGGGTGGAGGAGGCCGTAGCCATGGCGTCGCCACCGAAGACCGGTTGGTCGAAGGCGCCGGCGAAGGCCACCGCGACGGTCGTGTCGTCGCCGCTTCCCTCACTGGACGCGCAGCGCTCCGCCCAGTGCGGCAACTGCCCGGCCACCCACGGGAATCCCCGGGCGGTCACGAGCTGCTGCAGGTCGGGCCCGAACCCCGACGCCCAGTCGTCGTCGGCCTGGGCGTTGCCGTAGCCATCGGTGGCCAGCAGGACGGCCCTGACCGGTTCCGAGACCAGATCGATGATCCGGCAGCGGAACGCGGTGAGGGCGTCGGGCTGGCACAGGCTGGTGGTGCGGGTTCCGTCGAGCACCGGATCGTCGGGCAGCGGCCGCGACGAGTAGCCATCGGAGCGCACCGCCACCACGTCACCGTCACCGATCTGCGCCACCCCTATCCACCCCGGGGTCAGCACCGCGCACAGGAGGGTGGCGCCGTAGGCGATGACCGGGTCGTCGGCCGCGCCGGCCAGGGCGACCTCCTCGGCGCTGAAGGGGCGCCCCTCGAAATCGGCCTCGACCTCCTCGATCCACCGCTGCCAGATCAGCGGCAGGACCTGCTCGCGCATGTCCTCGGCGGCGGGAGGGTGATCGTGTGACCGCGCCAGCGCGGCCCACTCCGCCAAGCTGGCCAGGGCGACGCGTACCGCCGCCGCTGATCCCCAGGCGCTGCGGAAATGGCGGTGATGGCCGTGGCCGTCGGAGACCGCCACCACCGCCACCTCCTCGGAGACGGCACGGCCGAAGGCGTCCTGGCAGGGCCAGTCGAGTTGACGGTGATGGGCGCCGGTCACCGACACGCCCTCGACGGTCCACGCGGCTCGGAACGCGAGCCCGTCCGCCGACAGCCGCGGCCCGGCCGTCTCAGATGATCGTTTCACGTTCGAAGGGGTCGGAGGGCAACGACGGGTGGAAGAGGGAGTCGACCAGCGCCTTGCGGTCGGAACCGGCTTCGGAGAGCCGGGACACGGCAATCGAGGCGGCGACCAGGCGGTCGGCGATCTCGTCGGTATTGTCCGCGACGAGTACCGGGACCGTGGGGTCGCCGATGAAGCGGACCAGGGCCTCGGACCGGGCGTCGCGGCCGATGGCGACGGCCACGCGGGTGGCGGCTCTCGCCCCCGGGGCCGACTCGATGGCCCCGAACGCGGCGTCCAGGTCGTCCTCCCGATCGGTGGGCAGGCCGTCGGTGATGAGCACCACGGCGGGTCTGAGGGCTCGCCGTTCGATCCGCTCGGGGCTCAGGACCTCGGCGATCAGGCGTAGCGCCGGGGCCAGGTTGGTCCGGCCCTTCGGCACCACGGTGAGCGGCATCCAGCGCAGGTCGGCGACCGGTACCGGTTCCTCGATGTGCCACGCCGGAGCGGTGGCGAAGGTCAGCACCCGCACCAGGATCCGGGCCCTCTCCTGGTCGCGTTCCCAGTCGGCGAGGTGGGGGAGCATGTTGGCGATGGCGAAGTTGAGGGCCTGCATCTTCTCCCCCGCCATGGACCCGGAGCAGTCGGCCACGATGATCAGGTGGAGGGGCCGGCGGGCGATGCCCCCACCGGGCATGATGGACACGTCGCTGGTGGTCACCTCAAGCCCCCGGCGCCCCGTTGCTCACCCAGAAGTTCTGCAGGTCCGTGAAGGTCGCGGAGCTGGAGGCGACGATCTCGAAGATGGTGTCCCGGGAAGGGACCTCGTAGATGTAGGTCGGCTGGTCGGGGTTGTTTCCCGACTGCGAGGTCAGCATGCACTGGATGTTCTGGCCGCTGGCCGAGGGATAGGAACCGTTGTTCCAGCCCGTCTGGCCGGCGGTGTAGGTTCCCGTCGGGGGGCACTGGGAGTCGGCCGAGCCGGCATCGAAGTTCTTGTCGTTCAGGTAGGCGGTGACGCTGCTGTCGTAGTCGGAGGTGTTGTCGAACTGGTAGCCGAACAGGCTCCAGCCGCTCTGGCCGGGCACTGAGCAACCCAGGCTGGACGCCACACCGGTCAGGCCGCTCGGCAGCGGGCTGACGGCCTGACAGTCAGTGCTCGGGTACAGCGGGTTGGACGAACTCTGGTCGGGCATTAGAGCAGCCAGAGTGACGCCTTGCCCGGTGGTCGTGGGCGACGGCGGCTGGGTGGTCGTCGTGCCCGTCTGGTTGGTCGTCGCGGTCGTCGCGGTCGTCGTGGTGGTCGTCGGCGAAGGAGAGCTCGAAAGAGGAGGCAGCTTGAAAGCGGCGGCAGCGGCGATGTACACCGCGATCACTCCCACACCGGCGAACACCAGCTGGCGGTTCCGGCCGCGGTCGCGCCCCGATGACCCGTCCCCGCCTCCCTCGTCGACGCCCATGGTCCCGCCGCCGCCCCTCCCATCGCCACGACCGCCGCCATCGCCACCACTGCCGCCGCCACCGCGACCATCGCCACCGCCGCCGCCGCCGCCACCGCGACCGCGACCATCGCCACCGCCGCCACCGCCACCGCCGCCATCGGTCGGCTCATTGACGGTAGGGGCGTCCCCGTCGACGACGTCCCGGCGAGGGCCGGGGAGGGCGCCCCCCGAAACGGGGAGGCCCATGGCCCGCGCCAACTGGGTGGCCACCCACTGGCCCGAGCCGGCCGACACGGGACGGGCGTCTTCGAGCTCCCGGGCCACCAACGCCACCGCGTTGGTGACGTCGAGGCCGTCCTGCAAGTGGCGACGAAGGGAGTGGGCCAGGTCCAGCTCGGCCCCAGTCACGATCAGCGACGCTCCCTTGTGGGACTTCGGAAACTGATCGGAGAGGAAATTCTCCAGCAGTTGGCGGTTGGATAGGACCCGCTCACCGTAGGTATCGACGGCAGCTCTCAGCTCCGAGGGGATCTCCCCCGTGGGGTCCCAGTCGTTGGGGTCGGTCATTGCTCTCCTTTGCTCGTAGGGGAAGTCGCCGTCACCGCACCACCAGCTGAGTGGGGGGGTCGACGGGGTTCAGTCGAGGGCCGGCCAGGACCTGGACCTGGTACCGGCCGGTGGGGATCGAAGCCGCACCGAGATCGGACGCCGACAGCTGGTAGGTCTCACACCCCGATGCCTGGGACACGATGAACTGGGGAATGGAGCCGCCCTGCCCGGTCACGTCGCTGCCGTCGGGCATCTGGATCAGCAGGGCGGCGTCGATCCCGGGGGCGAAGCCCGAGTAGGCGAACCCGATCGTCACCGCGTCGACCCCGCCCCGCACCGAACCGCCCCCCGGGCAGGCGCCATCGGCGGCCGGCGCGATACCCACCGCCGACACCTGCTCGTTGCCGGAGGGGGCGGTCAGGATGGTGCTCGAGTACGGACGGCCGGCCTGCGCCGCGCTCACCAGGGGGAGAGCCTCCGACGCCGACCGCAAGCGCCACGAGATGTCACTGCCCTCGCCGGGTATGGTGAGGCTGGGCACCCCGATGAGGCGACCGGCATTGTCTATGGCCGCCCCGCCCGAGTTGCCGTGGGCCACCCGGGCCGTGGTCTCGAGCTCGAAGCGGGGATCGCTCGAGTGGTGGAGCGGGTCGGGGACGAAGGTGGATATGGCACCGCTGGTGATGGTGATCGAATCCGATCCGCTCACACCCGGGAAGCCGAGGACGGTAACGGCCTGATCGAGCTGCACCTCCGACGACGGACCTATAGGCAGCCACGGCAGGTGCAGCGACGCCGGGTCCACCGGGCGTCCGTCGGCGGAGGCGTAGATCCTCACCACCGCCAAGTCCAGGTAGCCGTCCACCGCCACTGGACGGGCCCGGTAGCGGGCGACCACCGGACGGGCCTCGCCATCGGTCATCTCCACGGTCAGGTAGGGAGGGTTGGGGTCGAGCGTCGAGCCGGGCACGCCTTGGGCCACCGCTTCGCCGGGGGCCTGCGGCTCGGCCACATGCCCGTTGGTGAGGATCAGACCGTCGGGGGAAATGACGGTGCCCGAACCCCACCCGGCGTAGCTGGACGGGCTACCCATCAGCAGCCGCACCGTCGCCGAAACAGCCCGGCTCAACGTGGCCGGGGCCAGACCGCCTCCCGGACCACCGCCGCGCCCCACCGTGAGCAGCAGGCTGACCACGAGAGCAGCCGCGGCGGCGACGGCCCCCGACGATCTCATTAGGTACCGCCGGCGCCGCCGCCGGGCCTGGTTGGTGGCGATCCGGGCGGCCGACAGCGGCGGGGTGATACCCAGCTCCTCACCGGTCACGGGGTCACCGAGATGCAGCAGTACCGACTCGGTGATGCGCAGCGGAGCCTTGAGGCGGCGCCCCTTCAAGAAGGTGCCCCGCGACGAGGTGTCCACATAGGTGGCCCCGTCGGGGTCAGCGGTGATGACCCCGTGCTGGCGGCGCGTGACCAGAGGGTTCTCGGTCACCATCTCCAACTCGGGGTCACGGCCGACCCGGACCGGCTGGCCGACCGGGAAGGTGCGCTGCTGGCTGCCCAGGCGCACCACCAGCTCGATCGGGGGTCGGTCAGCCCGGGATGCCGCCCCTGAGTGGTCCAGGCGGTCCGTCGCCGCCAGCACCGCGGTCTCCCCTTCACTTCCGGCCGGGTGGAGGGCGGCCCCAGCAGGGAGGGGTCGCACGTCGAGCACGTTGGGGCTGTCGGGGCCGCCCAGGTGGACGGTCAGGGGCCGGTCGACCAGCAGCTCGGAGACCCGCAAACCTCGCACCCAGGTGCCGTTGCGGCTGGCGCGGTCGACGAGGAACCAGCCGTTGGCTCGGGCTTGCAGGCTGGCGTGGATACGCCCCACCGTGCGGTCCCCGACGGCCACCGCCGCCTGGGACGACCGCCCGATCTCGACGGTCTGGTCGGGTCCGAACACCTGGGACCAACCTCTCGCCGTTACCTCGATTTCCGTCAGCCCGTTCAATCTCGAACCCCTCGACACTGCCCTGTCCACTGCTCACCGGATGCTAAAAGGGCGATGTTGCAGTCCAGTTGCAGTGGCCCACCCCACCCCACCCCCACCCCAGCCCAGCCCAGCCCGCTCCGCTCCGTCGTGCGACACCGGTCGCGGGGCGGCGTGGCCCGCTGGGGCAGCCGCTCCTCACGGTGGCCGATGTCGATCGCCGACGCCGGCCTCGAGCACCTACGATCGTCGCTGGTGGAGCCGACGATCTACGAGGCTATGGGTGGACCCGACGCTCTCCTGGCGCTGGCCGAGGCGTGGCACCGACGCTGCCTAGCCGATCCGATCCTGGCTCACCCGTTTGAAGGCGGGATTCATCCGGAACATACGCGAAGGCTGGCCGCCTACTGGTCCGAGCAACTCGGCGGACCGGCAACATACACCGCCTCGCTCGGCGACTACTCCGAAGTCGTAAGGGTTCACAGTGGCAACGGACCCCATGAGCAGATGGACGGTCGGGCAGTCGCCGCCTTCGTCGCCGCCCTCGATGACGTCGGCATCTCGACCGAACCCCGTTTGCGCTTCCAGCTCATCACCTGGTTCACCTGGGCGACAGCCATGCTCAATCACCGGTGGGCCTCGCCAGTCGACGTTCCGAGCGACCTACCCCTCCCCGTATGGACCTGGGAGGGGACCGAAGGCTGGTGACGCCGGAACAGGACCACCGCTCCTCGTCGGCGCCGCCGGGGCCGGCCTGCGATCGCCATCCACCCGAGAATGTTCACATCGCGAGTGCGCTGTCTTGCCAGAGGGCGCAGCGGCGCGCGAAGTTGAGGGCGTGGCCCGCCCGAAGCGCTGGAATGAGTTGAGTCTCCGCACCCGCAAGCTGATCATCGCGGGCGCCACGCTCGACGGCATTCTCAAGATGGCTGCTCTGATCGACCTCGCCCGGCGGCCAGCAGGAGCCGTCCGCGGATCCAAGGCAAAGTGGGCGGCCGCAATTGTCCTCGTCAACTCCGCAGGGGTCCTCCCGCTCTACTATTTCGCCCGGGGACGGTGCCCTTCAGACCCTGAGTAGGCGTGAGGCGGCGGTCGGGTGTCGCCGCCCGAGGTCGGCTACCGGCACTCCCGCCCCGGTCATGAGGTGACCGGCCGGCTCTCAACCATCCGATCGCCCGGACTCCATGCGCTGGAACGGTTGTGCCCCCGGATCAACCGTCGGTGACCCGGCTGAGCGCCCGCTCTGCGGTCTCGTAGCCGCGGATGTCCACGACCCGCCCGTCCGCACACGTCAGTACCTGCCACCGGTCCTGCTCGTCGTCAGGAACCAAGCCAGACTCATCTCGGACTCGGAGATGAACAACGAGTCGATCGCCGTGGATCGCCACATCGAGGACGCGAGCGCGACGCCCTTGTTCCTTGCCGCGCTCGTACCAGCGGATCACATCCCGACGGGACTGACATGGCGGCTTCGGGTCGTCGGGCGCTCCCCAGCGAACGTCGGGAGCAAGCAGGTGCCCGAACCGATCGAGATCGGAACTGTCAAGGGCACAGCGAACGGCCACCGCCAGGTCCTCCATGCTGGCCGGGGGAGTAAACGCCACTCGGACATAATGCCACCCGGCCATCTCGGACCCCGGCGGAAGTCGCGACACACGAAGCCCACATCGAACGTCCCGGCCATCGTCCTGCGGCCATCGTCCTGCGGCCATCGTCCTGCGGCCATCGTCGACATACTTCAGCGGGCCTGCGTGAGTCGCTCTGCCATCAGGTCATCCAAACGACCCCCCAGAACACCTGACGGCCGCGGGGGGAACTGCGCCCGCCCCTCCCCCACGTCGGCGGCCCCCGATAGCTGACATTGGGCCGACGATCTCCGCCGGGGGGTCAACGGCCGGGCGGGGTCAACGGCCGGGCGGGGTCAACGGCTAGGCGGGTCAGGACCGCTGCCCTGGGGTCACCCGCCCCGCCCTAGTGTGCTCGGACAGGTCGCCCATCCGCTCGTACACGTCGGCCAACGCGGCGTCAGCGAAGCCGGAGAACGGCTGGTTGCCGGCCTCGGCCCCCACCCAGCGTTCGGTGGCCAATCGGAAGGCCAGCAGCCCCACCTCGGCGGCGAGGCGTGCCGCCAAGTCATCGAAGCCGCGCTCGACCAGGGCCTCGTGGAGCGCGGCGCTGATGCGTGCGTGCTTGAGCAGGCCGCGTTCCTGCACTTCCGGGTTCGCCGCCAGCACCTGCATCCGTTGGCGGGCTCTGACCCGTTGCTGCGCCGTCATCAGCGGCGCCGGCGACAGGACGGCGGCCCGCACGCACTCAGCGAGACTGGCACCGACGGGCGCTTGGCGTACGGCCCCGGCGAACAGGCCCGTCAAGGTGTCCTCGCCGCCGAAGAGCACCTCGCGCTTGTCGGTGAAGTGCCGGAAGAAGGTGGCCCGGTTGAGGCCAGCGCGCTCGGCTATCTGGGCCACGGTCGTCTGATCGAATCCGCTCTCCACGAACAGCGCCAGGGCAGCGCTTTGGAGGCGGTCGCGCGCGTCGGGTGCCCATCTCGCCACCGTCTCAGGTTACGCAACTCGATCGCATCAACTGATGCGACTGCGGCGCATCACCTGCTACCGTCCATACGACTCAATCGCATCACTTTCGAGGAGGAAAACGGTGCGCATCTTCGTCACCGGCGGATCCGGCTGGATCGGATCAGCCGTCATCCCCGAGCTCATCAGCGTCGGACACCAGGTCCTGGCGCTGGCCCGCTCCGGGGCCTCCGCCGAGGCCGTCACCAAGCTCGGAGCCGACGTGCTGCGCGGCGATCTGACCGACACCGAGGTGCTGATCAAGGGTGCGGCCGACACCGACGGGGTCATTCACCTGGCCTACCGCCACGACCTCGGCCAGGCCGACGGGGCGGAGGCCGACGCCGCCGCCATCGACGCGTTCATCGACACCCTCGCCGGCTCCGACAAGCCCCTGGTGGTCACCGGCGCCACCCTCAACAAATCGGGCCGGGTCGCCACCGAACGCGACGAGCTGATCGCCGAGGGACCCGTCGCCGCACGCATCGTCAACCTGCAGACCGCACGTGCCGCCGCCCACCGCGGCGTCCGCACCTCGCTGGTGATGATCCCCCGCTCCGTGCACGGCGACGGCGAACGCCACGGCTTCATCCCCCAGCTCATCAACCGCGCCCGCGCCACGGGCGTGTCCGGCTACCTGGGCGACGGGCAGAACCGCTGGCCCGCCGTCCACGTCCAGGACGCCGCCGCCCTCTACCGGCTCGCCCTCGAGGAGGCAGCGGCCGGCTCCGTCCTCTACGCCGTCGGCGAAGAAGGCGTGGCCGTGCGCGACATCGCTGAGACAATCGGCCGCCACCTCAACGTCCCCGCCCAATCCCTGCCGGCGACAGACTTCGGGCCGCCCTTGTCAATGCTGCTGAGCGCAGACATGCCCGCCTCGAGCGCCATCACCCGAGAACTGCTCGGCTGGACACCCATCCACCCCGGTCTCGTCGAGGACATCGAACTGGGGCACTACTTCACCTGACCGACCACGAGTTCACCTGATCGACGCCCGACCAGGCCTCGCGACGCCATGCCCGGTCCATGGGGCTGGTCGGCAGCGGCTTGCGAGTCGACCGCCGACGTCGTCCACAACGGTTGGCGCGCACCATGGTGTGCCGTCTGAGGGAGGTGAGGTGAAAGTCATCACGCTTTGCGGCTCAACGCGGTTCGAGGCTGAGTTCGCAGAGGTCAGTCAGCGGCTCACGATGGAAGGTTGCGGCCGACCGGCTTGCTGCTCAGAGGTCCTTGGCGTAGTAAAGGTCGGGTTCCGGTTCGCCCGGGGCCGTGCAGGCGTAGCCGTTGCGCTCGTAGAAGCGTCTGGCGTCGAGGTCCTCGCCGTCGACATTGATCTCCATGAGCTGGGCGCCTCTCTGCCGGGCCACCGACTCGGTGGTCGCCAGTAGAGCCGTACCCAGACCCCGGCCCCTCAACCCGGGGGTGACATAGAGCTCGTCGAGCAGGCCGACGCGGCCTTCGAACCAGACGTTGGGCCGCAATGTGACCAAGGCAACCCCAACGGGCGGGTCACCCACCACAACGGCGAACACGTCGTCGCCGGCGAGCAGCCTGTCCAGCCTCCTCCCCAGTACCTCTGCTCCGGGGGACGGGTCGCCGTACTCGCGGTTGAACGCGTCGAGCAGCCGGGCGACAGCGACGGCGTGGTCCGGGCCGGCTGTTCTAGCCAGCGGCGGGGGGGCTTCTTCCACCCCGCCAGCTTCTCACGCCCCGCCAGGAGACAAAAGGATCGTGATGGTGGGCGATAGTTGTCGGACCCCAATCAATCAGATCTTGGCGGCCCCGTTGCCGGGCCTCCAGCCCGGTCCGGAAGATATGCCGTCTCCAACAGGGCGATTGCTGCGGCCAAAGGATCGACCACGGGCACTCCGACCTCTGAGCACAGAGTTGCGGCGTAGGAAAGGAGCACGGCCGAGCCCAGGCACACCGCCTCGGCGCCGTGGTCGACGAGCTGTTTGGCGGCGTCGATGAGGCGGGGTAGCACCACTTCGGCCACGGCGGCCTCGGCGATCCCGACGTCGATCGGCTCCACCCCGACGTTGCGGTCTGTCAGCCCTCGAACCGACAGGCTGGACCTGATGGGATCCACCATGGCCGCCAACGTCGTGACGACGCCGTAACGGCGACCGAGGGACCGGGCAGTTGCCGCCCCGATCTCGGTCATGTCGAGCACCGGTACGGCCAGCACCTCGCGTAGCGCCTCCAGTCCCACGTCGCCGAAGCCAGCCAGGACCAGGGCGTCGAGCGGATGCTCGAGTGATACGAGACGGTCGAGCATGCCAGGGACGCTCCTATAGGCGTCGCTCCATCCCTCGACCGCGGCCGGTCCGTGGGTCGGCCGGAGAGTCACCACCGTGGTACCGACCCGGGCCACCCGGCGAGCGTGGCGGTCGAGCACCTCTGTCACTTCCGGTGACGTGTTGGGGTTAAGAATGCCGAGCCGGAAAGGGGCCGCCGATCCGCTCATACCGGGACGTCCGCGGCGGGCTGGCTGTTCAGCCGGGTCAGGAACCGCTTGGTACGGTCCTGGGCCGGATGGTCGAGCACCTTCTCCGGTGGTCCCGACTCGAGGACCGTCCCGCCGTCGATGAAGAGGACGTGGTCGGCGGCGCGGCGGGCGAAATCCAGTTCGTGGGTTACGACCAACATGGTGATGTTGCTCGCCGCGATGTCGCGCATCACGGTCAGCACCTCGCCAACGCGTTCTGGATCCAGAGCGCTGGTCGGCTCATCGAAGAGGAGAACTTCCGGATCCATTGCCACCGCCCGGGCGATCGCCACCCGCTGCTGCTGGCCGCCCGAGAGGCTGGCCGGCATGGCGTCCTGCTTGTCGAGCAGGCCGACACGGTCCAGTTCCTGTCGGGCCCTGGCCAAGGCGGTATCCCGGTCACGGCCGCTGACCGTCCGCTGGCCGATCACCACGTTCTGCAAGGCGGTCAGGTGCGGGAACAGCTCGAACTGCTGGAAGACCATCCCGAAGCGGCGACGCTGAGCGACCAGGTCGGCCCTCCGCTGGCGGCGCGACCGCGAGAAGTTTGGGCCTATTCTCGTCCCGTCGATCTCGATGGTCCCGGCGTCGTGGCTCTCGAGCCGGTTGAGACAGCGCAGTAGCGTGCTTTTACCGGACCCAGAGGGTCCGAGGACGGCGACGCAGTGACCCCGCTCGACGGTGAAGGAGATGTCGCGCAGCACCAGGGTGTCGCCGTAGGATTTACTCAGTCCGCTGACGACGAGATGGCTCAACCGACTGGCTCCAGCCCGAAGGCGGTCACCTGGTCGAGGACCGGGGCGAGGCCCGGCTCGGAGCGCCGGGGGGAGCTGAAGCGCCTTTCCACCCCCCGCTGTCCGAGCGTCGCCAGGGCGACCAGGACCAGGTACCAGATGGTGGCCACGATCAGCAGGGGAATGGTCTTGAAGTTCTGTTCGTAAATCTGCGTGACCTTGGTCAGGAGGTCGGCGCCCCCGATGAAAGCCACAGTGGCCGTCGCCTTCAGCAGGCCGATCATCTGGTTGGTCAACGCCGGCACCGTCACCCGCACCACCTCGGGCCCGATCACGTAGCGGTAGGCCTGCGGCGCAGTCATACCGATCGCCGCCGCCGCCCGGTACTGGCCGGCCGGCACCGCCAGCAGGCCGCCCCTCAGGATCTCCGCGACGTAGGCCGACTCGTGTAGGGCCAATCCCAGGATGGCCGCCGTGAAAGCACTGATCAGGCTGTTGGTCGGAACGTCGAGGAGGTGGAACCCGCCCGGCAGCGGGATGGAAACGCGCCGAACGATCAGCGCCGCGTTGAACCAGATCACCAACTGGACCATCAGAGGCACAGCCCGGAAGAACCAGACCCAGGCGGTGGCGAACGCTCGCCCGACGCTGCCGGTCCGACCGAGCGCCAGCACCACGGCGCCCAGCACCAGGGAGACGACGCCGGCCAGGACGGTCAGCTCCACAGTGCCGAGAAGTCCATCGAGCACTTGACTGTTGAAGAGGTACACGCCCACCTCGCCCCACCCGATGTTGGGGTTGCGGGCCACCCCGTAGACGATGACACCCACGATGACAGCCGAAACGGCCCAGGGCCACGCCCGCCGCAGCGGGCCGACCGGGCCCGGAACGGAGAAGAGGTTTCGGTCAGGAGAATCCATTGGTGGCCCAGTCGAGATGCACAGCGCTGACCCCGTTGATGGCCGGGTCGACGTCGTTGGCCTTCAGTACCTGGGCGTAGGTGCCGTCGTTGATCAGGTCGGTCAGGGCCGCCCCGATGGCGTTGGCCAGCTGCGGCTGGTTGCGGTCCACGGCGATACCGTTGGGGAACCGGGCGTTGAGCCCCTCGTTCAACGGGAGGGCCCAGAACACGCCGGGGTTGTGGGCCACCTGGTAGCTGGCTCCGGGATAGGTCTCCATGGCCGCCTGAGCCTGGCCGGATTGGACGGCGAGAAGCGTCGTGGCATTGTCCTTGAGCTGGACGAGGGTCATGGGGGGCTTGCCGTCCTGGGTGCACTGCGTGTTCTCGGCGTTGACAATCGTCACCGATACGCTTCCCGTCACCGCCGCCACCTTCAGCCCGCACATGTCGGTGAACGCGCTGTACTTGCCCTGGTCGGCGGCCGGGAAAATGGCGCCGTCGCGACCGATGAGATTGTCGACGAAGATGGCCGCCTTCTCGCGGGCGGCGGTGTCGGTGATGCCCAGAGCGGCCACGGCGATGCGCCCGGCTTGGATCATCGGTACCGCGTCGCCCACCGAGGCCACGTCGCTGTAGTGCGGCTTCAGCCCCAACTTGGCCATGATGGCGTCCATCAGACCGGCCTCGTAGCCGGCGTAACCACTTCCCCCGTTGGGGTGGTAGGCGTAGGGCGGGAACGCCGCTCCCAAGCCCACCTCGACGGTGCCGGCGTCGAGGATGGCTTTGGGCAGCATGGCCCGGGCTGCCTGGTCGACGCCGCTCCCTGCCGCTGTCCCCGTCGACGGCGTCAGTGTCGACGGTGTCCCCGTCGACGGTGTCGTGGCGGCCGCCGCCGGTTTGGTCGAACCGGCAGCCGAGGAGCACCCCGCCACCAGCCCGGTCGCGGTGACGGCCGCCACCCCCCACACCCACGCTGCCCCACCAGGTCGGATCACCTTCACCTGAATCGCCTCCTGCCAGGTCGCGCCCTCCGCAACTTGGTATGCCAAACCTACGGCTTAAATATTTCAGTTCTGTGACGGGAGCGTGTCACGCGGTGAACATCCAACGCCTAGCGCCAATCTGGTATCCCAAAAGGATTGGTGCGGGACGCGCCGCCCGGGCAGACTGCCGGGATGGCCCTCGATGACGACTCGCTGTCGCGGCGGGTCTACGCCCAGCTACGGGCCAGCATCGTCTCCGGTCGCCTGACTTCGGGGACCCGGCTACGGGAGCGCAATCTGGCTGACGAACTGGCCGCCTCGCGGGTCCCCATCCGTGAGGCCATCCTGCGCCTCGAGGCCGAGGGATTCGTGCAGACCTCACCGCGGCGGGGAGCGACGGTCGCCCATCTGCACCTGACCGACGTGGAGGAGCTCTACGACGTCCGCCTGGCGCTCGAGGTGCAGGCCGCCCGTCTAGCCGCCCGCCGCGCCGGGGGTGGGGCCGCCACAGACGATCTCGGCCGGGCTCTGGCCGAAGCCGATGCCCTGCTCTCCGGCGGCGACGAGGCGGTCATCGCCGAGGCCAACGCCTCGGTCCACGACCGGATTCTCGAGCTGGCCGGTAACCGGCTGCTCACCTCGATGATGCGTCCGGTGGTCGGCCGCGACCGGTGGATCTTCGGCATGATCTCGGCCCAGCGCAACGCCTTCCGGACCTGTCAGGAACACCATCAGCTCTGCGATGCCATCTTCTCCGGGGACGTGGAACTGGCTGCGGCGCTGGCCTACGCCCACATCGAAGGCGGCCGGCGCTCGACTATCGATGCTCTGAGGTCCATCCTGCCCGACTGACGAGCGGGAGTTCGAGCCGAAGGCTCTCGGTTTTTGGGCGGCGGGCGGCGGGTACCCCACCGGTCGAACCGGCTGGCCGATGACCCCATCAGCGACCGGTGATACGGAGGAGCAACTTGGCCCGCACCCCCATCATGATCATGACCGTCCGAGACCTCGCCACGGAGGGCTGCGTCGGCTCCGCCCTCAGCGTCGGCTCCGCCCTCAGCGTTGACCGAAGCGTGAATGGCCGTCGGTCCTGACCGGTTGAGTCCTACCTCGGCGCCGGGGGCGGCGAAGCCCGGCGAGGTCTCGCCTGCTTCGGCGCACCCACCCGGCCGGAGCATCGGCCGGACCCATCTGGGCTTCGCCTTCAAAAGGATAGAGCACGTCCTCGGGGGCCCGGCCCGCAGCCGGGTCATCGCCCTGTTCGCCGCCACGCTGGCTCTCAGCAGCGCCGACTCGTCGACGGTGGGCGCCTCGGCCCGGGAGCTGCGAGCGGCTCTCGGGATCAGCAACGGAGACATCGGCTTGCTGGTCTCGGTGTCACAGGGGGTCGGGGCCCTGGCCGGCATCCCGTTCGGGATGCTCGTCGACCGGGTGAACCGGACCCGGCTGCTGGCCGTGATGATCGGCCTGTGGGGCCTGATCATGCTGGCCAGCGCCAGCGTCACTTCGTTCGCGTCGCTGCTCCTAGTACGGATCGGGCTGGGGTTCGTGACCGGGGCCGCCAGCCCGTCTGTGGCGTCACTGGTGGGCGACTACTTCGCCAGCGACGAACGGGGCCGCATATACAGCTACGTCCTCACCGGCGAGCTGCTCGGCGCCGGGGTCGGATTCTTCATCACCGGAGATGTGGCCGCCATCTCGTGGCGGGCCGCGTTCGTCATCCTGGCCGTTCCGGCTTTCCTGCTCGCCTGGCAGGTGCACCGCCTACCCGAGCCGGCCCGGGGCGGAGTCACCCAGATCGAGTCCGGGGCGGAGTCGCTCGACCACCTCGAGGAGGCGCGGCCCGACCCCGGGGCGACCTCTTCGACCGACCAAGCGCGCCTCACCGAGACCCAACGCCGGGCCCTCGACACTGGCGTGGCCCCTGACCCGGCCATGATCCTCAGCAGCGACCCCCAGCAGCTCGGCCTGCTGGCCGCCGCCCGCTACATCCTCGGGATCCGCACGAACGTGGTCCTGATCGTGTCCGGGGCCGCCGCCTACTTCTTCATGACCGGCATCCAGACCTTCGGCCTCGAGTTCGTCAACCGCCAGTACGGCGTGTCCACCGTGCTCGCCAACCTGCTCATGCTGGTGATCGGCGCAGGCGCCGTCCTGGGTGTCATCGTCGGCGGCAACGCCGGCGACGCCCTGACCCGGCGGGGCCGTATCAACGGGCGCATGCTCGTCGCCGGGGTAGCCGCCACGGCGACGGTCGGCCTGTTCGTTCCCGCCGCCTTCACTCACGACCCGATGACCGCCCTCCCCTACATCACCGCCGCGGCGTTCTGCCTGGCCGCCCAGAACCCCACCCTCGACGCGGCCCGCCTCGACATCATGCCCCCGACGCTCTGGGGCCGGGCCGAAGGCGTCCGCACCCTGCTGCGGGCCGGCGCCCAGTCGATCGCCCCTCTCACCTTCGGCGGTCTGTCCGATCTCCTGTCCGGGACCCATCAGGGCCTGCGCTACACCTTCATCATCATGCTCGTTCCCCTCGCCGCCAGCGGGCTCATCCTCCTGCGAGGACTGCGGTACTACCCCACCGACGTGGCCACCGCGGCTGCCTCCAACGCCGCCCACCGCCGAGCCGGACAACCCGGACAGCCCTGACGGGCCGCCCACCGTCGAGCCGGACAGCGGGGACACCGACGAGCCGGACAGCCCTGAGAGCCCTGAGAGCCCGGACTACCCCCTGACGGGCTTTCGGGGGCGGTGTCGCCCCTCGCCTGGGGGTGAAGCGGCGGCGGCGGTCGGGCTCGCTGTTGCGCGCCTCGCTGAGCCGGTGGAGATCAACGTCGCCGGCTCGAGTTGGTGGGTGGCGCCCTGCCACATGCCGTCGGTGGGTGAGACGCCGCGGCTGACCGAGCCGATGGTGCGCAGGGTGGCGATATTGAAGGCAGAGCCGAGGGTCCCCACGACACCGGCGAGCCAGGCCGCGCCGAAGAGGGCTATGCCGATCACCCCGGCGGCCCGCCGCACCACTGCCGCGTAGTGGTCCCGGTAGAACGACTCGAACCCCGACGACACGGCGTCGTCGTAGCCAACTTCGAACAGTCGGGACCGCTTCAGCATCACCTACACAGCGCCACGGACCACCTGAATGTGACAGCCCCGTGTCGACCCGTTCCGACCCGCGGGCCGACCTCGGGGAACCGACCCTGGGTACGCCCCCGCCGAGGTGCCCGCCCTCCCGGCCGCGACGCCGATACCACGGGGAGTTACCGTGAGGTGGGTGAAGGAGGTTCGGGTGGCGTCCCCCCAGACGCTGAGCGAGGCGGACCGGCGCCTGGCGGCCGGATGGGCGGCCGACTGCGCCGAACGGGTGCTGGGGCTGTTCGAGGCCGAGGCGCCCCGTGACGGCCGGCCGCGGGCGCTCATCGCCCGGGCCCGGGCCTACGCCCGAGGGGAGCTCGACACCGCCGGGGAGATACGTCGCCGTTTCGTCGGTGGGGTCGACGTCGGTGATGTCGCCTCCCCCGCGGCGCGCGCCGCGGCCCGCTCCGCCGGCCAGGCTGTGGGGGTCTGTCACATGGGCGCCCACGCCCTCGGTGCCGCCGCTTACGCCGCCCTGGCCGCCGGTCTCGCCGATGCCGACCGGCCTGATGCCGTCGATGACGAGATCGCCTGGCAGCTCGGGCACCTGCCCGCCGAGACCCGCGCCGCCCTCCGGTCCCTACCGCCGGCCGGCGTGGACCGCTCCGGCCCTCTCGGGCCCGGACTACTCACATCGGGACGGCTCGGTGTCATCACCCGGGCCATACAGGCCGCCCTTGTCGGTCCACCCTGAGGAGGCGATCAGCTGGGCCTCGGAGAGACGGCGGCTCGACACCGGTCGGTGGCCTGGCAGCCCTCTAGGGTGCCAGTTGGACGCCGTGGGTGGGCTGCGCGACGACCATACAACGGGCCGGCGTCCCAGCCGACAGGCTGACCGAAACGCTGACCCCCCAGGGGGCGGGGACGCCCACCGCAGGCGAAGACGCGGCGCGAGACGCACCCAACTGAGCCCGGCTGGAGGCGTCGGAGGTTTCACCGCTCAGCTCGTATTTTCACCGAAGTCCGGGGCTTTCGCCGTGTCTGGCACCCCATCTGGACCGCGACGCCGTCATGGTGCCAGCACCGTCGCGGCCAGGGCCGTTCGATGAATCTTGGACCCCGGCGCTCCGAGCCGGGCCGGCGGGCCCTCCAGCACCTCAGCCTCCCGCGGCCCCAGAACCCGGGCCGCTTCAACCTCAACCCGCTTGGCGTCGTAGAGGTGGACCGTCCAGCCCCGGTCCCGTCCCAGCTCGGCCAGGACCTGGCAGTACACGACCGAATCGGCGCGCTCTCGCAGGGCATGCGTCGCTGGGTGGCCATCTCTGTGGGGAAGTCGGCGGCCCAGGCGCGCAGGGAGATCGATGCGATCGGTTCAGGGAGCGAGGACGCCAGCTCGTCCAGCGCGGCCGACCCGCAACGAACCACCGGTGGCTGGCTCTTCCCATCGACTCCCCAGCGACGTTCTACCGCGGCAGGAATCCTAGTGACCGGAGGCCGGTGCTCCTGGTTCGGCCAGCAGCAGTTCGCGCAGGATGTCGGCGTGGCCGCAGTGCTGGGCCAGCTCGCGGAGCACGTGGATGTACACCCAGCGCAGCGGCAGCGGTCCGCGCCGGTTCCCCCGGAGAAGATCTTCCAGGTCCAGCTCGGAGGTCGCCCGGCGGGACGCTTCGCACGCCTCGAGGTGGGCCTGGACGACGTTGGCGATAGTGTCGTCGTCGCTCAGCGCAAACGACTCGTCGGGGGTGGGGGGTAGGCCGAGCTCGGCTCGGGGCCGGCACGTCACCGCTTCGTCGAACCAGACCCTCTCCACGAACGTGGCGTGCTTCACCAGGCCCATGAGGGTGGTGCGGGAGGGGACCAGCGACCGGCGGGCCTGCTCCTCGGTGAGGCCGTCCAGACAATGGTTGAGTTCGAGGCGGTGGATGTCGAGGAACGCTTCGAGTTGGGCCCGGATCGGCTGGCCGATGACCCCTTCGGCGGGGGCCATGGGGGACGGAGTCATGACCGGAGCCTGGCAGCCCCGACGCCGGCCGGCAACAGTTGGCGGTAAGACAGTTGGCGGTAAGCGGTCCCGGCGTAAGGGTCAGACGGTGGCGGGCGGCCCGGTCCGATCTTTGAGTCCCATCCGGTCTGCGAGAGTGGCCTAGCGTCTGGTTCATGCACATCGCTGCCCTGGACCGCACCTTCGGCGAGCAGGAATGGCGCCCGTTTGTGGAGCAGCAGGCGTTCGGCCACTTCATCGCGCCCGGAGCCAGCCTTGAGTATCCGGCTGTCGCCCCCACCCAGTACGTCCTGGAGGGAGACCAGGTCCTGGTGCACTTCGCCCGCCCCAACCCCGTCCTCGATGCGCTTGAAGCCAATCCCCGGGCGGTGCTGTCGGTGGCCGGGGACTGGGCGTTCATACCCTCGGACTGGAAGGCCATCGGCCAAGAGGACCCTGCCCTCGGCATCCCGACCACGTATTACGCCGCGGTGCAGATCCGGGGAACGGCCGAAGTGATACACGACCCGGCCGCCATCGCCGACGTCCTGCGCCGCCAACTAGCGACATTTCAACCAACAGTATCTATTGCTGATCCACTGCTGGCCCATGCGGCCAAGCTCAAAGCCATCCGGGCCGTCGTTTTGTCCGTCGAGGAAGTAGCCGGAAAGTTCAAGTATGGCGGCAACGTCGATCGGGACCACCGTGAAGCTGTCATCGAACACCTACGGTCCCGCCGCGATCCCGGAGACCAAGCCGCCTCCGCTCACACCGAGCGTCGACTGGATGTCCGCTAGAGATGTAAGACTTACGGCGTGGTCGGTTCGAGTCGCCAGCCCGCGGTGCAGGTCCGGTTGGCGGTGCGCCGCGGTCGGGCGACCATCGGGCCGCGCCGGCCGTGGCCCCCGAGCGAATCGGCGCCGCTGCCGTGAAGGTCAACCGGTCGGTGCCGCCTCCGACGGTCGTACCGGTGCTCGTCTATCCCGACGTGGGCGCGGCGGTGGAGTTCCTGACCGGCGCCTTCGCCTTCGTCGAACGGACCCGCATCGGGGTTGACCACCGGGCCCAGCTGGCCGTGGGCGACGACGGCGCGGTGATCGTCGCCGACGCGGGTAACGATCGGACGCCGCCCCCGCCCGGCGTGGCCACCCACGTCATTCGGGTGCGGGTGGACGATGTCGACGCCGCCTTCACCCGGGCCCGCGACCACGCCGCCGTGGTCATCGAGGAGCCGGTCGACCGGCCCTACGGTGAGAGGGACTGCACCGTGGAGGATCCGGCCGGTCACCGCTGGCAGCTGGCCGAGACGACAGCTGACGTGGCCCCCGAGGAGTTCGGCCAGACGACCGTGACGCCCTGGCCCGCCTACCAGGCCGACGCCGACTGATCCCTGGGGGCTGGCGACCACGTCCTGGCGCTTGGACCACGAAGGCGACGGCCCCGAGGCTCGGGCGCCGGTCTGTCGTTAATCCGGTGGCGGGATGCCACCCCCGGCGACGATCATCTCAGGGTGGAAGCTGACCGCATTCTGGGGGAGCCGCCGGTCCTCGACTGCGGGTCTGGGCTGATCCTGCGCCGGCACGTGGAAGGCGACCTGGCCGGCCTGGTAGAGATGGGCCAGGACGCCGAGATGCAGCGGTGGACGACCGTCCCGGTCCCCTACGGGCCCGGCCACGCCGAGGAGTTCCTGGTCCAGGTCCGGGAGGGCTGGTCGAGCGGCGCCACCGGTGCCACGGCGGCGTTCGCTTTGCAGCTCGACGAGCGCTTCGCCGGGAACATCGACCTCCGCCTCGAAGGCGGCTCCTGGGCCGAGGTGGGCTACGCCACCGCGCCCTGGGCCCGGGGCCGCGGCGTCATGACCAGAGCCCTTCGGACGGTCCTGGAGTGGGCCTTCGCCGACCTGCAGCTGGAGGGGGTGCACTGGAGGGCCCACGTCGGCAACGAGGCCTCCCGGCGGGTCGCCGAGAAGTGCGGGTTCACCATGGAGGGAACGGCCCGGGGAGTCCTGCTGCAGCGCGGCGCCCGCGTGGACGGATGGCTGGGCTCGATGCTGCGGGCCGAGCTACCCCGGCAAAGGACAAATGACTCCTAGCGCGGTCATGACAGCGGCCTTACCATGGGCCTGGCCGGCTGCGGCCCACTAGGAGACAGCTCGTGACCATCACCGTCAGCATCACCGTCACCGTCGCCACGTTCCCGACTCCTGCTTGGCCGGGTCGTAGGTCATGACCTCCGAGCCCGGTGGGGCCGGTCCGGAGCCGGCCCAACCGGAGCCTGCCCAACCGGAGCCGGGCCAACCGGAGCCGGGCCAACCGGAGCGCCACCGAGGTGAGCTAGCGGGGATGCCCTACGACTGGCGGAAGCCGACCGTCGGTCGGGTCCGCTCCCGGGCCTGGAACCCCGATGAACCACGGCTTTTTCCGCCCAAATCCTTCGGGTGGGGCTACACCATCAACTTCTACTGGCTGGCCCATCCGGCCCGCTACGTCGGGGGCCGCCGCCACTCCTCGTAGGTCCGAGCGCCGGCCGCAACGGCGGTCGCCTCCGATCCGCCGCTTCGACGCCGAGCCGCTACGACGCGCTGCGGCAGCCGAGGATTTCGAGGACGTAGCGCATGGTCTGGTCGAAGTAGGCGTCGGCCGGCAGGAATTGCGGCGGCAGGTGCTCGAACAACTCGAGGGCCACCGCCCCGTGCAACGCCGTCCAAGCGAACAGGCCCGCTGACAGTCCGGCCTCGTCGAGATCGACGTCGGCCACGCCGAGGTCCTTCCTCCACTCGGCGAGCTGGGCCCGCATCGGCTCGGTCAGGCGCTCGTGGAGCCCGGACGGGTCGCACTCGCCGGACTCGATGCTCTCGATCATCACCCGAAACAGGACCCCCGCTCCCCGGAACATCTGCTCCTTGATGGCGGGTAACTCGATCTCGTAGCCGTCGCACCCCGACCCGAACACCAGCGAATAGGCCGTGGGATGAGCGAGAGCCCAGCGCCGATGAGCCCCGGCGACGCGCAGCCAGCGATCACCGGGCGGGCCGGGGTGGGCCCGGGCCTGCTCGTCGGCCTCTTCGAGAGCGTCGGCCAGAGACGCGAATCCGTCGCACACCAGGGCCGCGAGTAGCGCCTCCCGGCTCGGGAAATAGCGGTACAGGGCCGACGACGTCACCTGCATCTCGCGGGCGATGGCCCGCAGCGACAAGGCCAGGGGTCCGGTGGTGGCCAGCTGCTGCCAGGCCAGCTCCTTGATCTCGGCGACGGTGCCCGCCCGGACACGCTCGCGCCGGGTCATGAGCTGGGACATATCGCCGAGTGTAACCGACGGTCACCACTAACTGCATTCCATGCTCACTTGCGCGACTACTACCAACATTTGTTACAACTGCTCTTGAAAGAGAGCATTGAGTGCAGCAGAGTCGTCGGCGACACCCCGAGCCCCGGAGAGCCACGATGTTCAACGCCGTCAGCCACCTCGTAACCGTCCGCCGCCGAGCTGTGCTCGCCGCCGCCATCGTCCTGCTCGCCGTCGCCGCCGCTCTGGGCGTCCACGCTTCGGGCCAGCTGAAGTCCGGCGGGTTCGTCAGCCCGACCGCCCCTTCACAGGTGGCGAGTGACCGCATCCGGGCCGACTTCGGTGGCCCGGCCAACCTGCTGTTCGTGGTGACGGCCCGCACCGGGACCGTCGACGGGGCGGCCGTGGCCGCCGCCGGCGAGCGCCTGACCCAGCGGCTGGCGGCGTCGCCGGGGGTCGAGGCAGTCAGCTCCTACTGGCCGACCCACGCCGGCGGCCTGCGCTCCCGGGACGGCACCCAGGCCGTGGTCGCCGCCCGCGTCGCCGGCACCGACTCGACGGTCAAGAACCGCACGACCGCCCTCGTCGACGCCTTGAGCGTCGGAACCCGGGCGCCGGGGCCGGTCACCGTCGTCGCCGGCGGGGCGGCGGCCCTGGTGTGGGTGTTCCAGGACGGCCACCTCGCCGGTGTCCTCGGTTTCACCCCGGGCCCGACGAGTACGACCATGCCGCTGCTGCTGTTCTGCATCGCCTTCGGGCTGTCGATGGACTACGAGGTGTTCATCCTGTCCCGGATCAAGGAGCTCCACGACGGGGGGCTCACCAACGACGAGGCCGTCACCGGGGGCATCGCCCGCTCCGGCCGGATGGTCACCACCGCCGCCGGCCTTTTGATGATCACGTTCGTGGCCTTCGGGCTGTCGAGCGTCAGCTTCATCAAACTGTTCGGGCTCGGCACGGCACTGGCCATCGGCATCGACGCCACCCTGGTGCGCGGCGTGCTCGTCCCCGCCTTCATGCGTCTCGCCGGTGACGCCAACTGGTGGTCGCCGCCACCGCTGCGCCGTCTGCACGACCGCATCGGGTGGAGAGAGGACGATCCGGAGCCGGCGGTGGGTAACCGCCCGCTCGTACACAGCTGAGGAGCCTGACCATGACCGCCTGCGTTCACACCCCCCGCTTCGACCCCCTCGGGGGGACCGATCCCCTCGACGCCCTCTCCCGCCTCGAGCGCCTCCGCTGGCGCCGACGCCAAAGGGCCGTGGTCGCCGACCACGAGCGCTTCATGGCCGAGACGCTGCGGGACCTGGCAGCTTCGGCCACCCCGGTCACCGCGTTCACCTCGGTCGCTGCGTCCGCCTCGGTCGCCTCGGTCGCCTCGGTCGCCGCGTTCACCTCGGTCGCCTCGGTCGCCTCGCCCTCGCCGTCGCCCACCGGCGTGGCCCCCAGCGGCTACGCCTCGGCAGTGGCCGCTAGTGGAGACGCCTCCGGCGTGTCCGCCGGGGGGTACGCCTCGGCAGTGGCCGCCGGGGTGGTCGATCTGCGGCTGGCGGGATGGCGGATCTGCCTGGGCGGCCTCAGCCGTCCGGCGGTCGATGCCCTCGGGGGACGCCGCAACTGGAGGATGAGCGGCGCCGGCCGCTACGGCCCGCGGTGGTGGGTGCGCATCGAGCCAGCCCCGGACCCCCAAGCCCCGGACCCCAGCACCCCCCTGGACCCCCAAGCCTCGGACCCCGACGCCGCCCGGGCCGCGGCGGGCCAGGGGCCCCGTCCCGCAGGCCGGGGCCCGACGAACCACGCCGGGTCGGTGACCCTGCTCGCCACCCACCTGGTCCTGGCCCCGACGTGGCCGGGACCGGGGCCGGGACGGGACCAGCTGAGGGCTCCCTCGGGCCCCCGGTTGGCCCTGCTCACCTCCTGATCTCGGCGCCTCGAAAACGGACGCCGGCGCCAGCGCCATCTCCGGCGCCGGCGCCGGCGCCGGTGTCTCCATAGGCGTTCGGGCGTCGGGCCCGGGTACGGTTGTGCCCCGACTCTCCGACGGTCCGGACGGCTGTTCGGTCCGGGCCATCAGTCGGACCCCGGTTCGCTTCGACCGCCCGTCCCTGACCGCGTCGCCCTCGACCTGCCAGCCGGAATCCCCGGCGGAGGGCCGCCTACGGGTACTGGCCGTAAGTTACCGGTCTACCCGGGCCTGGTTATACTTCGCGGTCCAGTGTGAGGGGAGCCGCAAGATAGCCCAGGGACCAGAGCGGGAAGAGGCCGACGGCTTCCTCCGGCCACAGCCTCGACCACATGCCGGCGGCGACTGCGAGCTCATGGGGCGCGACCTCGAGATAGTCCGGCTGAGGCAGTTGCTCCCCGGCGGCGACAGCTACCAGCCGCTGTGCGTGGTGGTCGGCGAGCCAGGAAGCGGCAAGACCACCCTCGTGGACTGCGCGCTCGCGGGACTGCCTTATCGAGTAGCGGCCTTTTCTCCCGGCGCCGAGATCGACCCCCCAGTCGCGCCGCCTGGCACCCTACCCCGCATCGTCGTCGTCGACGACGCCGACCGGCTGGAGCCCGAGACCCTCCAGGCCCTCCTGACCAGCGCTTGCGCACCGTCAACCTTGCGAGCCTCGACGGTCTTCGCGGTCCGGGCCGACAGCGACGCCGCACGGGCTCTAGCGGGTCTCCCGACGGTTACGCTTCCGGCCCTCGATGCCCGAGCCGCCCGAGCGATACTCGCCCGCCACGCTCGCGGACCGGTCGCATCGCGGGTGGCCGACCGTCTGATCGCGGCCACCGGCGCCAACCCGCAGGCCCTCCGCCATCTGGCGTCAAGCCTCAGCGCCGACGAACTGGCCGGCCGGCGCCCACTGCCCTACCCACCAGACGTCGGACCCCAACTGATCAGCTCCTTCGCCGCGGCGCTGGGGGCCCTACCTGAAGACTCTCGCCGGACGGCTCTGGTGGCGGCCGCCGCCGCGCCCACCCCCGACGTCTACGCCGCCGCCGTCGCCCGACTGGGAGCCGGGCCGGGCATCGACGAAGGACTCGAGCAGCCGCTGCTCCTGAGCGCGCTGTACCACTCCGCCGCCTCGGAGGAACGGGCCCGGATACATGAAGCCCTCGCCGGCGTGTGCAGGGAGGCCGGCGACATGGAGTCCGAGGCATGGCACCTGCTGCGCGGCGCCGAGACACCGCGCCTGGAAGTTGCCGATCGTGTCCTGGCAGCCGCCGAAGCGACCAGGTCCGAGAACCGCCTGGTCGTCGCCGCCGAGCTGTTCGCGGGCTCAGCCCGGCTGACCCCGAGAGCCGCGCCGAGAGCCGCCCGCATGATGAACGCGGCCACCGACTGGTTGGCCGTCGGGCGCACCGAGACGGCACGTCGGACGGTGGACGAGCTGCTCGACACCGGCCTCCCCCCGCGGCTGCGGTCGAGGGCCTCCTGGCTTCGGGGCAGGATCCTCCTGGTGTCGGGCCACGAGCTCGACGGCAGGAGGTACCTGACCGAGCAGGCGACGGCCGCGGCGGAGCGCAGCCCGGACTGGGCCGTCCGGATGGCCGCCGCGGCGTCGGCGTCGGCCCTGCGCTCGGGTCGTGTCGGCGAAGCGTCGAGCTCGGCGGCCGACGCGGTCAGCTGGTCGGCGCGAGCCGACGAGACGTCGCAGGCCATGGCCCGGCTGGTCGCCGGCTCCGCCCAGCTGGCTTTGGGTGACCGCAGGGGCGCCGGCACGCTGTCGGCGGAGCTCGAGGAGGAGTGCCGCTCCAAGCCGTTGCTCTTCGAAGACCCGATGGTGGCGGTGATCGCTCCCTTGGCCATGATCTGGTCGGAGCACCACGCCACCGCGGCGAGGGTCCTGGACCGGTTCGAGGGAGCGGCCCGGGAGGCAGACGCCTACGGGGCGCTCGCCGCGGTGCTAACCGTCACCGCCCTGCTACGGCACAGACTCTGCGACCCGCTGGCGGCCGCGGCGGCGGCACAGGAGGCCTCAGAGCTGGCCGCCATGACCGCGCAGCCGACGGTGGCCACCTCCTCCACAGCGGTACTGGCCGTCGCCGAGGCCGTCCTGGGGCGGGCCGAGCGATGCCGTATCCGCTGCAGCCGGCTACTGGAGCGGGCTTCTGCACCGCCTGCCATCCGCGCCTCTGCTCTCGCCGCGCTCGGCCTATTGGAGCTCGGCGAGGGTCGGCCGGACCAGGCCATCCGCTGGCTGGAGGTGCTCGCCGCCACGCCCGACTCAGCGGCACGGAGCGATCCCGGTTTCATGCTCTGGCGGGCCGATCTGATCGACGCCTACCGCGACACAGGGGATATCGACCGGGCCTGGACGGTGCTCGCCGACCTCGAGAGGTCGAGCAACACCGGCTCGGGCCGGGGGCGCGCCAGCGCCGCGGTGTGCCGGTGCAAGGCCGCGCTGTGCGACGACGACCAAGCCGAGCGTCTCTACCGAGAGGCGATCCGACTCTACGACGGCCCCACCTGGCGCTTCGCCCGGGCCCGGACCCAGCTGAGCCTCGGAGGCCCCCTGCACCGGAGGGGCGACCGGCCCGGCGCGGAGGCGGCTCTATTGGATGCGCTCTCGTTGTTCGGGGATATCGGCGCGGCGGGATGGGAGCGTCAGACGCTGAGCGCCCTCGACCGGTTCGGCCTCCACCCGGGACTCCCGACGATGCCCTCACGGTCGCTCACCCCGGCCGAGCACCAGGTGGCCATGGCCGCATCGCTGGGGGCCTCATCGGTGGACATCTCGGCGGCATTGGCCATCCCCGAGCAGGAGGTCGCGGACCACCTGGCCTCGGCGCTGGAGAAGCTCGGCGTATCCGCGGGAAGGCTCCCGGAGATGGCCGCCGAGTTGGCCTCCCGGGCCCCGGCCGACCTCACCGCGGTTCTGTCGACCGACACCGACACCGACACCGACACCGACACCGACACCGACACCGACACCGACACCGATTCTGGCCGGGCCGGTCGGATCAGACTTCTCGGAGAATTCGATATCGACGTGGTCGGCGCCCAGGACTCCTGCCCCACCGGCACCGTCGGCCTGGCCGTGAAGATCGTGTCCCTCGCCGGGCGCCTCCCAGCCGATGAGCTCATCCACGAGTTGTGGCCCGATGCCAACCCCGATGCTGGGCGCAACCGCCTGCGGACTCTCTTGAGTCGGTTGCGCCAGCGGTGCGGCCCCATCGTCACCCGGTCCGGAGACCGCATCGCTCTCGCTCCTGGCATCGAGACCGACGCCCGGATGTTCGAGGCGACCGCGCTGGCGGCGATCGCCGCCAAAGCTGCCGATGATCGGTGCTGGGGACAGTTGGCCAGGTCGGCCCTGGACCTGTACCGGGGTGAGCTGCTGCCCGGAGACCGCGAGGTTTCGCGGGCCGTGGGCCTCCGGGAGCGTCTCCGCCGGCGACACCTGGAAGTCCTCTACCTGGTGGCCCGGGAATGCGCATCCAAAGGTGACGTGGACGGGGCGGTCGCCCTGCTCGAAGACGCCATCGTGGCCAACCGCCACGACGAGGGACCCTACGTCAGAGCCGCCTCGGTGCTCCAGGAGGCCGGCCGTGGGGTCGAGGCCCTGTCGGTCCTCCGGCGAGCCAGGAGGGCTCTGGCCGAGATCGGCTTGTCCCTCTCGCCGGCCGGCCAGACGGTCGAACAGTCGATCCTGACGAACTAGTCACTGAGGGCCAGAAGGAAATAGTCCGTCGCGTGACGCTTATGTAGCGCGTGTCTGACGTCACGGTGACGGTCGGCTCATACCGTCCGGCCGATGCTCATCTCCTTCGTACTGCGCGTGGACGCCGATCGGCTGTCATCAGGCGAGTTGGTGGGTGAGGTCGAACACGTAGAAGCCGGAGCCAGGGAGCCTCTGAGGAGCGTCGACGAGTTGGTGTCGCGCTGTCAGGGGCTGGAGGACGGACTCCGATCAGCCACAGGAGACCAAAAGTGACCAGGAATGATCGACACCGTTCGATGGCCGGGCTGGCGGCCACAGCTCTCGTCGCGGCCGGTCTGCTGGCAGGGGTGGGCAAGGCCACCGCCGGCAATCCGGCGCCGGTTTGGACCGCAGCGTCAACTCTGACCCCCGCTGGGGGGAATGACCCGATTCTGGGCAACGACCGGATCGACGTCGCCATGGGCAAGGCCGGGGATGCGGCGGTCGGGTGGCTGTCCGGGATGGCCAACAGCAATGGCCCCGGCACGGTGACCGTCTCCTACCGGCCCGGGCAGGGAGGAGCCGCCTGGCAGACGTCGAATCTCACCACCGGGGCGGTCGCCATCACCGAGCCGAGGGTGGCGGTGGGCGGCAACGGCGACGCCGTCATCGCCTGGGAACAAGCCGATGGCCTCTACGCCGCCTACCGGCCGGCCGGCGCGACCAGCGCCTGGACGGCACCGCAGGAGATCGCGCCCTCTTTGGACTACGCGCAGTGTGGCTACGGCAACTGCCCCGAGAACGGCGCCTCGGTGGCCATAGACGACTCCGGCAACGCCATCATCGGCTGGGGCCGACCTAACTACGGGCAGACTTGGGTCGCGCCCATGGTCGCCTACCGGCCCGCCGGAGCCACCTCGGCGTGGTCGGCACCGGAGGCCATCCTCGACTCCACGGGCAACCCCCCCGGCCGGGCTGGCGACCCACAGGTGGCCTTCGACGGGGCCGGGAACGCCGTCGTGGTGTACTCCCCCGGCGCCCAGAGCGGCTGCTTCTACTGCACGGCGTGGGGCGTGGCGGTGGCTGACCGGACGCACGACACCGGAGCCTTCGGCACCAACCACTTCGGCAACAGCCAGATCGTGGACGCCCCGGTCGGCGAGCAGCCGTCGCTGGACCTTGCCGTCGGATCCAACGGGTCGGTGGCGCTGGCCTGGTCCCACCCCTCCGGTGCCTCCTACCTGGCCTACCGGCCAGCCGGCCAGCCCAGCTTCGATGCCGCGGCGAACTACTTCGGGACGGTTTCGGTCGACACGGCGGGCGATGCCATAGCCGTGGAGGCGGGCTACGACTACTTCCATCCCGCCGGAACCGGCCAGAGCTGGACCGCCGTCCCGACCGGCCCCTTCGTGCCCCGCGGGACCTACACCGACCAATACGTACCCATGGACGTGGCCCTCGACTCGACCGGCCAGGCGGTCGTGGTGGGAACCCACACCGACCTGCGCACCTACCAGAGCGGGACATCGGCGGCGGTCCGCCACAGCGACGGCACCTGGTCGACGGTGAGCGAGCTCACCTCGACCAGCGACTCGGCGAGCAGCCAGCGGGTGGCCACCGACGGGCAAGGCGACGGGATCGCCGCCTGGGTGGAGGCGGTCAACGGCAACGACGTCGTGCGGGTGGCGGGTCTGGTCGGCGGTCTGGTGCTGGGACCGGTGCTGTCCCTTCCGGCAGCCTTCCAGGGGGACCCCGCCACCTTCTCGGTCGGCGTTGGTGACGTATGGAACCCGGTGCTCGACTCCAGTGTCACCTGGACGTTCACCAACGCCTCCAACCCGGCTGACCAGACCACCGCCACAGGCCCGACCGTGTCCCACACTTTCACTTCGACGGGCACCTACCAGGTGTCGGTGACCGCGACCGACAGCACGGGGGGGACCGCCACCTCGACCTCCTCGGTGACGGTCACGGTTCCCGACGCCACGCTGAGCGCCGACCACACTTCTGGGATTGCTCCACTGACAGTGGCCCTCGACGCCAGCGGCTCGTCGATTCCACCCGGCGCCACGTTCGCCTACTACTGCGGCGACGGCGGCACCGCAACCAGTGCCGGGCCCTCCGCCACCTCGGCGACGTGCACCTACGAGCGGGGCAGCCCGGCCGGCGGGTGGGGTGCCTACGTGGTGATGCACGACCCGGCCAGCGGCAAGGACTACCAGGCCACCGTAGACGTCAATGTCAACCCCCCGACGGGCAGCGTCGACAGCTCGACCGCCTTCACCGCCGCGGCGCCTGACGCCACCGTGACGGTCGCCGCCGACGGCAGCCTGCAGAGCACCACCTGCGGGCCGCTGGTGGTCAAGGACACGGCGTGTGTGACGCTGGACGGCTCCACGGTCCTGCTGACCGCCGCTCCGGGCACCTTCGCCGCAGGGACCCAGGTGTCGGTCTTCCACGGGGACGCCACCACCCTCCAGTCGGAGCTCGGCCCGAACGTCCAGTCTCAGGGCGGCTTCGCGGTGGCCTGGACCCCGGCTGTGAACCTGACCCAGCCCCTGGTGGTCACCATCGACACTGCAACCGCCACCTCGAGCGCCACTGGTGTGCACGCCCAGAGCCTCAGCAGCTTCTTCTCCGGGCTGATAGGCAGCTTCGAGAGCGGCGCCGCCCAGGTCGCCACCACGATCGGCAACGTAGTGGCGGCCACCGAGAACGCCATCTCCAGTTGGTGGCAGGGTGCCACCCAGTCGATCAACACCCCCAACGGCAGCTCCACCAACAACGTGCTGTTCTGCGCCTCGGTGAGTCACCAGAACGGCACCACCGTCTGCAACGGACCGTTCACCGAGCTGACCGGCGTTCCCACGCAACGGATCTCGGCCTTGAACGCCGGCGACTACGTGATAGCTGCTGGCGGAGGCAACGTCATCGCCGCCGGCGCAGGCAACGTCATCGCCGCCGGCGGAGGCAACGTCATCGCCGCCGGCGGAGGCAACCTGCAGATCACCGGCGCCAGTGTGATCGCCGCCGGCGGAGGCAACGTCATCGCCGCCGGCGCAGGCAACGTCATCGCCGCCGGCGCAGGCAACGTCATCGCCGCCGGCGCAGGGAACGTCATCGCCGCCGGCGGAGGCAACATGACCGTCGGTCTCACCTCGGATCCGGGGTTCGCTTTTGCCGCGGCGGCGCAGGCCACCACGCCCACGGTCACCGCCAGCACCACCCCGGGTGCACCCAGCGCCGGTCCGTTCCCCTACGGGACGTCGGTGAGGGTCCATCTGAGCGCGACCGGCTCCAACGGGGTCGCCATCCAGAACGTCAACTTGAGCACCAGCGGGGCTGAGACCATCCCCTACACCTTGGTCGCCGGTTCGACCGCCGACCTTGTGATCGACCAGCCGGGCACGACCACCGTCACCTACTCCGCCCGGGATGCCGATCTCAACGACGCCCCGACGCATACCTTCACGGTGGACATCAGCCCTCCGGCGCCGGCCTCCGCCCCTACGGCGGTTAGCGCCACCAAGACGGCGTCGAACGCCGTCACCGTCTCGTGGCAGACCCCGAGCGATCCGGGCGGAGCGGCGATCACCGGCTACACCGTCAAGGTCCTCGACACGTCCGTACCGGGCAGCAGCCCGCAGAGCTACAGCTTCACCACGACCACCACCACCGAGGACATCACCGGGCTCACCTCCGGTCACACCTACGTATTCACCGTCGCCGCGTTCAACGGAGGTCTCGGAGCCGAGTCGCAGGAGTCCAACCCGATCCTCGCCGGTACCCCGACCACGCCGGGCGGGTCCACGGCGGGGTACCGCCTGATCGGGAGCGACGGCGGGGTGTTCGCCCTGGGCGGTGCCGGCTTCTTCGGCTCGGGGGGCGGACGATCGACCTCGACGGTGGTGGCCGCCGCGTCCACGCCTGACGGCCGGGGCTACTGGACGGTCAACCAGTCAGGGACGGTCGCCGCCTTCGGCGACGCCCACCTCTACGGTGATCTCACCACCGTGGGGTTGCGGGCTCCGGTGGTCGGCCTGGCCTCCACTCCCGACGGGGCCGGGTACTGGGTGGCGACCGCCGACGGCGGGGTGTTCACCTTCGGCGACGCCTCCTTCCTCGGCAGCCTCGGCAACGCCCACCTCAACGCCCCCATCGTGGGAATAGCCACCACCCCCGACGGAACCGGATACTGGCTCACCGCCGCCGACGGAGGCATATTCGCCTTCGGCCACGCCGCCTTCCTCGGCAGCCTCGGCGCCACCCACCTCAACGCCCCCATCGTGGGAATAGCCACCACCCCTGACGGAACTGGATACTGGCTCACCGCCGCCGACGGAGGAATATTCACCTTCGGCCACGCCTCCTTCCTCGGCAGCCTCGGCAACGCCCACCTCAACGCCCCCATCGTGGGAATAGCCACCACCCCCGACGGAACCGGATACTGGCTCACCGCCGCCGACGGAGGCATATTCACCTTCGGCCACGCCGCCTTCCTCGGCAGCCTCGGCGCCACCCACCTGAACGCCCCCATCGTGGCGGTCACGGTCGGGTGAGCGGCGCGGCGGCCCGGAACGGTTTGCGTCAGCCGGGGTTGGGGAAGCGGACGATGTTCGCCTCCATGCGGTCCAGGTCCACCACCGCGAACGACGCCTGGTCGCGGGCGCCCAACTCACGCGACTCGCCGAGCGAGCCAGGATTGACGATCAGCGTCCCCTCCACCGTCCTGGTCATAGGAACGTGGGTGTGCCCGGTGAGCAGCAGGTCGGCCTCCAGGTCGCGGCAACGCAACCAGGCCGGGTCGTTCTCGGTGAGGTAATCGTTGAAAGGAGGCCACGGGGTGGAGTGGACCATCGTTACCGCCCGGCCCCCCAGATCCAGGTCTAGTCGGTAGGGCCAGGTGCTCATCCACTCCAGCGCGTCGGTGTCGACGGCCGGCCCCGAGCGGGCCCGGACCCCGCCGGGGCCGAGCAGCACCATCTCGTGGTTGCCCTGAATGCAGGGAAAGCCCCTCCGGCGCAGGTGGCCGACCACATCGTTGCTGAATCGGTACTCGTAGACGACGTCACCGGCGACGAGGACCTCGTCGACCTGACCGGCCATGAGGTCGAGCGCCGCTTCGAGCGCGGCGACGTGGCAGTGCACGTCCGATATCACGCCGATCTTCACAGTGGCCGGGAACTGTAGCGGCCCGCTCAGTCGGGCCGCCCACGTGATGGCGGGGCGAACGGGCCGCACTCCCTGACCGGTTTAGCCGGCTGGCATAGGGGCCCGTCGCGGCGAGCAACCACGTCGTCGTAGTGGGGTGACGATCTCCTGGCCGAGGGGCGAGCCGTCCACAGGGACTGCCTGTCGGCCCGCCGGCCCTTGTTCGGGGTCAGTCGTAGTGGCGGGCGGCCGGCCACGCCGCCGCCCAGGTCACCTTCTGGCCCCGGCATACCCAGATCGGTTCGTCCCGCTCCTCGGTCCATACGTGGCCGGGGGTGCGGACGACCCCGGCGGATGTGACCTCGGTGAAGATGGTGAGCAGATAGGACCGGGACAGGTTGACGGCGATGGTGGTGGCCCCGTCGCGGGCCCCGGCCGGGCCCCACCACCAGTAGTTGTTTTGTCCGCTGATGGCGTGGGGCAGGCCGTAGCGTGGGCCCCAGAGGTCGACGGCTCCGGCCGCTCCATAGTCGCCGGTGAAGACCACGAGATCGGCCCGCTGCTGGGTGGGCAGGGTGTCGGCGACCGCCGCGACCTGGCGGACCAGGTCGGGCCAACCGACTGTGGCGCTGAGGTCCTTGTTGATCTTGGACTCCCACGCCCCGGACGGCAGCGTGCTTTGGGGCAGGACGGGCTCGGTGAGGGGGAGGACCACCAACAGCCCAACCAACATGACCGCCATCCACCGGCGGGTCGCCGGGGCCGGTAGCCGGGCAGGGTCCGGGGCCGCACCGTCGGCCCGGTCGCCCCCGTCGGCACGTCCGGCACGTCCGGCACGGTAGGTACGGCCGACCCCATCGGCACGGTCGACACGGCCGCCCCCGTCGGCCCGGCCGCCCCCGTCGGCCCGGCCGCCCCCGTCGGCACGGCTAGCCCGGTCGGCACGGCTAGCCCGGTCGGCACGGCTAGCCCGGTCAGTCCGACTGGTCGCCCGCTGCTCGGCCTGAACCGCCCCCGCGGCGAAGAGCACGAAGTAGAAGCCGGCCAGGTAGTACGGCTTGGCGCCACCGAGGGTGTAGAGGGCGACGGCGACGAGGAAGGCCACCCCCATCGGTTTGACGGAAGGCTGCCGCAGGAGGCGGCGCAGCCCCGGCCACCACAGGGCGATCAGCAGCGGACCGACGACGATCAACTGCGACGGGATGAAACCGATGGATGCGCCGAGCGACGAGTTCTCCTGGTGGAGGCTGTGCATCATCGATACGGCGGCCCACCGGTGACGGGCGTTCCAGTCGATGTTGGGAGACCAGATGACCAGAGCCGCCACGATTCCCGCCGCCAGCCACGGGTTGACCAGATCCCGGGCCCGACCTCCGAGCAGTAGCGCGGCGGCCAGGGAAAAAAGGAGGAACAAAACGTTGTCCTTGTTCAGCAGCGCCACCCCGCTCAGCGCACCGATCGCCAGCCACCAGCGGTCGTCGCCGCTCGACATCCAGCGCAGCACGAGGTAGCAGATGGCGGCCCAGAACATCATGTCGAAACTGGCCGTGGACAACAGATGAAACGCCGCGAGCACCTGAGGCGACGTAGCCCCGGCCAGGGCGGCCAGCAGTTGAGCCAGCTTTCCGCCACCCAGTTGGCGGCCCATCAGGGCGCTCAGCACGACGGTGAGCCCGCCGGCGAGGGCGGGGAACACCCGCAGCGCCGGCGCCGAGGTCCCGAACAGATGGGTGGCCAGCCAGGCTACGGCGGGCACGAAGGGCGGCTGGTCCACGTAGCCCCAGGCCATGTGGCGAGAGCAGGCCAGGAAGTACAGCTCGTCGCGGTGAAACCCGTACCGGGCCGACAGGGCCAGTTCGAGGGCCACGAAGGCGGCCGCCACCCCGAACACCGCGGGCTTCCACAGAAGCGGCGCGTCGCGACGGGCCGGCCCCTCGGTACCCAACGTTGAGGCTGCCGGGCTGGTCATGACGCCGACGGGGGGAGCAGGGCGGCGCCCACGAAGGCCACCACCGTGTCGCGGGCGGAGTCGTCGGTGAACAGGTGGGCGTCGCGGCCCTCTTTGCGGTGCCAGGCGAACCACGAGATCATCTCCGAAACGATGCGGGCGGCCACCGCGAAGTCCGGCATGGCACGCAGATGACCGGATGCGGCCCGCTTCTCGAGGTAGGCGGCCAGGCGACCGAAGTACCCGACCCGGGTCCGCCGGTAGTAGAACTCCTCGATCTCGGGGACCTCGGCGGCGCAGCGTTCGATCACCGCCAGGACCGGCCACAGGTCCTCCTGGATGGTGTAGCGCTCCAGGACGATGCCCCGCAGTTCGGCCCCGACGTCGGCCGGGTCGTCGGCGGCGAGGGCCGCTTTGAGGCAGGGAACGGGAAGGGACCGCAGATGGGCTTCGATCTGGGCCGCCGTCCGCCCCGGCGGCGGAGTGGGGATGGGAAGGGCCGGCGGACCGTCACCGTCGGGTTCGAACGCCCGGTTGAAGACCAGGTGGAACAGCGCCTCTTTGCTCTCCACGTAGTTGAACACCGACCCGGCCGACATCCCGGCGGCCACGCCCACGTCAGCCATCCGGGTACCGCGGTAGCCGTGGCGGCCGAACGCCACGGTGGCCGCCTGGGCCAAACTTTCGAGGCGATCACCGGGCGATGGACGGGGCACCAACCCGTACCATAAACTGACTGAGTCAGTCAGTCAATCGGTTTCTCCCCACGGACGGCCCGGCCCGGCGCCTTCACTTTGACCTCGGGTCGCTCCCCCGCTTCGGCCGGCGGGAGATCGACGATCCGGTAGGGGATGTCGGCGTTCTCGTCGAGGTGGTAGCTCGCGCAGATCCGGTGGTAGCCGTCGGCGACGGTGAGCGGCGTGTCATGGCGGAGGGCGCCACGGACGAGCAGGACGGGCGAGAGAGGCTCTCCGTCGCGCACCTTGTCCAGGTCGGCGATGACGTGCGCGTTGTCGGTGCCGAGGAGAGCGAGCCGGCTGGCCCGAAGCAGGTCTTTGGCCTTGGCGTGCCGGGTCGGGGCGCGGCGCAGCGCCGAGATGAGCGCTTCTACTGTTTGACCGTCGGCGAGCAGGCCCAGGTAGCTCGCGGCCGCCGGGAAGTCGTGCCCATCGGGGTCGTCCTTCCAGTGCTCTGGCCGGGATTTACCGAGGCGCAACCGCTTCTCGCCATCCCTTTTTCCTTCCCCCATTCCGTTCGCCCTCCGCTCTACTCGTTGCGATCGTGGGTCGACGGATGCTCATGGACAAAAAGGACCCCGAGCGATCCCTGAGCGGCGTGGGCCGCGGTGGCATCGCCCCCGGGACCCCGGAGTACCCATGCGACGGCGACGGCGACGAGCATCCCGACCGTCGGCCCGGCCAGGTAGATCCAGACGCTCCCGATCCGCCCGTTGAACAGGTCCGGCGCCAGCGACCGCACCGGGTTCATGGATGCGCCGCTCACCGGGCTCGACCAAAGACCGGCGAGCGCGATGTAGCCGGCCACCGCCAGGGCTGACAGGGGCCCGACGTTCTGAGCACCGGAGGCCGTCCCGAGAATGGTCGTGACCAGGCCGAAGGTGAGCAGGATCTCCATCACCATGGCCCGCAGGTCGGAGGTGTGGGCGCCCGGCAGGTTGGCCCCGAGCGAGCCGGCTTTGCCGAACATGGCCCACAGGGTCAGTACGGCGGCCACGGCCCCGGCCATCTGCGCCAGCACGTACCCGGCGATGCGCTTCCAGGGGAACTCGCGGCGGAGGGCGAAGGCCACGCTCACGACCGGGTTGAGGTGCGCCCCCGAGACGGCGCCCACCGAGAGGATGACCGCCATCACCATGAGGGCCGGGGCGACGACCGACGGGACCCGACCGATCATCCCGTGGGAGGTGGCGTCGATGACCCCCGCGCCGGCCGCGACGACCACGAGGAGGAACGTCCCGACGAACTCGGCGAACAGACGCCTCCACTCGTAGGCCAGATCATCAAAGTCCTTGACCCACGGCGGAGCGTGGCCGTGCAGCGCCCGGCCGAGCGCCGGTGACACTTCGTGGACGTGCGGCGGCGCTCCTTTGGGTGTGTCCGCCGACGGCGGTTGGGCTTCTGCCACCACCGTCGAATCTACGGCGGCTACCTCGGCCGGGCACGGATACCTTTTCCTTTGTCTTCCGCGGCGACCCGGCGACCATGGCGGGTCTCCGGTCGGGCAGGCTGTAGCCATGAACGCCAAGACCTATGTTGGCCCCGGGCCGATCGCGACGAGTCCGCGATGAGCACTGAGGCCGTCCCCCGCTGGTCCCACATCGGGTTGTGTGTCACCGATCTGGCCCGCTCCATGAGCTTCTACTGCGACGGCCTGGGTTGCGAACCGGCCGAGCGCTACGAGCTCGACACCGATCAGCTGCCCGGTCTGGGCCACGCCCTCGAGGTCGGCGAGCGGGCCGTGATCGTCTCGCAGATGATCACCCATGGCTCGCTGCGCATCGAGTTGCTGGAGTGGAACACTCCGGCCGCCGAGGGGACGCCGTCGCTGCGCCGTAACCAGCTGGGTCTCACCCACCTGTCCTTTTGGGTCTCGGACGTCGACGCCGTAGCCGACCGGCTCCAGCGCTTCGGGGGAACCCTCCTGCCGGCGACCCGCCAGAGCCCCGGCGTCGAGCTGGTGTTCCTGGCCGACCCCGACGGGACCAGGGTCGAGCTCATGGCCTCCCCCTGACCCACCGGCCGCCGCCGCGGGTCGCCCTCTGCGGGCGTCCCGCGGGCGGCTCGCCCAATCGGTGGTGGGCCGGCCGGTCAGCCGGGTCGGCCGCGGGTCGGTCCGGTCGGTCAGCCGGTCAGCCGGGTCGGCCAGCCGGTCAGCCGAGTCGGTCAGCCGGGTCGGCCGCGGGTCGGTCCGGTCGGTCGGTCCGGTCGGTCAGCCGGGATCAGGTGAGGGTCTCGGCGAACAGGGTGGCCAACTCCTGCCAGTGGCGTTCGGCGGCCGCCTCGTCGTAGATCGGGAAGTCCGCCATCGTCCAGCCGTGCATGGCCCCGGGGTAGATCTCGCAGCGGTGGTCCACGCCGGCGTCGCTCAGCGCCTGGTCCAGCCGTTCGGCCATCTCGGGGGGGTAGGAGTTGTCCTGGTCGGCGCCGGCCACGTAGACCCGGGCGGCCATCGACGGCGCCAGCAGGTGGGGGCTCATCTCGGAGTCGGTGGCCAGGTTGCCGCCGTGGAAGCTGGCGGCGGCAGCGATCCGGTCGGGGTGGGTTCCCGCCGCGGTCAGCGACATCCCTCCGCCCATGCAGTAGCCGGTCGTGCCCACCTTGGTCCCGGCCACGTCATCACGGGTGTCGAGGTAGGCGAGGAACGCTCCGGTGTCCTCACCGGCCCGGCGGTTGTCGGTCGAAGAAAAATAGGGAGCCAGTGCCGCCCGCACGTCACCCGAAGCGAGGACCTCCTTGGGATCGAGGGGCTCGTAGGGCCCGACCCGGTAGAACATGTCGGGCACGAGCACCACATAGCCGTAGTCGGCGAGCCGCTGGCCCATGTCGAATATGGTCGGGCGGATCCCGAGCCCGTCCATGTAGAAGATCACCGCCGGGTGCGGGTCCGATCCCGGAGGTGTGAACACGTAGGACCGGCAGTCGCCGTCCTGTGTG